>JALYWW010000010.1 GCA_030852515.1 Pseudomonadota bacterium
CCACAGCACCGGGCGGTAATCGATGTCGAACACGACCTTGCCGCCGTTGGCGCGCGCGATCGTGCAGGCGCGCAGCGAGGCATCGAACACGTTGCCGCGCGACAGGTGGGTGCCGTTGACCAGCACCGCGCCGGCGCTCGCGACCAGGCCTTCGTCCACGTGCGCCGGCAGCAGCGCCATGTCCGCGCAATCCTCGCGATAGAAGATCAGCGGGAAGTTGTCCTGGTCGCGGATGCCGAGGAACACCAGCGCGGTCAGGCGCTCCGGGTCTTCACCCACGCCGCGGACATCGACGCCTTCGCGCGCGAGCTGCTCGCGGATGTAGCGGCCGAAATGGTCCGCGCCGACCCGGGTCAGGAGTGCGCTGCGCAGGCCCAGGCGGGCGGCGCCGATGGCGGTGTTGGTCGGGCTGCCGCCCACGTACTTGGCGAACGAGCGCATGTCCTCCAGGCGCCCACCGACCTGCTCGCCATACAGGTCGATGCAGGACCGTCCGATGGCGACTAGATCGATTTGCTGTTCCGCCACCATGCAGGCCTTTCCCCGGCGCTGGGCAGACGCGCCCCCTGATCCTGCAACATATATTCTTTCTGTTCTAAAAATGCAACATTCATTTCATTTTGGTCGGGGGCGGATTGGCGAAGGCGTAGGAGATCACCAGCGCCTGCGCCAGGCACATCGACACCGAGAGCGAACGGAACTTGCGGATTTCGGCTTCGCGCACCTGCAGCACCTGCGTCGCCGGCTTGGCCACCCGGCTCACCAGGCTGTCGGTGAGCGTCAACACCTTGCAGCCGCGCGCGACCGCGGCCTCGACCAGGTGCACCGACTCCTCCGCGTACGGGTGGTAGCTCACCGCCACCAGCAGGTCGCGCGGCGACAGCGAATGCACCTGCTGCATCGCCATGCCGCCGACGTTGTCGACCAGCACCGTGCGCTTGTCGGCCTGGTGCAGCGAGTACGCCAGGTACGCGGCCACCGGGAACGAGCGGCGGAAGCCCGCCACGTGCACGGTGTCCGCGTCGGTGATCAACTTGACCGCGTGCGCCATGTCCTCGCCGCGAATCGTCTTGCCGAGGTTCTCCAGCGCCAGCACGTTGCCCTCGACGAACTCGGCCAGCACCTGACCCGGGTCGCCGACCTGCTTGCTGTCGACCTCGCGGGTGAACTCGCGCACACGCTCGCCGTAGCCTTGCGGCACGCTGCCCAGCAGCCCGTCGACGAACAGGCGCTGCATCTGGCTGGCGCCATCGAAACCGAAGTGCTTGGCGAAACGCACGATCGCCGACGGCTGCACCCCGGTGCGCTCGGCGAGCACGGCCACGGTCTCCAGCGCCACCGCGCTGGGTTCGTCGAGCACGTAGCGCGCGATCTGCTTGAGCCGCTTGCTCAGCGATTCGTACTGGTCGAGGATCGCGGCCCGCAGTTCCTCCACGCTCCCCGGAACCTTCCTGGGTCCAGCCATCGACCTCTCCTCGCGACGGCCATCCCGTCGGTTCTATTGAATTATCAAACAGAACAAATATTCTATCCGCGGCGGATCCCCGCCGGGGAGACGACATTGGAGCAGATCGCCACCGCCCTGGTGGGTGCCGGGCGCATGGGCCAGGTTCACGGCCCCAACGCCGCAGCCCATCCAGGCCTGCGCCTGAAGTACGTCGTCGATGCCCGGGCCGAGGCCGCAGCCGCCATGGTGGCGCGCACCGGGGCCGAGGTCGCGACCCTGGAGCAGGCGCTTGCCGATCCCGAAGTGGGCGGGGTGCTGGTCTGCAGCACCACCGACAAGCACCTGGAACACGCGCTGGCGGCGGTCCGCGCCGGCAAGGCGGTGTTCTGCGAAAAGCCCATCGGCCTGGACCTGGCACAGGTGAGCGAAGCGCAGCCGCTGTTCGACGGATCGCGCTTCCTGCTCGGCTTCAACCGCCGTTTCGATCTCCAGTTCCGCGCCCTGCGCGAGCGCCTGGCATCCGGCGAAGTGGGCGCGCTGGAGACCCTGCACCTGGTAAGCCACGATCCGGCCGCGCCACCGCCAGGCTTCATTCCCAACAGCGGCGGGCTGTTCCTGGACTTCACCATCCACGATCTCGACATGGCGCGATGGCTGCTCGGCGAAGAGCCCTGCGAGGTGTTCGCGATGGCCAGCTGCCTGGTGGATCCGGAGATCGGCCGGCTCGGCGACGTCGACACCGCGCGGATTCTGTTGCGCACGCCCGGCGGCCGCCTGTGCGTGATCTCCAACACCCGGCGCAGCGGCTGCGGCTACGACCAGCGGATCGAGGCGTTCTGCGCCGACGGCCGGCTTGCCGCCGGCAACGTCGATCACGACCGGGTGGTGGCGCTGACCGATGCCGGCAGCCGCGGAGCGCCAATCCTGCCCGACTTCCAGCATCGCTACGCCGACGCGTATCGGGCCCAGATCGATCATTTCGCCGAGGTGGTGCACGGCCGCGCAGCGCCTGCGGTCGGTTATGCCGATGGCGCCGCCGCGCTTACGCTGGCCGATGCCTGCGCACGCTCGGCGCGCTCCGGCGCCGCCGTCGACCTCCGCGTGGCTCCCTGAAGGAAATCGCATGCACAACATCGCGCTCATTGGTGCCGGCCGCATCGGCCGCATCCACGCCCACAACGCCTGCGCCCACCCGCGCCTGGCGCTGGCGGCCATCGTCGATCCGCAGGAAGGCGCCGCCAGCGCGCTGGCCGGCGAATGCGGCAGCCGCGTCAGCTCCCTCGAACAGGTCCTCGCGGATCCCGCGATCGCCGGCGTGGTCATCGCCAGCGCCACCGATACGCACCTGGAGTACAGCCTGCGCGCAGTCCAGGCCGGCAAGGCGGTGTTCTGCGAGAAGCCGGTCGACCAGGACCTGGCGCGCGCGCGCGGTGCCGCCAGGGTGTTGTCCGGTGCGCGGCTGTTGCTGGGTTTCAACCGCCGCTTCGACCCGCACTTCGCCGCGCTGGAATCGCGGCTGCACGCCGGCGAAGTCGGCGTGCTGGAAAGCCTGCAGATCACTTCCAACGATCCTTCACCGCCGCCGCCGGCGTACGTGGCCGTGTCGGGCGGATTGTTCAAGGACATGGCGATCCACGACTTCGACATGGCGCGATGGCTGCTGCGCGAAGAGCCGGTGGAAGTCTTCGCCCGCGGCAGCTGCCTGGTGGACCCGGAGATCGGCCGCCTCGGCGACGTCGACACGGCGCGCACGCTGCTGCGCACCGCCAGTGGCCGCCTGTGCGTGATCGCCAACAGCCGGCGCTCCGGATTCGGCTACGACCAGCGGATCGAAGCCTATGGTTCCGCCGGGATGTTGCGCGTGGACAACGTGCGCGAGACCACGGTCCAGGCATGGACCGCGCAAGGCGCGGCCAGCGACCGGTTCCGCAACTTCTTCCTCGACCGTTACGCCGAGGCCTACCGTCGCGAGATGGATCACTTCGTCGAGGTCCTCGACGGCGCCACGCCCGCCGTGGGCTACGACGATGGCGTGGCGGCGCTGGCCCTGGCCGAAGCGGCCGCTGAATCGGCACGCAGCGGCCAGGTGTGCAGGCCCTGACTGCCGGTCAGAACACCACGCGCAAGGTCAGCGTCCAGCGCGGCGACGAGTTCTCGCGCTCGACCTCGTAGGCATCGACCACGTAGGCCCCCTGGTTTTCCAGGATCTCCTCGCCGCTGTCGCCGTCGAAGCCGGCCTCGGCCTGCCTGCTGTCGGCATCGAGCAGGTTGTTGCCGGTCAGGCGCAGGACGACGTTGTCTCCCACGCGCTTCTCGAAGAACACCTCGAGGTTTCCGTCGTACAGCTGGCTTTCGATCTCGCCGAAAGTGACGAAGCGCGATTCACCTTGCTTCTGGTAGCTGAAGCCGAAGCTGGCATCGAGTGACGGCAAGTTCTGGGTGAGGCCGGCGTTATAGACGTAGGTCGGCTGGTAGTCGACGCGGATGTCGCCGGTACCGGCGGGATTGGCGCGCTCGGACCAGAGCCGGGTGTAGTTGGCGAACACGCCGGTCTCGTCCAGCCCGATCATGTCCAGCGGCGTGGACAGGTCGAATTCGAAGCCATGCGTCTTCGCATCGCCGATGTTGCGATAGCTGTAGAGGCCGCCGGGATAGTCGTCCGGATCCAGCCCCAGCGTGGACACCGGGTCGCCGGTGTTGACCAGCGCGATCAGGTCGCTGATGTCGCGCGTGAACACGTTGAAGCCGAGCACGCCGCGCGTGCCGATGCGGTGCTCGTAGCCGAGATCGATGCCGATCGAGGTTTCGAAGTCCAGGTCGGGGTTGCCGACGGTGACATCCTCGTCGCCGGGCGATTCGAGCGAGAGCGCCGGAACCAGCTGGTCGATGGCGGGCCGGCGGACGGTCTTGGCCACGCTGAAGCGCAGCTGGTCGGTGTCGGTCAGCTTCCACTGCAGGTGCGCGGACGGGTTGAGCATGAACACGCTGTTGTCTGCGCTGCCCGACTCGGTTTCCTGGGCGACGCCGCCCTCGGAAAACACGGTCTGGAACTGTTGCGTGGTCCTGGTGCTTTCGGCGCGCACGCCGGTTTCGAGGATCACCGACGGCGACAGGTTCCACTTGACCAGTCCGTAGACGTCGAAGCGGTCCTCGGAGTACATGAAGCGGCCATCGCTGCCGCCATAGTCGTCCTCGTCGAGGTCTTCCTCCAGGAACAGGCCGTAGTCGCGATCCTTCCATTTGGCCGAGAAGCCGATCTTCAGCTGCGCGCCGTTGGCGGCCCAGCCGGGCAGCTCACGGGTATAGGATCCGCCCAGCATCCATTCGCTGTCGTCCGCGTCGACGACTTCGCGTTCGACCAGGGCGTCGGGCGTGTCCGCATACGTCAGTTCGGTGCTGTCGTCGACGAAATTGGTGTAGCTGGCATCGAGCTTGATGCTGGAGACGTCGCTGAGCGTTCGTTCGTACAGGCCGGTGACGCCCCAGCTGTCCTGGTTGAAGTCCGCGTCCTGGAACTCGAGCTCCGGGTTCTCGAGGTCGAGTCCGCCGACGCTGCCGTCGCCCTCGTACACCACCGTGTCCTGGTGCTCGTCGCGGGCGGTGCTCAAGTAGAACGCGTCGAGCCGCAGGCTCGAATCCATGTCGATGTTCCAGGTCACGTCGCCGTTGAAGCTGACGTCGCGCGAGTCGCGCCAGTCCTGCTCCTCGGTGCGCTCCACCGCCACCGACTGCGAGGGATCGTCCCATTGCTGCAGGCTGCGGCCCATGCCCCCGCTTGCGACCTCCTCGGCGAATCCGGCCGAATCCTCCTCGAACACCTCCTCGACGACGTCCTTGTTGTTGAACCGCTCCTGCGCGTCGAGCGTGAGCGAGTAGAAGACGTCGCCTGCATCGTTGCCACCCGAGGTCGACACCGCGAAGTTGCCGCGCTGCTTGCCATTGTCGACGTCGTGGGTGACGCCGGCGCGCAGGATCATCCCCGGCGGCAGCGTGGCGCCGTCCTTGAGGATGATGTTGATGGTGCCGCCCACGCCCTGGCTGTCGATGTCGGCGCCGGGCGAACGGATGATCTCGATCCGGTCGACGATCTCGGCCGGGATGCGGTCGACGAAGACGGTGCGGTCGTTGCCGGCGCCGGGGATCGGCCGGCCATTGACCAGTACCTGGGTGTAGCCGTTGCCCAGGCCGCGCAGTTGCGGCGCGTCGGACTCTCCGATGTCGCTGGTGAAGGCGACACCGGGGACCCGTCGCAACTGGTCGCCGACCGAGACCGGCTCGAAGTCCTCGAAGAACTGCTGGTCGTACACCAGCTCCGGTGCGGCCGTCTCGGTGCGGTTGCGATACTCGATTTCGCCCGCGACGACGATGCCCTTCAGCGTTTTCGGTTCTTCCTGCGTCGCAGGTGCCGGCACCTGCGCTGCGGGCGTGGATTCCTGCGCCAGCGTAGTGCCGGCGGGTAGCAAGGCGGATGCAATCATCACCGCAAGCAGGTCGCGTTTCAGCTTTTGCATGACCAGTCCCTCCCGAGGACTTTCCCCCAAAAGGCGGCCACGCCGGGTCGCCGTGAGGCGACACTACGAACAAAGATTCCAATTTGCAACTCATTTGGAAAATTTCGTGCAACATGGTGTATCTTCTGCCGCGCGCGCCTTCCGCGCAGGCGAAATCGACTGGAGGCAACAGGGATGACTTCCCGTAATCGCGTGGTGCTGGTGTTTGCAGCCGCCCTGGTCGCCCTGGCGGGCAGGCCCGGCAACGGCCTCGCCCATGAGCCCGGGGACGCGGCCCCGCTGGTCCGCGCGACCGCGCAGACCCAGGCCACCGGCAGCGGCGAAACCGACGGCTCGGCGCTGGTGCGCGCGGGGGGCAAGGCTTGGGTCCTGGCCACGGCCAAGCTGGCCGGCCTGGAGCGATACGACCTGGACGGCAAGCGGTTGGGGGCTACGCCCGCCGGCGATGTCGCGTCCGTCGCCGTTGCCCAGGACGCGCGCTTCGGCGATCGCGCGCTGACCGTGGTGGCCGCGATCGATGGCAACGGCAACTTCCTGCGCCTGTTCAGCGCCGGCCCCGACGGCGAACTCGCCGAGGTCGCGGTGCAGCCCATCGCGCTGGGCTTCGCCGGCGAGGGCGTGTGCCTGTTCGAACATCCGCTCGACCATTCCCTGCATGCCTTCGTGGTCGGCGATGGCGGCGAGATCCAGCAGCTGGTCATCCATGCGCGCGCCGACGGACGGCTCGACGCCCGGCCGGTGCGGCGGATCCAGGTGCCGTCCACGCTCAAGCAATGCGCGGCCGACAGCGGCCATGTCTATGCCAGCGAGGAAACCGTAGGCATCTGGCGCCTGGTGGCCGACCCGGAAGCGGACATCGCCGCCGCGGTCGTGGACAGCCCGCTGCTGGGCAATATCGAGGAAGAGGTCGGCGGCATCACCGTCTACGACGGTGGGCCCGGCCGGCAGTTGCTGCTGGCGTCCGACGCGACTGCCGGCCGGATCAACGCCTACGATCGCGAACGCGACGGTGCCTACCTGGGCAGCTTCCGGGTCGGCGCGCCCGGCACCGGCGAGGCAGTCGGTGAGCCCGGCATGCTGTTCGCCACCGCCACCGCCGTCGGTAGGGATTATCCGGCGGGCTTGCTGCTGGTCGCCGACGAGGATGCCTCCAGCACCAAGCTGGTGTCGATGGCCGCGGTAGCCGATGTCCTCGGCCTGGCCGCGCCCGCCGCAGTTCCGGCACAGGCAGCGCCGGTGCCGCCGCCGGCAATCGTGCGTGCGCGGGTGGAGACGGTTCCCGCCAAGAGCTTCGGCGACGCCGCCGACGACCCGGCGATCTGGGCCCATCCGCAGGATCCCGCTGCCAGCCTGGTGGTGGCCACCGACAAGAAGGCCGGACTCTATCTGTATGACATGCAGGGCCAGGTCGTGCAGTTCCTCGCCGACGGCAAGATGAACAACGTCGACCTGCGTGGAGATTTCCCGTTGGGTGGCGAGCCGGTGGTGCTGGTGGCCGCCAGCAACCGCAGCGACGACGGCATCTCGCTGTACCGTCTGGATCCCGTCGCCCGGCGGCTGGTCGATGTCGCTGCGGGCCTGCAGCCGACCGGGTACGTCGATCCCTATGGGTTGTGCATGTACCGCAGCGCGCGGGATGGCAGCACCTACGTGTTCGTCAACGGCGACGACACCGGCCTGCGCCAGTGGCGGCTGGAGGATGCCGGCAACGGAACGGTCCGGGCCGAACTGGTGCGCGAGCTCGCGTTCGAGTCGCAGACCGAAGGCTGCGTGGCCGACGATGCCAACGGCACGCTCTACGTCAATGAAGAGGACATTGCCCTGTGGCGGCTGTCGGCCGAACCCGACGGCGGCGACGCGCGGACCGCCGTCGCCCGGGTGGATGGCAACCCGGCGATGAAGGACGACCTGGAAGGCATCGGCCTGTACGACCTCGGCGGCGGGCGCGGCTACCTGGTGCTCTCCAGCCAGGGCAACGACACCTATGCGGTGTATCGGCGCGAAGCGCCCCGGGAATACCTGGGTTCGTTCGCGGTGGTGGCCGACGCCGGCGCCGGGATCGACGGCATCTCCGAGACCGATGGCCTGGACGTAAGCAGCCTCGACCTGGGGCCGGGCTTCGAGCACGGGGCGATGGTGGCGCAGGACGGCCGCAACGTGATGCCGGTCGGCAACCAGAACTACAAGTACGTTTCCTGGAGCGACATCGCCGCTGCCCTCGGTCTCGAATCGCGCTGAGCCGGCCCGCCCGCGGGTACCCCGCGGGCCGCCCGGCAATTCGCTTTGGGTCAGGCGATCTGGAATAATCGGTCTGATTTTCCGGAGCCCCCACGATCAGATGCGCAACTACGACCTGGACTTCCTGAAGCGTTTCTCGATGGTGCTGGCCTTCCTGTCGGTGGTCACGCTGGGCCTGATCCTGTTCTCCAGCTACCTCAACGGGGTGATCCCGCCGGAAGTCTCGCCCCGGGCGCAAGCCCGCGAGCAGGCCCGGATCGCGCCGGTCGGCGCGGTCTATGCCGGCACCACCGGTGCCGCGGCCCAGGCCGCCGCCGCGGCAGCCGCGACCGCCGCCGCCGCTTCGCAGGTCGCCTACGGCGGCACCCTGGACGGCGCGGTGATCTACAACAACCTGTGCACCGGTTGCCACACCACCGGGGTGGCCAATGCCCCGACCCTGGATGCGGCCCACTGGACCGCGCGCATGGCCCAGGGCGTCGACGTGCTGCACCGGCATGCCATCGACGGCTACACCGGTCCCGACGGTGGGGTGATGCCGCCCAAGGGCGGCAACCCGGCACTCACCGACGAGCAGGTCATCGCAACCGTCGACTGGATGCTCTCCCAGCTGTAGCCGAGTTTGGCTCGGCCCTACACGGGGCGGTAGGTATCATGGGCGGGTGACTTCGCCCGCTTTCCCCGCTGAATCCTCCGCACTGCAACTCGCCGGCCCCGCCGGCGTGCTCGAGGTTGCGGTCGACCGCGCCGAGAAGCCACGCCCGATCGTGGCGGTGATCTGCCATCCGCTGCCCACCGAGGGCGGCAGCATGCACAACAAGGTCGTGACCATGGCTGCCCGCGCCCTGCGCGAGTGCGGCGCGGACACGGTGCGTTTCAACTTCCGCGGTGTCGGCGCTTCCGAAGGCAGCTTCGACGACGGCGACGGCGAAAGCGACGACCTGCGCGCGGTGGTGGCCTGGGTTCGCGCGCAGCGTCCCGATGCGGCGCTGTGGCTGGCCGGCTTCAGCTTCGGCGCCTACGTGTCGCTGCGCATGGCGGCCGAGCTGCAACCTTCCGCCCTGCTCTCGATCGCACCGCCGGTTGGCCGCAGCTGGGACTTCAAGTCGATCGTGCCACCGTCGTGCCCCTGGCTGGTGGTGCAGGGCGACGCCGACGAGATCGTCGACGCCGAAGCCGTGCAGGCCTGGGTGGAATCGCTGCCGCAACCGCCGCAGCTGCTGCGCATGCCCGACACCAGCCACTTCTTCCACCGCAAGCTGGTCGACCTGCGCGGCGCGATCCGCAACGGCATCAAGGGCTGGTTGCCGCATGGCTGATGGCCATGACTGAAGCGGGCGCGCCGCTGCCGTCGCAGCGCTACTCCGAGGGCGTTGCCCGAGGCGACTGGCTGGACGATCCGGCGCAGCACGCCCCGCTGCAGGAACTCGACCGGATCCACGCCGCGCTGCTGGTGTCCGGTGAAACCGGCTGGCTTGGGCGGTTGCTCGGCAAGCGGCCGGACCCACCGCGCGGGCTGTACCTGTGGGGCGGCGTCGGCCGCGGCAAGACCTTCCTGATCGACCTGTTTTTCGAAGGGCTGAATTTCGACGGGCTGCCGATCGAGGGCAAGCGCCGCACCCATTTCCATCGCTTCATGCGCTCGGTCCACGAGCAGCTGCGCGTGCATGCCGGGCAGCGCGACCCGATGGCGCTGGTCGCCCGCGACTGGGGCTCGAAGCTGCGGGTCCTGGTGCTGGACGAATTCTTCGTCACCGACATCGGCGACGCGATGCTGCTGGCACGCCTGCTCGAGCGCCTGTTCGCCGAGGGCGTCGTGCTGGTGACCAGTTCCAACATCGAGCCGTCCGGCCTGTACAAGGACGGACTGCAGCGCGCGCGCTTCCTGCCGGCGATCGACATGATCGAGCGCCAGTGCGCCGTGCTGCACCTGGACAGTCCGCACGATTACCGCTTGCGCGCGCTGACCCGTTCACCGGTGTACCGGCAACCGCTCGACGCCGGCTCCGATGCCTGGCTGGAGCAACGCTGGCAGGAGCTCGGTGGCGACGACGGCCACCGCAATGCCGGCATCGTGCTCGAGGGCCGGCGCATCCCGGTGCGCGCTCGCACCGAGGGCATGGCCTGGTTCGACTACAGCGCATTGTGCGAAGGACCGCGCGCGGCCGCCGACTACATCGAGATCGCGCGCGAGTTCCACACCTTGCTGCTCGGCGGGATACCGGTGATGGGCGCGCACGAAGACGATGCCGCGCGCCGCTTCGTCACCCTGGTCGACGAGCTCTACGACCGCCACGTCAACCTGGTGTGCAGCGCGGACGCCGCGCCGACCGGCCTGTACACCGGCGAGCGCCTGGTTGGCGCTTTCGAGCGCACCGCCTCGCGCCTGATCGAGATGCGCTCGGCCGAATACCTGGCGCTCGAACACCGCGGCTGAAGCAGCAGGACCCCCGGCATGCCCCACGACCACGAACACGACCTGCCCCTCGGACGCCACGTCGACTACCCGCGCGAGTACGACGCCACCCTGCTGTTCCCGATTCCACGCGCGCACGGCCGCGACGGCCTCGGGCTGGAGGACGGCGCGGCGCTGCCGTTCACCGGCGCCGACCGCTGGCATGCCTATGAAGTGTCGTGGCTGGACGCGCGCGGCAAGCCCGTGGTGGCAACGTTCACCTTCAGCGTGCCGGCAAGCACGCCGCGCCTGGTCGAATCCAAGTCGCTGAAGCTCTACCTGAACTCGTTCAACGGCACCCGCTTCGGCGACGCCGGCGAAGTGCGCGCGCGCATCGCCGCCGACCTGTCGCTGGCCGCTGGCGGCGACGTCGAGGTGGGCGAAGGCCTGCCACCCATCGCCGCGGATGCGGGCGCCGGCTTCATGCCCGATGGCTTCCTGCTCGACACCCTGGATCTCGACATCGACGATTACGGGCCGCCGAATCCCGGTTACCTGCACGCCGACGACGACGGCATCGTCGAAGAGGTGCTGCGCTCGGACCTGCTCAAGTCCAACTGCCCGGTCACCGGCCAGCCCGACTGGGCCAGCGTGCGCATCGCCTATCGCGGCCCGCGCGTCGATCGCGCCGGCCTGCTGCGCTACCTCGTGTCGTTCCGCGACCACGCCGAGTTCCACGAGCAGTGCGTCGAACGCATCTTCACCGACCTGCGCACACACTGCGGCATGCAGTCGCTGGCGGTGGAAGCGCGCTATACCCGTCGCGGCGGGCTCGACATCAATCCCTGGCGCACGACGCACGATCGCGCCGCGCCGACTGCGACGCGCGACCTCCGGCAGTAGCTGAATACGTCCATCACGTCGGCACCATGTTGCCTTCACGCTGACGATGCGAGCCTGCCGCCACCCCACGGCGCAGGAGCGCAATCCATGTCACCACAGAACCCCAAGGACCCTGGCGAGCTTTCGCTGCGGCCCAGCGCAAGCGCGGGCGGCGGCGGCAAGGCCGACTTCTCCAACGTGCAGGGCAAGGCCGACACCGTGCCGGCGGGCAAGCGCGACGCCGATTTTTCGAACGTGCGCGGAAACGTCGACACCGCTCCCGCGGGCACGTCGGATGACGCCGGCACCTACACCGTCCTGAAGGGCGACACGCTGTCGGCGATCGCGCAGAAGCATTACGGCAAGGCCAGCCTCTGGAACGCGATCTTCGACGCGAACCGCGACCAGCTCGACGACCCGGACCTGATCCATCCGGGCCAGGTGCTCAAGCTGCCCTCGATCAACGACTGACCCCTTCCCCAAAGGAGCTCCCCATGAAGCGCAACATTTCGAGCATCACCATCCTCGCCGCGCTCGTCGCGGCCATGACCGTCGCGTCCTGCAAGAAGGACGAGCCGGTGGTCGATCCCACCGCAACCACCCCGCCGCCGATGAGCAGTGAGCCCGCCGCGACCACGCCGGCCCCGACCGTGCCGGCGGCCATGACCGTCACCACGGTCGACATGGGCACCGAAGTCGGCGCCGACAACCGCATCACCGTGCCGGGTAGCAGCTTTGCCGCCGGCGACACCATCCACGCCTCGGTCGGTACCGACGGCACCGTCGGCGGCAACCTGACCGCGACCTGGACCTACCAGGACGGCCAGGTGGTCGATACCCAGGACAAGGTCGTCCCGGCCGGCGCCCAGACCACCGACTTCAGCATCAGCAAGCCGGACGGCTGGCCGGCCGGCCAGTACAAGCTGGAGATCTCCAGCGGCGGCATGGTCGTGCAGACCCGCGAGTTCGATATCCAGTAGCCGCGACGGCAATACAATGGTGGGCCCGCCCCGACGCGAGCCCACCATGTCCGACAGCCCGACGATCCTCTACACCCTCACCGACGAGGCGCCCGCGCTGGCGACCCGCTCGCTGCTGCCGATCGTCGCGGCCTACGCGGCCACCGCGGGCGTCGCGGTCGAAACCCGCGACATCTCGCTCTCCGGCCGCATCCTCGCCCAGTTCCCGGAATTGCTCTCCGCGGCCCAGCAGGTTCCCGACGACCTCGCCGAGCTCGGCAAGCTGGCGACCACGCCGCAAGCCAACATCATCAAGCTGCCCAACATCAGCGCGTCGCAGCCGCAGCTCGAGGCCGCGGTCGCCGAACTGCAGGCGCAGGGCCATCCGATCCCCGAGGCATCCGATCCGCGCTACGCCAAGGTCAAGGGCAGCGCGGTCAATCCGGTGCTGCGCGAAGGCAATTCGGACCGCCGCGCGCCGGCCTCGGTCAAGGCGTACGCGCGCAAGCATCCGCATCGCATGGGCAAGTGGAGCGCAGATTCGAAGTCGCACGTCGCGCACATGGCCGGCGATGACTTCTACGGCAGCGAGCAGTCGCTGACCCGGGCCAATGCCGGTAGCGTGCGCATCGAGTTCGCCGGCGCCGACGGTGCGGTGTCCGTGCTCAGGGACAAGCTCGCGCTCAAGGCCGGTGAAGTGATCGATGCGTCGGTGATGCGCACCGCCACGCTGGCGAAGTTCATCGCCGGGCAGATCGAGGACGCCAGGGCGCAGGGCGTGCTGTTCTCGCTGCACCTGAAGGCGACGATGATGAAGGTCTCCGACCCGATCATGTTCGGCGTCGCGGTGCGCGCGTTCTACGGCCCCGTGCTCGAAAAGCATGCCGCGGAGCTGGCGGCGATCGGTTTCAACGCCGACAACGGCATCGGCGACCTGTATGCCAACCTCGGCGCGCTGCCGGAGGCGAAGCGGGCGGAAATCAAGGCAGACATCGAGGCGCTGTACGCGCAGCGGCCGGGCGTGGCGATGGTCAACTCGGACAAGGGCATCACCAACCTGCACGTGCCCAGCGACGTGATCGTCGACGCGTCGATGCCGGCGATGATCCGCGACTCCGGCAAGATGTGGAACGCGAAGGGCGAACTGCAGGACACCAAGGCGGTGATCCCGGATCGCAGCTACGCCGGCATCTACGAGGCGGTGATCGAGGATTGCAAGGCCAACGGCGCGTTCGATCCGGCGACCATGGGCAGCGTGCCCAACGTCGGCCTGATGGCGCAGAAGGCCGAGGAATACGGTTCGCACGACAAGACCTTCAAGCTCGCCACCGCGGGGACCGTGCGCGTGGTCGACGCTGCGGGCAAGGTGCTGATGGAGCACCAGGTCGCGGCCGGCGACATCTGGCGCATGTGCCAGACCAAGGACGCGCCGATCCAGGATTGGGTGAAGCTCGCGGTAACCCGCGCGCGCCTGTCCGGCACCCCGGCGGTGTTCTGGCTGGATCCGGCGCGCGCCCACGACGCGCAGGTGATCGCCAAGGTCGAGCGTTACCTCGGGGACCACGACACCAACGGACTGGATATCCGCATCCTGTCGCCGATCGACGCGATGAAGTTCTCGCTCGAGCGCATCCGCAAGGGTCAGGACACCATCTCGGTGACCGGCAACGTGCTGCGCGATTACCTCACCGACCTGTTCCCGATCATGGAGCTGGGCACCAGCGCGAAGATGCTGTCGATCGTGCCGCTGATGGCAGGCGGCGGCCTGTTCGAGACCGGCGCCGGCGGCAGCGCGCCCAAGCACGTGCAGCAATTCGTCGCCGAGAACTACCTGCGCTGGGATTCGCTGGGCGAGTTCCTGGCCCTGGCCGCCTCGCTCGAGCACCTGGCCGAGACCACCGGCAACGCGCGCGCCAGGGTCCTGGCCGACGCACTCGACCAGGCCAACGCCATGTTCCTGGACAACGACAAGTCGCCCAGCCGCAAGCTCGGCGGCATCGACAATCGCGGCAGTCACTTCTACCTGGCCATGTACTGGGCGCAGGCGCTCGCGGCGCAGGACGCGGATCCGGCGCTGAAGGCGCGGTTCGCGCCGCTGGCGAAGGTACTGGCCGACAACGAGCGGAAGATCGTCGACGAGCTGGTCGCGGTGCAGGGCAAGCCGGTCGACATCGGCGGTTACTACCGCCCCGACGAAGCGAAGATGGAAGCGGCGATGCGTCCCAGCGCGACGTTCAACGCCGCGCTTGCGTCGCTCTGATCGGGCCGGCGACGGACCTGCTTCAGCGGAACGGTGACAGCGACGCGCTTCCGCAGATCGAGGCGATTGCGCCCTGGTGGAACGACCCGGCCTCGCACCGATGCGGGTCGGGCGCGTTTTGTTCCTCATCCGCCGCGACAGGTCCGGCCAGCGACCGCGCCAGTTCCGGCTCGACGATGTGGCCTTCCAGGAACAGCATTCCGGCATAGGGGTTCATTTTCCTGCTCCCGCGCTACTTGAGGGATATGCAACGTAAGCGCATAGTTGAGCCTCAGGAAGCGACGCATTTGCAAGGCAGGCTTGAATGAATTTCATGTCGAAGCCCCGCAGGACCGGGTCGTGAGCCGCCCGCCGCTGCATGCCCTGCTCGGGTTCGTCGCTGCCGCGCGCAGCGGCAACCTCACCCGCGCGGCCGAGTCCCAGCACCTCACGGTCAGCGCCCTGAGCCACCAGATCCGCGCGCTCGAGGAGCGGCTTGGGCGGCGCCTGTTCGACCGCGGCCCGCGCGGCGTGCGCCTGACCACCGACGGCGAACGCCTGCTGGCCCGGGTCGGGCCGCACCTGGATGCATTGGCCGAGGAATTGCGTCCGTTCGCCCCGCGGCGCGGCGAACGGCTTACGGTCAGCGTGTTGCCGTCGATGGCCTCGGCGTGGCTGGTGCCGCGCCTGGGGGGCTTCCTCGCCGAACATCCGCGCCTCGAGTTGAGCCTGCTGTCGTCGGAGCGGCTGGTGGACTTCGACCGCGACCCGGGCGTCGATGCCGCGTTGCGCATGGGCTCAGGCGACTGGCCCGGCGTGCAGGCCGAGCACCTCCTCGACGAGATCCTGGTGCCGGTGGCGAGCCCGGCGCTGGTGCAGCGGCATGGCGATTTTTCCGGCGACGCATGGCATCGCTGGCCACTGCTCGGCGAAAGCGACACGTCCAACTGGGAGCGCTGGTTCGACCTGCACGGCGGGCAAATGCCCGAGCGCTACGCGGCCCGTTTCGACGACCTCGAATCGCTGCATCGCGCCGCGGTCGAAGGCATGGGCGTTGCGCTGGCGCGCGTGGTCCGCTCGAAACTGCTGATCGACCATGGGCAGCTGGTGGTGCTCAGCGACAAGCGCCTGTCCAGCGACTTTGCGCACTACCTGGTCTACCCGCCGCGCTCCGCCGATCACGCCGGCCTGCTCGCCTTCCGCGACTGGGTGCACGAACAGGCGCGCTGATGCTCATCGCCTTCAACAAGCCTTATGGCGTGCTGTGCCAGTTCACCGACAGGAGCACGCCGCCGCGGCGCACCCTGGCGGAGTTCGGGCTGCCGGCGGAGGTGTATCCGGCCGGGCGCCTGGATTTCGATTCCGAGGGCCTGCTGCTGCTGACCGACGACGGCGCCCTCGCCCACCGCCTGACCGACCCGCGGCACAAGCTGGAGAAAACCTACTGGGTGCAGGTCGAGGGCGAACCCGGCGAGGCGCAGCTGGCCGCCTTGCGAGACGGCGTGATGCTCAAGGACGGACCGACCCGGCCGGCTCGCGCGCGCCGGATCGAGACTCCGGAACTGTGGCCGCGCGATCCGCCCGTGCGCTTCCGCAAGACGGTTCCGGACGCGTGGCTGGAGCTTTCGATCAGCGAAGGCCGCAACCGCCAGGTGCGGCGCATGACCGCGGCGGTCGGGCTGCCGACCCTGCGCCTGGTGCGCGTCGCGGTCGGGCCGCATTCGCTTTCCGGGTTGGCGCCCGGGCAGTGGTCTGCCTGAACGGTTCACATGGAATTGACGCGCGTGAACAGGCGTTGACCGGAGTCTGATAAGTTGCCCGGAGCATGTACGCGAGACCTGCATGATCACTGCGGCAACGACTCCCGGCGCAACACCGCAAGGCTCGATCCTGGTCGTCGACGACCAGCCGGCCAACCTGCGCGCGGTCAGCGCGCTGCTCACCCGCCATGGCTACGAAGTGCGCACGGCCGGCCACGGAGAGGAAGCACTGGCGTCGGCCACGCAGCACGTCCCGGACCTGTTGCTGCTGGACATGATGATGCCGGGGATGGACGGTTTCGAGCTGCTGGCCGAGCTCAAGCAACATCCCGAACTGCGCATGCTGCCGGCGATCTTCCTCACCGCCGCGCAGGACCGCGACATGCTGCTGCGCGCGTTCGAATCCGGCGCGGTCGACTATGTCACCAAGCCCTTCATCCCCGAGGAGCTGCTGGCGCGCGTCACCGCACATGTCGGCCTGAAGCTGACCCGCGACCGGCTGGAGCGCGTGGCGCGCCAGCGCCAGGAACTGGTCAACCTGGTCGCGCACGACCTCAAGAACCCGCTCAGCAGCGTGCTGTTCGCCAGCGACGTGCTGCGCAATTCCGGCTGCAAGCCGGAGCGGATCCCGCGCTACCTGGAGATGATCCACGAAAGCGTCGGCGACGCACTGGGTTACATCCGCCGTTACCTGGAGACCCAGGCGCAACGCGCCGGGGGGCACAAGCCGGCGCCCGCCAGCACCACCCTCAACGAGGTCCTGGACTGGCTGGTGCAGCGCTACGAGCTACAGCTGGAAAGCCGCGGACTGCGCATGCAGTTGAGCACGCCGGCGGTACGTTGCCACGTTGCCATGGATGGACTGGTCCTGCGCCAGGTGGCGGAGAACCTGGTCAACAATGCAATGAAGTACGCGCCTGGCAGCGCGATCGAGTTGTCGATCCGCAGCAGCGCGCCCGGTTTCTGGCAGCTGCTGGTCGAGGACCGTGGGCCGGGCGTGTCGCCCGTGCGCCAGCACCACCTGTTCAAGCCGTTCACGCGCCTGAGCGACACCGATCCCGCCGATGGCATGTCCAGCGGGCTTGGCCTGTCGCTGGCCAAGCAGATCCTGTCGGGTTACGAGGGCAACCTCTGGTACGAGGACCGCGAGGGCGGCGGCGCCCGGTTCATCATCGAGTTGCCCGCTGCCGCGGAGCCCGACGCGCCCTGACCTGGCGGGTCTTGCCGTCGGCGGCTTCGTTCTCTTCGCGCTTCTTCGCATGACGCCGCGCGGCGAGCCAGAGCAGGCCCGCACCCGCCACCGTGGCGACGGCTACCGCTGGGTTGCGGCGCACGAAGCGGGTTGCAAGCTGGCCGCCGGTCTTGATCGCGGCCAACGCCGCACCGGTTTCCAGCCAGCCGAGCCGGGATGCGTGCAAGGGAAGTCTGGCGAGCGGATTGTTCATGGCGTCCGGTCCTGCTGGGGGATGCGCGGAGTGTGTGCGACGCGGCGTTGAGTGGGTGTGAGGCGGCCCTCATCCGGGAGAAGGATCAGCGGGGTTTTGCGCGGTGGGTGGGTTGGGCGGTCCACGGGTCTTCGGGCCAGGGATGCCTGGGGTAGCGGCCTTTCATTTCCTTGCGGACTTCCGGCCAGGTGCGCTCCCAGAAGCCGCGCAGGTCCTGCGTCACCTGCAGCGGCCGGCCGGCCGGCGACAGCAGGTGCAGGGTCAGGGCGATGCGGCCGTCGACGATGCGCGGGGTGTCGGCCAGGCCGAACAGTTCCTGCAGCTTGACCGCGAGGACCGGGGCGCATGGCGCGCCATCGGCTTCGAGCGCGTAGTCGATGCGGCGTTCCATTCCCGACGGAACGGTAATGCGCGTCGGCGCGAGGCGCTCGAGTTCCTGTCGCAGGCTCCAGTCCAGGGTGGCGTGCAATGCGGCTGCAAGCCCGCTTTCGTCCAGCGCGTCCAGCCTGGTCTTGCCGCTGAAGGCAGGCATCAGCCACTGCTCGAGCGTGGCGAGCAAGGTTGCGTCCGACAGGTCGGGCAGCTCGCCGGCGCGCTCGGGCAGCCAATGGCGCAGCGAGGACACGCGCGCGCGCCATTGCTGCAACGATTCGCTCCAGGGCAACACGCCGAGGCCAAGATCGCGCACCGCATCGGTTAGCGCGCGCGCGGCCTGCGCGGGATCGACGCGGCCGGCGGGACGCGCATCGAGGATGATGTGGTCGAAACGACGTTCGCGTTGCGCGACCAGCGCGCGCCGGTCCGGATCCCAACGCACGTGGTCGGCTTCGCTGAAGCGTTGCGGGAAGTCGGCCTGCAGGCGCGTCTCGTCCAGCGGCGCGCCGCGCAACACCAATGCGTCGCGGGCCTCGAAGCGCAGTTCGCTGGCGACGATCCACGCCTCGCCATGCAACGCACTGTCGTCGAACAGTCGCGCCATGCGGCCATTGGCGAGCTGGTAGCGCTTCGGATCGGTGGCATGGCGATGGCCGATGCGGTCCGGGAAGGCATGCAGCAGCAGGTCGCCCAGGAGGTGCGGGGCCGCAGTGTCCGGCGGCGCCGCGTCCACGCGCAGGCGCCGGCGCCATTGCCTGGCCGCAGCATCGATCGCCGCCAGGGCCTGGCGCGAAGCCGAAGCATCGCCGCGTCCGTTGCGAAATGCAGCCAGGGCCTGCCAGCGATGGGCCAGCGCGTCGGAGCGGCCACCGCTTCGGGCCAGCAGCGGGTCGCGCGCTTCCAGCAGCGCAGCCAGGTCGCACGCCAGTGCACGTTCGTTCGCGGCATCGGGCGCGAGCAACATCGCCGCGATCCGCGGATGGGTGCCGAGCGCGAGCATGCGCCGGCCCAGCGGTGTGATCCGGCCTTCCTGCAATGCGCCAAGCCGGTGCAACAGCTCATGCGCTGCTGCGAGTGCACCGGGCGGCGGGGGATCGACGAAACGCAGGCCGGTATCGCCCCAGGCCGCCAGCTCCAGCGCCAGTCCCGACAGTTCGACCTGCATGATCTCCGCACGCCGCTGCGGTTCCAGCCGCTGCGACTGCGGCCATAGCCGGTACGCCCAGCCTTCGGCAACGCGACCCGCACGACCGGCGCGCTGGTCGGCCGATGCCTGCGCGATCGCGACCACGTCCAGCCGCGAGAAGCCCGAATTCGGATCGAAACGCGGCTCGCGCGCCAGGCCGCTGTCGATCACCACGCGCACGCCGGGCAGGGTCACGCTGGATTCGGCGACGTTGGTCGCCAGGACCACGCGGCGGCGGCCATCGCTGGCCGGTTGCAGCACGCGCGCTTGCTGTTCGACCGGCAACTCGCCATGCAGCGCGAGCACTTCCACTCCGGCGATGGCCGGGTCGGTTTCGAGACCCGCCTGCACCCGCGCGATCTCGCGTTGCCCGGGCAGGAACACGAGCACGTCGCCCGGATGCCGTGCGAGCGCGTGCACCACGGCGCGCCGCACCTGCGGCTCGAGCGCTTCTTCGCGACGCGCGGGGAAGTGGGCGATGTCGACCGGATAGCTGCGCCCCGCGCTGGACAGCCGCGGCGCGTCGAGGAAACCTGCAAGGCGCTGCCCGTCCAGGGTCGCCGACATCAGCACGATGCGCAGGTCCTCGCGCAGCGAGCCCTGCACGTCGAGCGCCAGTGCCAGGCCGACATCGGCGGCCAGGTGGCGCTCGTGAAACTCGTCGAAAAGCAGCGCGCCGACGCTTTCCAGGCGGCCTTCACCCAGCGTGGGATCGTCCTGCAGCATGCGGGTGAGGATGCCCTCGGTGACGACTTCGATCCGGGTCCGTGCCGACACGCGGCTCTCGAACCGGATCCGGTAACCAACGGTGCCACCAGGTTCCTCGCCCAGCTGCCGTGCCATGAATCCCGCGGCCGCGCGCGCCGCCACCCGGCGCGGCTCCAGCATCACGATCCGGCGCCCGCCCAGCCAGGCCTCGTCCAGCAATGCCAATGGCACCTGCGTGGTCTTGCCCGCCCCCGGCGGTGCCTCCAGCACCAGCCGCGAATGCACGGCCAGCGAGGCCTTTATCTCCGGCAGCAACGCAGCAATGGGCAGCGATTCCATCCACACAGGATAATCTCGCCATTCCCCATTCCCTATTCCCCACTCCCGTGCACCTCATCGACATCGGCGCCAACCTGACCCACGACAGCTTCGACCACGACCGCGATGCCGTGCTCCAGCGCGCGCGCGACGCCGGGGTGGCAGCCATGGTGGTCACCGGGGCCAGCCGCGAGCATTCGCCCAGGGCACTGGAGCTTGCGCAGGTGCATCCCGGTTTCCTGTACGCGACCGCCGGCGTGCATCCGCACCACGCCAGCGAGTACACCGAGGAATGCGATGCCGAGATGCGCGCGCTGCATGCGCATCCGGAAGTGGTGGCGGTGGGCGAATGCGGCCTGGATTACTTCCGCGATTTTTCGCCGCGCCCCGCGCAGCGCCGTGCCTTCGAGCGCCAGCTCGAGATCGCCGTCGCGACCGGCAAGCCGCTGTTCCTGCACCAGCGCGACGCGCACGCCGACTTCATGGCGGTGATGCGCCAGTTCGACGGCAAGCTCGGGCCGGCGGTGGTGCACTGCTTCACCGGCAGCCGCGAGGAACTGTTCGACTACCTCGACCAGGACTGGCACATCGGCATCACCGGCTGGCTGTGCGACGAACGCCGGGGCCAGCACCTGCGCGAGCTGGTGCCGCACATTCCCGCCGGCAGGCTGATGATCGAGACCGACGCGCCCTACCTGTTGCCGCGCACGGTGAAACCGCAGCCCTCGCACCGGCGCAACGAGCCGATGTACCTGGCCCACATCGTCGAGGAGCTCGCGCGCGACCGCGGCGAGGATGTGGCGACGACGGCGGCCAATACCACCGCCGTCGCCAGGAAGTTCTTCAGGCTGCCCGCGGGCGATGCCTGATCAGGGCAGGTTCGGCTTCAAGGTCACGTAGGCCAGCGTCCACTGCATCGGATCGTCGGTGTTGTTGTCCTGAAACAGGACGCCGCCGTTGCCCGACGGATTCACGCCCAGCCCCAGCAGGTGGTGGTCGCTGTTGGTGAACATGACTTCGAAGCCCTGCAACGCATCGATCCTGGACGGTGGCCGTTGCCGGCGTTGACGGTCGGTACCCGACATCGCGGCTTCCTGCTCCACGATCGAGTTCGGGATCCACGCGTACTGCACCGTCACCCGGTACGGCCGGTACTTGCCGGCACTGCGGATCCCGCGGACCGCGCGCGGCACGTTCGTCGCCAGCATGACTTCGAACGCGCCGGGAAGCACGCCGTTGAGGAATGCGGCGCCGATGGTGGCCTCGAAGCCGCGGAAATCGAAGCCCTGGTCGTCGATCAGCGACACCCGCGCGACCTTGCGCTCGCCGTCCATCCACACCCCGATGTTGCGCAGGTTGGCGTCGCTGCCGTCCTCGCGCTGGAATGCGAAGCCGCTGAGCACCAGGGTGGCGTTGGCCGGCACATTGCCGCGCAACGGGATCTCGAACTTGCCGCCGCCCTCGGCGACGACCTGCCCGGTGACGATCCGGCCAGCGCCGTTGCCGGTGAAGATGGTGTAGCTCGCGCTGGCGGTGAACGGATCGTCGCCATTGCTGTCGGCCAGCGCCAGTTCGGTGAAGCGACCGCTGCCGAGGACGCCGATGCGGCGCAGCTTGTGGTCGCCATTGTCGAATTTCAGCGAAAAGCCCTTCAACGCGAATGCCGCGGGCAATGCCGGGTTGACGGCCGTGTTGCCGCTGTCGCGCAGGCCTGCCGTGTGCGCGCGCGCCGGCGACCAGGTCGGTGGCGCCGCAGGTTTCTTCGCGCTGTCGATCCTGATGGCGCCAGCGGGCATGACCATCACGCTTGCACGCTTGGCGGGCGCAGGCGCGGGCTTCGTCTTGGGAGCCGGTGGTGGCGTGACGACGACTTGCGCGGTGACGGTGCCGCAGGCGGCAACGAGGGCGAGCGTGAGCAGGCTGTTGCGGAATACGCGTGGGACGGGGGCAGATACGATCATGACGACGTTCTCCTGGTGTTTTCGGGTCTTTACCTGGACCGCCCGAACGTGGTCCGTATGGGCCCCATGCCGGGGACCGGGACCTGTGTCGTCAGCGTGTCGCCAGCGCAGGTGTAGCCCAGCGTTCTCGGCTCCGGCGCGGATGTTGCCGGGAGGGGAATTGGCACCGACTGTCCGGTACGGCTGACCAGCCGGCCGCGGAGGTCGTGGGTCACGTTCGTCGGGCACAGATGCAGGCGACCGCCGGCGGACGACCATCGGCCGCTGGATTGAACGTTCGCCACGCTGCCTTCGCCGCGTACGCCGTCGTCCTCGAGCGTGATGCTGCCGCCCAGCGGCTCGGTCGAGTAGTTGCCGTCGGCGTCGAAGGCCATCACCTGGCGGTCGATTTCGGCCTGCACGCGCACGCCGCGGAGGTTCTCGCGCATCCACTGCGCCGCACCGCCGGAGACTTCCCGCCAGGTGCCGACCACGCACGCGTCGCTGCCGGTGATGCCGGCGCAGGCGCTGCACCCGGTGGCCTGGTCGACCCGGAGCCGCAGCACCAGCGGCGCGGCGCTGGCATTGAAGCCGATGAACAGGCGCTGCGGCGGATCGCCACCGCTGATGTCGATCTGCGGCGGAAACGCGCCCCAGGCGCCGCCGGTCGCGCGGCTGGTGCGACTGGCGTGGGAATGCGTGGGCGTCGCCGCGACATTCCAGGCGCCGCAGTCGATCTCGATCATGGCGCGCGTGATCACGAACGGTTGCAGCCGCGCGGTTTCGACATGGCTGGCGCTCCAGTGCCAGCTGTCGCCCTGCAGCGGGGTGAATCGCAACGGCGTGCCGTGCGGCCGACGGATTTCCCGGTCGAAGTAGTCCTGGGCGAAACGCAGCCACTGGTCCGCGGACAGCGACGCTCCCATGGCACGCAACTGTGCGGACTCCGCCGCCGAGTCGGCCATGCCACTGAGGAACAGCATCGTGGCCGGGTTGCCATGGCGCTGCGCGTGCCAGAGGAAGAACGGCAACGCGCTGTAGCTCATCCGGTGCAGCGGCGTGGTCGGCGACAGCGCGTCGAAGTCGTCGACGCGCGACTGGTACATGGAATCGTCCGGCAACGCCAGCGACGCGAACCATTCGGCCGAGCCTTCGATCCACCATGCCGCGCCGCCGTCGCGCCGGTAGGCGCCGTACTGCCCGGGGCTGTAGGTGGCCGCCTGTACGCAGTGGAAGATCTCGTGGGCCACCGTGGTGGCGGCTTCCTCGCGGCTGGCACCGGAGCCGATCAGGTACAGCACGATCTGGCATTCGGACGAATCGGCGGCGCCGTTGGCCATCGCCATGATGCCGCTGAACGCTTCGGTGGCCGACGCCGGCGGAAAGTCGTCGGCCAGGAGGATGGTGACGTCGCCCATGCTGTATCGGCCGAGCGCGCCCAGCGCCGCCACGGAGGCGCGCACCCCGCGCTCGAAGTCGCGCATCGATGCCGGCTCGAGGATCCAGTCGGCGTTGAGGTCGTGGACCAGTCGGATATGCCGGATGCCGTCGCCGGTGGTCACGGGCACCCGCAGCCGTTCCACGCAGTCGTACTCGCTGGTGGCGAAACGCGGATCGAAGCGCGCTCGGTAGTCCGGGTCCGCGCAGTCGCCGAAGCTGGCATGGGCCGGGGCCCATGCACAGCAAAGCAGCAGCAACAGGAGCGCGCGCATCGTGGCGGAAACGTTCAGAGGTCGACGCCGAAGCCGATGCCGGCCGAGCTGTCCGATCCGCTGAATGCGCCGCCCAGGCTGATCGAGCCGCGCGTGCCAATCGGCCGCGCCCAGCCGACCGACAACGCGGCCTCGCTGCCCTGCACGCCGACGCCGACCGCGACCCGGCCGCGCGCGCTGCGCGCGCCTGCGGCGTTCATGCCCATCTGCATCATCGCCGCCGACATCGCACCCTGGCGGTCGATGCGCTCGTCCTGCCGCATCAGGCGCTGGTCGATCTCGCCGCGGAACAGCTCGAAGTCGTCCATGAATGCGCCGAAGGTGGCGAACCGGGTGTCGGTATAGGCGTTGGCGCTGGCCAGCGTCGTGGTGCTGCTGGCGTCGGTGTAGCTGTTGGCCGATGCCAGGGTGGTGGCGTCGCCGGCCGCCATGTCGGTGCGCACCGCGCCGACTTCGGCGTCGGTATAAGCGGTGGACGTGGCGACCGCGCCTGCCGTGACGCCGGCGATCTGCGTGTCGGTATACGCATTGGCGGCGCTCAGCGTCGCGGCATCGCCACTGTCCACGTAGGCGGCACTGGTACCGACACTGATCCCGCCGACCGCGGCATTGAGCTGGTCCAGGTTCACTGCATCGGTACCGGCGGTGCCGGCGGCGACATTCGCGATCTGGCGTTCGGCGCCCGCACTGCCGACCGAAACCGTGTCGGCGCGATCGGCGACCGAACTGTGCCCGATCGCCACACTGCGGTCCGCGTCGGCACGGCTGAGCGCGCCGAGTGCCGTCGATGAATGGCCCATCGCGCTGCTGATGGCGCCAACCGCTACCGCCTGGGTGCCGGCGGCGAAGCTGAAATAGCCGGTCGCCAGTCCATTCGCACCGCTGGCGATGGCGTTGTAGCCCAGCGCGGAGGCGCCGGCGCCCGAGGCGTTGCTGAGGTTGCCGAACGCCACGGTCTCGCGATCGGTGGCGCGGCTGTACTGGCCGAATGCGGCGCTGTCGATGCCGGTGGCCTGGCTGAAGGCCCCGGTCGCGGTGCTGCCGGCGCCCGCCTCGGCGGCGTTGCCCACGGCTGTGGCGTAGTTGCCTAGGGCACGCGCGCGTTCGGAAAGCTGGACCATCCCATCGGTGTTGGCATCCACCCATCCACCGATCGCAACACTGCCTGCGCCCTGGCTGATGGAGTAGCTACCGTTGGCGATGGAGCCAACTCCCTGTGCATCGGTCCCCACACCGATCGCGGACGCGCCCTCGGCGCTGGCGGACGAGCTTGCGCCCAGGGCCATCGACCTGATGCCGCTGGCCTCGCTGTAGGAACCGAACGCCGAGCTGAAGAATCCGCTGGCCGAGGCATGGGCGCCGAAAGCACTGGCGAGGTGGGTGGCCAGGGCGCTGGCGCCCATCGCGGTGGCGGCTGACTCAAGCGCCTGGGCGCCCGGACCGCAGGCCAGTGCCTCGGGATCGGCATGGGTCACCGCACCACCGGTTCCGCTGGTGCTGAGCTCGCAGGTATCGCCGGCGAAGGCCGGCAGGGAAATCATGGCCAGCGCCAATGCAATCGAGGCGACCAGGGCGGTGCGTGGGGGGTTGCGGAAGCTCATGTTGTCCTCGCGGGTAGCGAGGGGCCGTGTGCGGTCGGCCCCGATCCGGAGGCGCGCGCATCTGCGGCCCCTCCCAGACACTCGCAATCAGGGGGACGAAACTGACAGCCTGCGGACTTCGAGGAACTCTTCGGGGAGGGGCTTGCCGTCCCCGGGCTGGTGTTCGGCCTCGCAGCGCTGCAGCAGCGCGGCGGCACCCGTGCGGTCTCCGGCACCCAGCATCAACCGGGCCTGCTGGGCGCAATTGCCCATCCACATCGCCGACTTTTCCCGCTCGAGATGGACCAGCATCGCCCGGTGGTCCTCGAGGTCGGCGAGCGCACCGGCCGTGTCGCCGGATTCCGCCCGCGCCCTGGCCCGCCCTGCGATGCAGGACTGGGCGTGCAGGTCACGACGCTGCAAGGCCCTGTCCACCTCGATGTTGCGATCGTAGTGCCGGATCGCTTCCGGGTAGCGCGTGTCCTCCATCAGCAGCGCCGCCAGGTTGCATTCGGCCACCGCGGTGAACATGTGCGGCTTGTCGTAGATCCGCGCGGTGATGTCCACCGCTTCGCGCGCGATGGCTTCGGCCCGCGCCAGGTGCGCGGGGGACTTGCGCATGGTCGGCACCGAATCGGCCAGGGTATACGCGTACCAGCCGTTGTCCGGCCCGAACAGGCGCCGGGCGACGGCGATGCGCTCCTCATGCAGTCGCATGCGTTCGCCCATGTCACGCTGGGCGATCGCCAGCAGCGAGGTCAGCGCGTTGAGGGCATCGAGGTGGAGCTGGGTGTCTTCCAGGCCCTGGTCCCGGAGCTCGTCGAGCAGGCGCCGCATCAGGGCCTCGGCCTCGGCCTGCCGGCCGACCTTGGCCCAGCCGGATGCCATCGAAAGCTCGCGCGTCATGCGCTCCTCCGCGGGCGCATCCCAGCGCGCGACCCAGCGCGCGGCCTGCTCGCGATGATGGGCGGAGACGGAGAGCGGTCCGCGCGCGCTGTACAGCAATCCCAGCTGCCAATGTACGCGCGAGAGTTCGCGCGCCGGCGCCGGCTCGATGCCTTCGAGTATCCGCAGGGCGAGATGCAGGTCGCGCCCGGCACGATCGTAATCGTTGAGCGCATTGCGCGCGCCGCCGCTGATCAGGAGCACGTCCGCGGCGGTCATGGGATCGACCGGCAGCAACTCGCTCCGCGCGCGCGTGGAGCCGGCTTCCAGCAGGTCCAGCGCATCGGGAATCGTGCCGGTGGAAGGGTCGGTGGCCTGGAACACGTCGCTGAGGAAGTCGCGGACGGCGACGGCACGCTGGGCCTGGACTTCGGCCCGGTCGCGCTGCAGGACGATCTGGTAGATCGCCGCCGCGCCCAAGGCGACGATGGCGACTCCGCCCAGCAACAGCGCGCGGTGCCGCACTGCAAACCTCGACAGCAGGTATCGCCAGCTTGGCGGCCGCGCCCGGATCGGCCGCCGCTGCAGCCAGCGCGTCAGGTCGTCGGCCATGGCCTCGACACTGGCGTAGCGCGCTTCTGGCTGCTCGGCAAGGGCCTTGGACAGGATGGTGCCGAGATCGTCGCGCGCGTGTCGTTCACCCCGGGTGCGCTTCAGCAATCGTTGCAGCAGCGCCCCCAGCCCGTGCACGTCCATGCTCGTGCTGGGGGGCGCACCGAGCAACTGCTCGGGCGCCGCGTAGGCGGGAGTCAGCGCGAGCATCGAGGTGACCGTGCGATCGCCCACTGCGTCGGTCAGCCGGGCAATGCCGAAGTCGAGCAGCCGCACATGGCCGTCGCGGTCGACCATCACGTTCGACGGCTTGATGTCGCGATGGATGACCAGGTTGCGATGCGCATAGGCCAGGGCCTCGGCGACCTGCAGCACCAGGCGCACGCGTGCCTGCTCGTCGAGTGCATGCCGCGCGCACCAGGTGTCGATGCTTTCGCCTTCCACCAGCTCCATCGCCAGCCACGGCGTGTCGTCGTCGGCGAGGCCGGCCTCGTACAGCGACGCGATGAACGGATGGCGCAGGCGCAGCAGTGCCTGCTGTTCGATGAACAGGCGCTCGTGGCCGCTGCGCGCGACCGTGCCGAGGCTGAGCACCTTCACCGCGGCGATCTGTCCCGACGGCCCGGACAACGACTGCGCGCGATACACCACCGCCATGCCGCCGCGGCCGATCTCGTGCTGCAACAGCCAGCGTCCGAGCTGGCGGCCGCTGAGGGCATCGGGCGGGGACGCGGGCCACGCCGTATCCGGCAGGGCGAGATCGAGCGGTCCGGCGTCGGCCTGGGCGAACAGCAACTGTTCGACGCGCCGGCGCAGCGCCGGCGAGAGCGTCATTGCCGCCAGCGCGGCTGCACGCTCCTGCACCGCCAGGTCGAGCAGCGCATCCAGGATGCGATCGGCTTCGCGCCAGGTGTCGCGTTCGGCCGCATCCATTGCTCAGGATCCCGCGAGGTGGACGTGCAGGAACGCGCGCGCGCGATCCCAGTGCCGGTAGGTCGTCCGCTCGGAACATTCGAGCAACTCGGCGATTTCGGCGAATCCGAGTCCGGCGAAGTAGTGGAGTTCCACGACCTGGCGCTGGTCCGGGTTGACGTGTTCCAGCGCGTCGAGGCCTTCATGCAGGGCGAGCACGTCGATGCCGGGCACGGCGGCCTGGGCGATGCCGTCGTCCAGCGTCTCCTGGATCATTCCCGCACCGCGCTTGTCCGCGCCATTGCGCCGCGCCTGGTCGACCAGGATCCAGCGCATGGATTGCGCGGCCGCGGCGAAGAAGTGGCGGCGATCCGCGAGCGACAGCGACTCGCCGGCCAGGCGCAGGTAGAACTCGTGCACCAGCACCGTCGGCGTCATGGTGGCATCGGTGCGCCGCAACCGCGACGCCGCCAACCGCTTCAACTCCGGGTACAGCGCCTCGAACACGGCGGCGAGCTGCTGCGGATCGCCGGCGCGCGCGCGTATCAGCAGCTGCGTGATCTCGCTCAACCCTGCCCGTCCCTTGGCGCACCGGTGGTGCCGGGCCGAGCTTAGCGCACAATGGCGCGCTAGGGCCGTACCACCGTCGTGGCCGCGTAGACGCTTTGTCCCGGCAGCAGGTTGCATACGACGGCATGCGCGGGAAAGCCCACCTCGTCCACGATGAACCGGGCAACGCCGATGTTCGGGCTGGCGGGATGGGGTTCCACCCTGGCGTCATGCCTTGCGCTGCCCGCGTTGTAGAAGCGGCAACGGTTCTTGCTCCAGTAGCCGCGGGCATCGCTGAAGTAGAGCTCGGCGCGCACCTGGGCGTAGCCGGGCGGGACCGGCGGGAAAGCACAGGTGACGTCCACGGCCGCGTTCGCCCTCGTCCGCCCTTCCAGGTAATCGATGCTCGCGCCATCGGCGGGCGTGGCCGGCTGGCACACGCTGCCGGCGGCGATGATTTCCGATTCGTCGGCTGCCTGGCTCGGTCCAGCGGAAAGCAGGCTCGCCAGCACCGCGACGATGATGATGTTCTTGCGCATGAGAGTCTCCTTCAAAGGTCCACGCCGAAGCCGATGCCGGCCGAGCTGTCTGATCCGCTGAATGCGCCGCCCAGGCTGATCGAGCCGCGCGTGCCGATCGGTCGTGCCCAGCCGACCGACAACGCGGCCTCGCTGCCCTGCACGCCGACGCCGACCGCGACCCGGCCGCGCTGACTGCGCGCGCCGGCGGCATTCATGCCCATCTGCATCATTGCCGCCGACATCGCGCCCTGGCGGTCGATGCGCTCGTCCTGCCGCATCAGGCGCTGGTCGATCTCGCCGCGGAACAGCTCGAAGTCGTCCATGAACGCGCCGATGGTAGCGAAGCGGCTGTCGGTATAGGCATTGGCGCTGCCCAGCGTCGTTGCCGCGCTTGCGTCGGTGTAGGTGTTGGCCGATGCCAGGGTGGCCGTATCGCCGGCGGCAACCTCGGTGCGCACGATGTCGACCTGGGTATCGGTATAGGTCGTGGCGGTAGACACCGCGCCGGCGCTGGCGCCGGCGATCTGGCTGTCGGTATAGGCATTGGCCGCGCCAAGGGTCGCTGCGTCGCCGGCATCGGCATAGCTTTGTGCCGCCGCCACGGCGGCGGCATCGCCAGCGTCCACGTAGGTGGCGCTCGCCCCGGCACTGATCCCGCCGACGGCGGCATTGAGCTGGTCGACGTTGACCGCATCGGTGCCTGCGGTGCCGGCGGCGACATTGGTGACCTGTCGCTCGCCGCCCGCCATGCCGACCGATACCGTGTCGGCGCGGTCGGCGACGCTGTTGGCGCCCAACGCGATGCTGCCGCCGGCGAACGCCGACGCGCCCATGCCGACGGCCAGCGACTGCGCCCCGGAGGCGAACGCCGAACTGCCGAATGCCATTGCGCCACCGGCGTTGGCGATCGCGCTGTCGCCCAGGGCGATGGCGAACGGACCGCTGGCGTCTGCGTAGTGGCCGATGGCGACGCTGCGCAAGCCCCGCGCATGCGCGCGCGTCCCCAGGCCAACGCTGTCCTCGCCCAGCGCCCATGCCGCGGAACCCATCGCCACCGCGTTGCTGGCGGTGGCGGTGGTCGCATCGCCGCTGGCATCGTTGAAGTCGATGACCCCGTCGCCATTGGTGTCCTGGGTCGGTGCGTCGGGGAACCCGTCGCCGTCGCCATCGAGCGCGCCGCCCATCGCGATCGCGTTGTCGCCGTTGGCAAACGCAAAGTTGCCGATCGCGGTACTGCGGGTGCCGCTTGCGGCGGTGAAGGAGCCGATTGCGATGCTGGCGTCCCCGTCGGCATCGCTGACATTGCCAAGTGCCAGGCTCATCTGGCCGTTTGCGAAGTTGTTGTTGCCAAGCGCGGTTGCGCCGTAGGCGGTGGCTTCGTTGAAGTTGCCGACCGCAGTGGCACGCTCCCCCGTGGCCCGGCTGTCGACGCCGATCACGATGGCGCGGCTTCCGCTTGCGACCACGCCGCTGCCGAGCGCCAGCGAATGGTCGCCGCTGGCGACGGCAAACTCGCTGGAAGTGTCCATGACCCCGTCGCCATCCAGGTCGATGTCGAGTGTCGCACCACCGCTTCCATCCCGGTCCAGCCACCCGCCCGCCGCGAAGCTGTCGTCGCCGGCGGCCACGGAGTAGAAGCCGAACGCGCTGCTGCGCGCGCCGCGTGCCTCGGTCGAGTGGCCATAGGCGCTGCTGAGGATGCCGGTCGCAGCGGTGAAGTAACCGAACGAGCTGGTGTTCTGGGCGCTGGCCACCGCCATGTAGCCGAAGGCGGACGAGGCCTGGCCGCTCGCGGCGCTGGACCAGCCGAAGGCGCTGCTGCCGAACGCGCTGGCGACATTCCCATGGCCGAATGCGGAGCTCTCGGCGCCACTGGCATGGTTGTCCACGCCGCAGGAACTCGCTTCGCTCCCGGCGGCATCGCTCGGCACCGCGGTGCCGGGGCTGGTGTCGCAGACTTCGCCCGCGCGCGCGGCGCCCGCGGCGAACATCAGGGACATGGCGATCGCGGCGCAGATCGGCCGCGCTTGCAGGGGACTGGTCATGGTGCGTGCTCCATTGCGGGGTGGTGGTCCGTCACCACGCATTCGCAGGACGCGGCCGCAAAGTGCCAACCGCTGCTAGGGAGCCGCACCCAGCAGCGCATCCCGCGCCGCCACATAGCCTTCCGGCAGGTCTTCCACGGAAGGCGCCCGCTCGCGTTCGCAGGCGGCGAAGAATGGTTGCAGCACGGCGGCGGGATCACGGGCCCGCCGGATCCTGGCGTCGAGCACGCAGTGGTTCAGCCACGCGCGGCTGCGCGCCTGGCCCGCCGCCAGGAGCATGCGCCGGTCCTCCCGCAGGTCCTCGCCGGCCCCGGCGAGATCTCCCAGCGCGAGCCGGGTACGGGCCCGGCCCGACCGGCAGGACTCGGCGTGCGGGTCGTTGCGCTCCAGCGCTTCGTCGATGGCCACGGCGCGATCGAAGTAGGTGCGCGCCTCGTCGAGTTTTTCCACCTGCAGCAGCACGTAGGCGAGGTTGCAGTTGGCAACCGCGGCCATCAGGTGCGGCCGTGAGTAGATGCGGTCGGTGATCGCCACCGCCTGCCGCCCGACTTCCTCGGCGCGACCGAGGTATTGATCGAAGCGGCGCAGGGTCGGCACGGCATCGGCGAGGGTGTAGGCGTACCAGCCGTTGTCCTCGCCGTAGAGCTTCCTGGCCACCTCGAGGCGCTGCTCGTGCAGTGCAAGCTGTTCTTCCTGGTCCGCGTCCTGCATCGACAGCGCGGTGCCCAGCGCATTCAACGCATCCAGGTGCTGCTGCGTGTCGCGCATCCCCGGCGGCAGGCGTTCGAGCGCGGCGCGCAGCAGCCGTTCGGCTTCCGGCGCGGCCCCGTCCAGCGACAGCGCCGATGCCAGCGAGACCTGGTACACCAGCAGGTCCTCGGCGCCCTGCTGCCCGCGGCTGGCCCAATCCAGCGCGGTCCGGTAATGATCCAGCGCCTTGTCCGGCGGACCGCGTTGCTTGTACAGGCGACCCAGGTGCCAGTGCGCCGCGGCGATCTCCGGTGCCGGCAACGGCCGGTCGTGGCCGAACAGTTCAAGTGCCAGCAGCAGATCGGCTTCGGCCGGATCGAAGTCGCTCAGCGCGACCCGCGCATTGCCCGTGATCAGCAGGATGTCGGCGGCGGCTCGCGGATCCTGCGCGCGCAACTCGCGCGCCCGGCGCGCACCTTCGGTAAGCAGGTCGAGCGCGTCGGGAACGGTGCCGGTGGAGGGATTGGTGGACGCGAACACGTCGGCGAGAAAGTCGCGTACCGTAATCGCGCGCTGCGCCTGCTCCCCGGCGCGCTCGGCGTTGAGCCTCGCCAGCTCCGCCTGCTCGCGCGCCTGCCTGGACTGCAACAGCGTGGCACCGACCCCGGCCGCCACGGCAAGCAACAGCGCCAGCGATGCGCCAACGCCCAGCCGGTTGCGCACGAGGAAAGTGCGAAGGCGGTAATGCCACGTCGCCGGGCGCGCGCGCACGGTCCTGCCATCGCGCCAGCGCTGCAGGTCGTCGACCAGCGCGTCCACGCTGCCGTAACGTCGTTCCGGTTCCGCTTCCAGCGCCTTCCCCACGATCGCATCGAGGTCGCGGTCAGCGTCATGGCGACGGGTTTCGCGGCCGGCGCCGTCGCGCGGCGCGACCCCGGACAGCAGGCGGTACAACAGTGCGCCGATGCCGTACACGTCCATCGCGGTGGTCGGCGGCGCGCCGTCGAACTGTTCGGGTGCGGCGTACTCGGGCGTCAGCGCGCGCAGCGCAGTGGCGGTGCGTTCGGGTTCGCCGTCGGCATCGCCCTGGTGCAGGCGGGCGATGCCAAAGTCGAGCAGGCGCACCCTGCCGCTATCGTCCACGAGCACGTTGGAGGGCTTGATGTCGCGGTGGATGACCAGGTTGCGGTGCGCGTGCGCGACGGCTTCACACACGTCCAGCACCAGGCCGACACGCTTGCGGACGTCGGCATTGCTGGCAGCGCACCAGGCATCGATGCGCTGGCCGTCGACCAGCGCCATCGCCAGCCACGGCGTGCCGTCGTCGGCGATGCCGGCATCGAACAGCGGCGCGATCCAGGGATGGCGCAGGCGAAGCAGCACGTCCTGTTCATGCAGGAAGCGCTCGCGGCCGCTGCCGGCAAGCGCCGCCAGGGTCACGATCTTGAGCGCGGCGACCTGGCCGGCCGGCCCTTCCACCGACCGCGCGCGATACACCACCGCCATGCCGCCGCGGCCGATCTCCGCATCCAGTTCCCAGCGTCCCAGGCGCCGCCCGCACATCGCGTCGACACTGACCGGCAACAGTACGCGCTCGGGATGGTCGAGCATGCCGTCACCGGCATCCAGGGCGTTCAACATGCGCTGCACGCGTTGCGACATTGCCGGCGACAGGCCCATCGCGGCCAGGCGCGCGCCGCGCTCCCTATCCGGCCCGTCGAGCAGCTCGCCGAGGATGCGGTCGGCTTCGCGCCAGGCTTCGCGCTCGCTGGGATCCATGGTCATCGGTGTGCAAGCATTCGCAGGCGGTGGCCCGGAAGGGTCACGCCTGGTCCAGCACGGCATGCAGGAAGGCGCGCGCCTGTGCCCACTCGCGCTTGGCCGTGCGTTCGGAGATGCCGAGCAGTTCGGCGACCTCCGTGAACTCCAGGCCGACGAAGTAGCGCATCTCCACCACCTCGCGCCGCCGTGGGCTGATTTCGTCGAGGGCCTCCAGCGCCTCGTGCAGCGCGAGCACCTCTTCGTCCTGGCCGGCGGCCGAAATGCGCTCGCTCAGGGTGATCGGGCTCTTGCCGTCGCCGCGCTTGCCGGCGCTGCGCCGGCGCGCCTGGTCGACGACGATCCAGCGCATGGCCTTGGCCGCGGCGGCAAAGAAGTGGCGGCGGCTCGCCAGCGACATCGGCGCGGCACCACTGAAGCGCAGGTAGAACTCGCTGACCAGCGCGGTCGGGGTCAGGGTGCCGTGGTTGCCGCGCAGGCGCGATACCGCCAATTGCCGCAGTTGCGGGTAAAGATTTTCGAACACGGCGGCCATCGCGGCTTCGTCGCCGGTTTCGGCCTGTTGCAACAGCCTGGTGATTTCATCGTCCATGCGACCACCTCGTGTCCTACGACCGCAATCCGACCCCCCGGCGCAGCAGCCACAGGCTGAGCGCAGTCAGCGCCACGACGAAACCGAGCATCAGCGCATAGGCCACCCACAGCGGTACGTCGCTGACGCCCAGCAGGCCATAGCGGAACGCATTGACCATGTAGAAGATCGGGTTGGCGTGGGTCGCCGCCTCGGCCCAGCCCGGCAGCAGGCGGATCGAGTAGAACACGCCGCCCAGGTAGGTCAGCGGGGTCAGGATGAACACCGGCACGATCGCCACGTCGTCGAACTTCTTGGCGAACACGGCGTTGACGAAACCCGCCAGCGAGAAGATCGTCGCGCCCAGCAGCACCGTGGTCAGGGTCACCAGCGGATGCGGGATCCGCACCTCGGTGAACAGCATCGCGATCAGCAGCACGATCACGCCGACCATCAGTCCGCGCAGCACCGCGCCGGCAACGTAGCCGCCCAGGATCACCCAGTTGGGCATCGGGCTGACCAGCAGCTCCTCGACGTGGCGGCCGAACTTCGCCCCGAAGAAACTCGAGGAAATGTTGCCGTAGCTGTTCTGGATCACGCTCATCATGACCAGGCCGGGGACGATGAAGTCCATGTAGCCGATCCCGTCCATGGTGCCGATGCGCGAGCCGATCAGGCCGCCGAAGATCAGGAAGTACAGCGTCATCGTGATCGCCGGCGGAATCAGCGTCTGGGTCCAGATGCGCAGGATGCGGTTGATCTCGCGCCGGGCGATGGTCCCCAGCGCGATCCAGTTGCGGCGCGACACGCTGGGCATGCCCGCGTCGTGGGCGCTCATGCGGCGTCTCCGGTCAGGCGCACGAACAGTTCCTCGAGGCGATTGGACTTGGTGCGCATCGAACGCACCCGGATGCCGGCATCGCTGAGCCGGGCAAAGACCTCGTTGAGGTTGCTGGCCCTTGGCATCTCAAGGTCGAGCGTGTGGTCATCGTGCGCCACCAGCACTGCGCCCTGGATTTCGGGCAGCTCGCGCGGCAGTTCGCCGTCGACGTCGAGCAGGAAGCCCTCGACGTCGAGCTTGGCCAGCAGCGCGCGCATCGGGCCCTGTTCGACGATGCTGCCCTTGTCGATGATGGCGAGGTTGCGGCACAGGTTCTCCGCCTCCTCCAGGTAATGGGTGGTGAGGATGATGGTGGTGCCGGCGGCGTTGATCTCGCGCAGCGTCCGCCACATGCCGCGGCGGATTTCGATGTCGACGCCGGCGGTCGGCTCATCCAGGATCAGCAGCCGCGGCCGGGTCATCATCGCGCGCGCGATCATCAGCCTGCGCTTCATGCCGCCGGACAGGGTGCGCGCCATCATGTCGGCCTTGTCCCACAGTTGCGCGGCCTTGAGTTCCTGCTCCGCACGCACCAGAGCGTCGCGCCGCGGGACGCCATAGAAGCCCGCGTAGTTGACCAGGATGTCGCGCGGCGTCTCGAACATGTTGAAGTTGATTTCCTGCGGCACCAGGCCGAGCAGGCGCATCGCCGCATCGCGCTCGCCGGCGATGTCGACGCCGAACACGCGCACGTCGCCGGAACTCTTGTTCACCAGCGAGCTGACGATGCCGATCAGGGTCGATTTGCCGGCGCCGTTGGGGCCGAGCATGGCGAAGAAGTCGCCAGGCGCGACCTCCAGCGAGACGCCCTTGAGCGCCTCGACGCCGTTGTCGTAGGTCTTGCGCAGTTCACGGACCTGCAGCGCTGGCACGGCCGGGGAATGGGTCTGGGGGGGCATGCCGGTAGTATAGGCAACCCGCGTCCGGCTCCCGGCCGCACCTTCTGAAACTGTCTGTCCCAAACCACCTTGGCCATCGTCCAGTTCCCGCTGAAACTCGTGTCGCGCCGCATGCTGGCGCCGACGGTCGCCCACCTGGGCTTCGCCCGCGCCGACGGGCAGGCATTCCAGTTCGTGCCGGGGCAGTTCCTGCAGGCGCATTTCCACTATGGCGACGGCACCGCGACCAAGCGCTCCTACTCGCTGGCGGGCCCGGCGGGAACGATCGAGATCGCGGTCAGCTATGTCGCCGGCGGCGCGGCGACCGCACTGTTCGAAGGCCTGGACATCGGCGACCAGCTCGACGCCAGCGGGCCCTATGGCCGGTTCTGCCTGCTGCCGGACGACGACAACCGCCGCTACCTGCTGGTGGCCACCGGCACCGGCGTTACGCCGTACCGGGCGATGCTGCCGCGGATCGAGGCGCTGATCGCCGAGCGCGGCATCCACGTGGTGCTGTTGCAGGGCGCGCGCTCACCGGTGGAGCTGCTGTACGGCGACGAGTTCCGCGCCTTCGCCGACACCCATCCCGAAAACTTCCGCTACGTTCCCTGCCTCTCGCGCGAACTCCCGGCGCAGCCGCACCCGGACGTGCGCAACGGCTACGTACAGCAGTTCCTGGGCCAGTTCGGCCCGGACCGTGAATCCGACATCGCCTACCTGTGCGGCAATCCCAACATGGTCGACGCCTGTTTCGAGGCCCTGAAGGAAGCCGGCCTCGACGTCCGCCGCATCCGCCGCGAGAAGTACGTCAGCAGTAAATGACCGCGTAGGAAGCGCGCCTTGCGCGCGATCAGACTGTCAAGTTCGCTTGACAGACCCCCAAGCCCCCCATAGACTCCTGTCAAGTTACCTTGACAGGCTGCCGCGATGTTCCGCAAACCCAACGCCCTCCTCGGCCTCGGCACGCTCCTTCTGGTGCTGGGCTTCGTTGCCCCGCATGTGCTGCCCGCCGCAGCCTGGGTTCGGTTCGTGCTGTTTGGCTTCGGTATCGCCCTGTACTTCGCGAGCTTCGTCCTCTGGCTCCAGCCCGACGGCTGCGACGCCTCCACGCCCGGACTGCGCCGCCGCTACCTGCGCGAGTTCGTGCCGGCCATGCTCGGCTACCTCGTCCTGCTGGTGATCTCGCTGCTGCTGCTCAAGCGGGTCGAGGAACCGGCGTTGCGCGCGCTGGTGGCGCTGCTGCCGGTCGCACCGATCGCGATGGTGTTGCGCGCCATCATCCGCTTCGTCCGCGATGCCGACGAGTTGCAGCGCCAGATCGAGCTGGAGGCCGTCAGCATCGCCACCGCGCTGGTGTCGCTGCTGTACATGGCCGGCGGCTTCCTGCAGCTGGCAGGCGTGGTCGAGGTGCCGTCGGGCGTGGCGATGATCTGGGTCTTCCCGCTGCTGTGCCTGTCCTACGGACTGGTCAAGATCCTCGTCGCGCGCAGGTTCCAGTAGCGCCATGCACAGCCGCATCCGCGAACTGCGCGAACGCTTCGGCTGGTCGCAGGGCGAACTGGCCGAGCGCCTGGACGTCTCGCGCCAGACCGTCAACGCGATTGAAACCGGAAAGTACGACCCGAGCCTGCCGCTGGCCTTCCGCCTGGCGCGCCTGTTCGGTGAACCGATCGAATCGATCTTCCAACCTTTGGATTGAAGGGGAGTAGCAACACCATGCAACGCAAGACAGGGAACATCCTCGCGCTGCTGCTGGTCGCCGGCACGTTCGGCTGCAGCAAGCCCGCAGCCGACGTCGCCGCGCCACCATCACCGCGCATGTTCGGCGACATCGCATTCGAACCTTGCACGCTGTCGCCGGCGTTCGGTGCAACCACCGTGGAAGCCCAGTGCGGGCGTTTCGAGGTTGCGGAAAATCCGGCGGAGCCCGATGGCCGCAAGCTGTCGCTCAACCTGGCATGGATTCCCGCGGACGAGGACGCCGAGCCGGCGCAGGACGTGGTGTTCATGCTCGCCGGCGGGCCTGGCCAGGCGGCGACCGCCAGCTATCCGTCGCTGGCGCCGGCATTCCGCGAAGTGCTCGGGCAACGCCACGTGTTCCTGCTCGACCAGCGCGGCACCGGCGAATCCAACCTGCTGCAATGCGATTACGACGACGAGGACCTGGACGGCGCGGACCCGGCCGCGACCCTTGCTGCCACCGAGCGTTGCCGCGACGAGCTGTCGAAGAAGGCGGACCTGCGCTTCTACACCACCACCGACGCGGTCCGCGACCTGGAAGCGGTGCGCGTCGCGCTCGGCGTGCCGCAGCTAAACCTGGTTGGGATCTCCTACGGAACGCGCGTCGCCCAGCAGTACGCGATGCGCCATCCGGCCAGCACCCGCGCGCTGGTGCTCGATTCGGTGGCGCCCAACAGCATCCACCTGGGCAACGACTTCGCGCTCAACCTGGAGCGGGCGCTCGACCTGCAGTTCGCGCAATGCACCGGCAATGCCGCTTGCGTGGCGGCCGTGGGCGAGCCGCGCGCGCAGCTGGATGCATTGATGGCGAAGCTGCGCGCGGACCCGCCGCTAGTGCGCTATCGCGATGCCGGCAGCGGCGGGATGAAGGAAGACGTGCTGCGCCCGGAGGCGATTGCCGGGCTGTTGCGCATGTACGCCTACGTGCCGCTGATGTCGTCCCTGCTGCCGCTGCAGTTGCATGAAGGCATGCAGGGCCGTTACGACGGATTGATGGCGCTGTCGCAGATGCTGGGGGAGAATATCAGCGGGCAGATGGCGATGGGCATGCAGCTGTCGGTAATCTGCAGCGAGGATGCGGCCGGCCTGAAAGGCGACCCTGCGGCCGAAGGCACGCTGATGGGCAACATCTTCACCCGGACCCTGGTGGAGCAGTGCGAAGCATGGCCGAAGGGCGACATGCCCACCGACTTCCACCAACCGCTGGCCAGCGACGTTCCGGCGCTGGTGCTGGAAGGGGAGTTCGACCCGGTCACGCCTCCGCGTTACGGCGAGGAAGTGGTGGAGACCCTGCCCAACGGCCGCCTGTTCGTATTGCGCGGCCAGGGCCACAACGTGATCGGCGCCGGCTGCATGCCGAAGCTGTTCGCACAGTTCCTCGAGACCACCGACGCCAAGGCGCTCGATGGCAAATGCCTGGACGACCTTGCCTACGTGCCGCCGTTCACTTCGTTCAACGGCTGGGAGCCCTGAGCACATGATCATTGCAGAACACCTGCGCAAGACCTTTCCCGGCAAGGGCAAGGACAAGACCCGCGTGGTCGCGGTCGACGACGTCGGCTTCGAGGCGCGCGACGGCGAGATCACCGGCCTGCTCGGTCCCAACGGCGCCGGCAAGACCACCACCCTGCGGATGCTCTACACCCTGATGCAGCCCGAAAGCGGTCGCGTCCTGGTCGACGGCAAGGACGTGGCGGCGGATCCGGAAGCCGCGCGGCGCGCACTGGGCGTGCTGCCCGACGCACGCGGCGTGTACAAGCGCCTGACCGCGCGCGAGAACATCCGCTACTTCGGCGAGCTGCACGGCATGTCGCCGGAACTCATCGCCGAGCGGACCGGTCGCCTGGCGGCGGCATTGCAGATGGAGGACTTCCTGGACCGCCAGACCGAGGGCTTCAGCCAGGGCCAGCGCACCAAGACCGCGATCGCGCGCGCGCTGGTGCACGACCCGCGCAACGTCATCCTCGACGAGCCGACCAACGGCCTGGACGTGATGACCACTCGCGGCCTGCGCGAATTCCTCAAGCAGCTGCGCGGCGAAGGGCGTTGCGTGATCTTCTCCAGCCACATCATGCAGGAGGTGGCGGCCCTCTGCGATCGCATCGTGGTGGTCGCGCACGGGCGCGTCGTCGCCCAGGGCACCGCCGACGCGCTGCGCGAACAGGCAGGAATGGACAACCTCGAGGACGCATTCGTCCAGCTCATCGGATCGGAAGAAGGATTGCAGGCATGAAGGCGCTGTTGATCGTCTGGAAAAAGGAACTGACCGAGTTCGTGCGCGACCGGCGCACGCTGGCGCTGACCCTGCTGTTCGGGCCGTTGCTGGCGCCGCTGCTGTTCATGGGCCTGACCACGATCGGCGAAAGCAAGGCCAAGGAGCAGATGGAAAGGCCGCTCGAGGTCGCGATCGTCGGTGCCGAGCATGCGCCCAACCTGGTGGCGTGGCTCGCCGGCCAAGGCATCGAGCGCAAGGACGTCGCCGACCCCGAGGCGGCGGTGCTGGCCCAGGACGAGGACGCCTACCTGAGCATCAGCGAGGACTTCGCCGAGGATTGGCGCGCGGGCACGCCGGCGGTGGTCGAGATCGTGCACGATTCGACCCGGCGCGATTCCGGCATCCCGGTGCGGCGCATCGAGCGTGCACTGGAGTTGTACGGCCAGCAGGTCGGCGCGCTGCGCCTGGTCGCGCGTGGCATCAATCCCGCAGTGGCATCGCCGGTGGCGGTCTCGCGCAAGGACATCTCCACGCCGGAAGCGCGTGGTACCGGCCTGGCCGCAATGATGCTGCCCTACCTGCTGATCATGTTCGCCTTCCTCGGCAGCATGCCGCTGGTGGTCGATGCCACCGCCGGTGAGCGCGAGCGGCAGTCGCTGGAGCCGTTGCTGGCAACGCCGGCGCGCCGCGGCGCGATCGTCAGCGGCAAGATCGCGGCGTGTTGCCTGGTGGGCGTGGTCGCATTGCTGCTGACCCTGCTGGCGTTCAAGCTCGGCGCGCTGTTCGCGCCCGGCATCGGCAAGCAGATGGCGGTCGACGCGAACGCGATCGTGCTGCTGACGCTGGTGCTGTTGCCGATGGTGTTCCTCGGCGGCACCCTGCTGACCTGGATCGCATCGGCGGCCAAGTCGGTGAAGGAAGCGCAGAGCTACACCAGCGTGCTGGTGCTGCTGCCGATCATCCCCACCATGATCCTCATGGTCAGCCCGGTGAAGAACCAGCTGTGGATGTTCGCGGTGCCGTTCCTGGCGCAGAACCAGATGGTGCTGAAGGTGGTCCGCAGCGAGGCGATCACGGCGCAGCAGTGGCTGGTGTACCTGGCTGCCGGGTTCGGGCTTGCGGGATTGTTGTGGTTCGCGGCGGTGCGGCGATACCACCAGGAAAAGCTCGCGGTTTCGAGCTGACCCCTCATCCGCCCCTGCGGGGCACCTTCTCCCGCTAGCGGGAGAAGGGATATAGGAAAGGCCCGGCGATCGCTCGCCGGGCCTTTTGCTTTACGCGCTGCCGCCGGGCTAGTTGGCCGGGCGGAACTGGAACGTGCGGCGGGTGGTGACCGGCGACGACACCGGCTGGAAGCGCCAGCGGTTCACCGCCTGCAACGCTTCGCGATCGAAGACCCGCGGCGGATCGGCATTGACCACGCGCGCGTTTGACACCGTGCCGTCGACAGCGACCGTGAACTCCACCTCGACGCTACCCGAACGG
>JALYWW010000046.1 GCA_030852515.1 Pseudomonadota bacterium
CACTATCGCGGCGGCGAGTTCACCACCACCGCCAGCATCGGCCTGGTACCGGTGCAGCCAGGGCAGACCGAGTTCGCCGAGCTGCTGTCGCAGGCCGATGCCGCCTGCTTCGCGGCCAAGGAAACCGGCGGCGACCGCGTGCGCGTCGCCGCGCTGGGCAGCAGCGAGACGACCGACCCCGCCTCCGGCATGCGCTGGACCGTGCGCATCCGCGATGCGCTGCGCCACGACCGGTTCGTCCTCTATGCGCAATCCATCGTTCCGCTCGCGCCCGGATCCGGGACCGGCGATGGCGCCCGTTTCGAACTCCTGCTGCGCATGCGCAATCCGCTGGGCGGGCCGCCGCACGGACCGGACAGTTTCATCGCGGCCGCGGAGCGCTTCCGCATGGCGGTGCGCATCGACCGTGAAGTGGTGCGCAAGGCCATGGCGCAACTCGAATCGCAGCCGGGCATCGCCGACCGCGTGGCGCTGTGCACGATGAACCTGTCGGCCGGCGCGCTGCTCGACGAAGGCTTCGTCGATTTCGTCGCCGGCTACGTCCAGGACAGCAACTTCCCGACCGACAAGCTGTGCTTCGAGATCACCGAGACCAGCGCGATGCGCGATCCGGTGCGGGCGCAGCGCGCGATCGACGAAATGCGCGCGCTCGGCATCCGCTTCGCCCTGGACGACTTCGGCACGGGATTCTGCAGCTTCGGCCACCTGCGCTCGCTGGACGTCGATTTCATCAAGATCGACGGCAGCTTCGTCCAGGACATGTGCATCTCGGCGATGTCGGCCGAAGTGGTGGCATCGATCAACCGCATCGCCCACCTGCTGGGCAAGCGCACCATCGCCGAACACGCCGAATCCGCGCAGGTGCGTGCCGCACTGGCCGCACTCGGCGTCGACTATGCGCAGGGCTTCGCGATCGATCACCCCCGCCCGCTGGCCGAATACCTGGCCTCGCTGGAACGCGTCGCCGCGGTTCCCGTCCCTGTCCCGTAGGAGCGCGCCTTGCGCGCGATCCACAGCGCATCGTCCAGCAAGGCGGCCGCCGTGACTTCCGCACCCGCCCCCGGGCCCTGGATCAGCAACGGACGCTCAAGGTAGCGGTCCGACCAGATCGCGATGCGGTTGTCGCTGCCGGCGCCGGCGAGCGGGTCGGTGGCGGCCAGCGCCTCCAGTCCGACGTTTGCACGCACGCCATCGGCAGCGCACTGGAGTCGCGCGACATGGCGCAACACCTGGCCGTTGCGGGTTGCGTCGGCGTGGCGGGCGTGCAACACGTCGCCGCGCAGCGGTTCGACTTCGACGGCATCGGCTTCGAGCGCGATCCCCGACGCGCGGGCCAGGATCAGCAGCTTGCGGCGCACGTCCTCGCCACTTAGGTCCACGCCGGGATCGGGCTCGGTGTAGCCGAGTACGCGCGCCTGCTCGACCAGCTCCGCGAACGGCCGGGTACCGTCATGCTGCGACAAAAGCCAGGCCAGCGAGCCCGAGAGCACGCCGGCCACGCCGCGGATGCGATCACCACCGTCGCGCAATGCCCGTATGGTGCGCAGCACCGGCAAGCCGGCGCCGACCGTCGCGCTGTCGCCGTAATGGCAACCGCTGGCATTGCCGGCGGCGCGGATCGCCTGCCAGCGCGACAGGCCCGCGCCCTGCCCCAGCTTGCAGGCGGTGACGACATGCACGCCCGCAGCCAGCCACGCGGCGTGGCGCGCAGCGACCGCGTCGCTGGCGGTGGCATCGACCACGATGCGGACCGGTTCATGGCCGAGCGCATGGACCGCGGCTTCGGCATGGTCGTGTCCATTCCTGTTGCCGTCGACACTTGCCGGCGCGCCGCCGGCGTGCAACTGCAGGGCGCGCGTATTGGCCACCGCCACCAGCTGCAGTTTCGCCTCCTGGCCGCTTGCCTGCCATCGCGCCAGTCGTGCAAGCACCGCGGTGCCGACGGTGCCGGTGCCGAGCAGGGCGACACGCGCGCTCATCGCGCACTGCTCGCAGGCAGGGCGCAGCGGGCCCGTTCCAGGGCGGCGGCGAGGTCGGCGACCAGGTCGTCGGCGTGCTCGATGCCGACCGACAGGCGCAACAGGCCGTCGCCGATGCCGGCGGCGGCACGCACCTCCGGCGTCATCGCCGCATGGGTCATGGTCGCCGGGTGCGCCACCAGGCTTTCCACCCCGCCCAGCGACTCGGCCAGGGTGAAACATTCCAGTCCTTCGAGGAAGGCGCAGACCGCGGGCAGACCGCCTTCGAGCTCGACCCCGAGCATGGCGCCGAAGCCGCGCTGCTGGCGTGCGGCGATCGCATGGCCCGGATGCGTCGCCAGCCCCGGGTAATGCAGCGCGCGCACCGCGGGATGTCCCGCGAGCAACCCGAGCACGGCTTCGGTGTTCTCCTGGTGCACGCGCAGGCGCGCATCCAGGGTGCGCAGGCCGCGCAGGGCGAGGAAGCTGTCGAACGGAGCGCCGGTGATGCCCAATGCGTTGGCCCACCATGCGAGCTTGTCCTGCACCGCCTGCTCGCGCGCGATCACCGCGCCGCCGACCACGTCGCTGTGGCCGTTGATGTACTTGGTGGTCGAGTGCACCACCAGGTCCGCGCCGAACTCGATCGGCTGCTGCAACGCCGGCGACAGGAACGTGTTGTCGACCACCGCCAGCGCCCCGGCGCGATGCGCGGCGTCGATCACGAAGCGCAGGTCGGTGATGCGCAGCAGCGGATTGGAAGGCGTCTCGATCCAGACCAGGGCCGGCGGCTCGCGCAGCGCTTCGGCCAGCGCGCGCGGGTCGGTGAGGTCCGCCACCACCAGTTCGAAGTGGCCCTTGCGCGCCAGCGCGTCGAACAGGCGCCAGCTGCCGCCGTAACCATCGTGCGGCACGACGACGCGGTCGCCCGGCTGCAGCAGCGCGTTCAGCACCAGGGTCACTGCGGCCATGCCGCTGGCGGTGACCACCGCACCGGCGCCGCCCTCGAGCCGGGCCAGGGCATCGGCGAGCAGGTCGCGGGTGGGGTTGCCACTGCGGGTGTAGTCGTAGCGGCGCTTCTGGTCGAAACCGGCGAAGCTGAAGTTGCTCGACAGCACCAGCGGCGGAGTCACCGCACCGAATGCCTCGTCACGGTCGATCCCGGCACGTACCGCCGTGGTCTGCAGGCGGCTCATGCCAGCGCCTCGCGCAGCACGCCGGCCACCGCGGCGGTTTCCTTCAGGAACGCGTCGTGCCCGTACAAGGATCTCAATACCCGCAGTTGCGGCCGGCGCGCGGCGTTGGCCGTGGACAGGCGCTCGAACAGGGCATACGCATCCTCGACCGGTACCAGCCGGTCCTCGGCGATCGCCACCACGGTCACCGGCACGCCGACCGATTCCGGCGCCAGTGCCTGCAGGTCGATCGATTCGGACAGGCGCAGGAAGGCGGTAGGCGAGGTACCCGCGATGTACTTGGCCGCGCAATGGTCGAGGTAGTCCTCGGCATCGGTGCGCACGCGCCCCGCCACGACCTCGGCGTCGCCGAAGCGCGCGTCGAACTCCTGCGGCGTGCGGTAGCTGAGGATCGCCAGTTGCCGCGCCAGCGCCAGTCCGTCGCGTTCGTCGCATTGCAGGGCGCCCAGCGCGACCGCGCGCCGCTGCAGTGCACGGAAGGCGCTGGCGTAGGGATGGGCGCGATGGGTACCGCTGATCGCAACCAGCCGGCCTGCCCGGTGCGGATACAGGGCGGCGAACTGCAGGCCGACCATGGCGCCGTAGGAACAGCCGACGAAGGCATCCAGGGTTTCGATGCGCAGCGCGTCGAGCACCGCGGCGATCGCGTCGGCCTGGTCGGCCGGATCGATCGGTGCATCGAGCAGGCCGTCGCTGCCGAGCCAGTCGATGGCCAGCACGCGCCGGTGCGCGGGATCCAGGGCGCGGCCCGCACCGCATTGCGCCTGCCACCAGCCGGGCTGCGGGAACGCATCGCTGGCCAGCACGTGGCGGTCGGCGGAGATCCCGCCGGCGACCAGCACCACGGGCAGGCCTTCGTTGCCTGCGACTTCGTAGCGCAATTGCACCTGGCGGCGGCCGGCATGGCGCAACGACAGGGTGCAGTCGAGCGTGCCGCGGCGGGCATCGGCGGCAGGCGGCAACGGAGCGTGGAATTCGGGGGCGAGGTCGAGGGCGAGGCTCATGGCGGTTCCTGTGGGGAAGGGCCATCGAGTCGCGCGGGGCGATGCCGGAAGTCGCTGTCACCGCCCGGGGAGGAGGGCGGATTCGCAACCATCTTCCGGTGGACCGACAGGTCCCCGCAGGATTTGGCACCGCGAAAGAGCACCGCCGCATGGTTGCCCATGGCTGGCGTGCTCCATCAGGTTGCCCCGGCGTCGTCGGGCCTGTCCCTCGGCCGGTCTCGATGGATGACCGCAGGTTGCCAGCGATCCCGGAGTATGTCAATCGCTTTATGCGCATGAAGCGATAGATTGCTTGCGGATGCGCAGCCCGGGCCGCGAAACGGCATAATTCGCGGATGCCGATTCGACCCCTTGCCGGCGCCTGCGCCGCCCTGCTGCTGGCCGCGTGCGCGAGCACCCCAGCCCCGCCGACCCCGCCCGCCGCCCCCGCTCCGGTCGCGATCGCCGACAGCACGGCCGGGTCCGCGCCCGCTCCGGTCGAGGTCGTCGAAGCCTGGACCTCGGCGCCGCTGGCCAGCGAGGAACTCGATTCGCTTGCCACCTGGACCAGCGAGGAGGGCGACACCTGGCTGATCGCCAGCGCAAAGTCCACCCACCGCCTGGTCGTGCATGACGCCAATACCGGCGCGCTGCTGCGTACGGTCGGCAGCAAGGGCGAAGCGCCCGGCCAGTTCCTTCGCCCCAACGGCCTGGCCGTGTTCGGCGATCGCCTGTACGTGGTCGAACGCGACAACCATCGCGTGCAGGTGCTGGCGCTGCCCGGCTTCGAACCGGTCGCGAGTTTCGGCGGCGACGTGCTGCGCAGCCCCTATGGCATCTGGCTCAACGAAACCGAGCCCGGCGAACTCCAGGCCTACGTCACCGACAGCTTCATGTATGGCGAGCGCTACGACATCGTCCCGCCTTACCAGGAACTGGCCCAGCGCGTGCGCCGCTTCCGCGTGCAGTCCGACCAGGACGGCAGCCTGCGGGTGCAGTACGGCGGTGCCTTCGGCGATATCGCGCCGGCAACGGCCTTGCGCATGGTCGAATCCCTCGCCGGCGATCCCGCCCACGACCGCCTGATGGTGGCCGACGAGTCGCGCTCGGACGACAATGGTCATCGCGGATCGACCCTGCGCGAATACACCCTGGACGGCGAACCCACCGGGCGCAGCATGCCGCACGGCAGTTTCGCCGCCGAGGCCGAGGGCGTGGTGCTGTGGAACTGCCCCGGCGACGGCGGCTACTGGATCGCGGTCGACCAGCTCGCGCCACTCACCATCTTCCACCTGTTCGACCGGGACACGCTGGAACCGCGTGGCAGTTTCCAGGGCCGGACCACCGCGTTCACCGACGGCGTCGCGCTCGACGCCACCGCCAGCGCGCGTTTCCCCGGCGGCGCCCTGTATGCCGTCAGCGACGACATCGCCCTGGCCGCGTTCGACCTGCGCGACGTCGTGGCGGCACTCGACCTGGACCTGGACTGCGTCCGCTGACCGGTCAAGCGGTGGTCAACCACTCCGGTGGCGGCTGGTCAACGTCGTAGTACTCGAAAATCAGGTGGATGCGGTCGGTCTCGCCCGCGTTCTCCACCGAATGCACGGCCATGTTGCTGACTTCCGCTGCCTCACCCTCGGCGATGTGGTGGCCGACGCCGTCGATGAAGAAGGTCACCTGGTCGTTGGTCAGCAGCGGCACATGGATCTTGTGCGGCCACTTGGCCGCCGGGTTCGCATCGCGATGCGGCAGGATCACCCCGCCCGGCGCCATCCGCGCCAGCATCACCCGCGGGAACTCGCCCCGCGCATAACCGTAGGGCTCCACCGCTGCCGCCAGCACGGGTTCCAGCATCGCCCGCCACCGGGACCACAACGGATGGTCGGACGACTCGCGCCAGTCCTGGAAGCTGCTGACGAAGCGGAACACGATGTGGCGGGTGGCATCGAGCGCACCGAAGCGATTGGGCTTGCTGGCATTCTGCTCGTCCCAGGTCGCCTCCGGAATCGCCAGCACCGCGGCGCGCAGCGCGTCGATATCAACCTGGCCGAGGCGGCGGATCGTGGTCGTCTTGCGTGGATTCGGATGCATGTTCAAAACTCGTAGCCGAAAAGCGCCAGGTCGCGCGCATAGCGGGTGGCCACGGCATCGACCAGGGCCTGGTTGTAATACTGGCGGTAATCGCCGCCGCGCGGGCTGCCGTTGACCTGCCCCAGCGACTGGGTGGGGATACCGATGGTGGCACACGCCTTGTCGTAGCTTTGCTGCATGTCCTCGACCCGGCCGACCATGTCGGCCAGCAAGCTGCCATCCTCGTCCGCCAGCACGCTGGCCTGCGGCTGGAACAGGACATGCGACTCCGGCGGCTCGACGAACAGGAAGTGTTCCATCACTTCCTGCGGCGACCGCTTGAACAGGTCGCTGCTGCGGGTCATGAACGCGCAGTAGGAGACGAACCGGTCGAACGGATTGCGCACGAAGCCGAACTTGAAATAGCTGGAAAACGCTTCCTCGCCGACGTAAGGCCTGACCTGGACAAGCCCGAGGTGGCCGTGGCGGATCGCGGCCAGGTCCTCGTACGGAAAGCGCTTGTTGACGAACAACCCCACCTGCTCGATGTCCTCCTCGCCCAGGTGCTCGCGCAGCGCCTGCCGCACCGAGTGGGTACCGGTCTTGGGGACAGCGGCAAAGATGAAGCGATGCCTGTGGGAAACGATCATGCGGCCATTCTAACCTTGCCCTGTCCGGCCAAGCAGGGTACCGGCCGCCCCCGGACCCCTATAATGGACAGCTCCCGCCCAGGCCATCCGGCGCCGCGCCGTCCCATGTCAGAAACATCCCGCGAGGCCGCGCGCCGCCGCACCTTCGCCATCATCTCGCACCCCGATGCGGGCAAGACCACGCTGACCGAAAAGCTGCTGCTTTTCGGCGGCGCGATCCAGATGGCGGGGTCGGTGAAATCGCGCAAGACCAGCCGCAGCGCGACGTCCGACTGGATGGCGCTGGAGAAGGAACGCGGCATTTCGGTGACCAGTTCGGTGATGCAGTTCCCGTACGCGGGCCGCGTCGTCAACCTGCTCGACACCCCGGGCCACGCCGACTTCGGCGAGGACACCTATCGCGTGCTGACCGCGGTCGATTCGGCGTTGATGGTCATCGACGTGGCCAAGGGCGTCGAGGAGCGCACGATCAAGCTGATGGAAGTCTGCCGGCTGCGCGACACGCCGATCATGACCTTCATCAACAAGCTCGACCGCGAGGGCCGCGAGCCGATCGAGCTGCTCGACGAGGTCGAGTCGGTGCTCGGCATCCAGTGCGCGCCGGTGACCTGGCCGATCGGCATGGGCAAGCGGCTCAAGGGCGTGGTCCACCTGGTCAGCGGCGAAGTCCACCTGTACGAGCCGGGCCGCAACTTCACCCGCCAGGACTCGACCATCTTCGCTTCGATCGACGATCCGCAGCTGGAAGCGCGCATCGGCGCGCAGATGCTGGCCGAACTGCGCGATGAGCTGGACCTGGTGCAGGGCGCCTCGCACCCGTTCGACCTGGCCCGGTACCTGGCCGGCGAGCAGACTCCGGTGTTCTTCGGTTCGGCGGTCAACAATTTCGGCGTGCAGCTGCTGCTGGACTTCTTCGTCGAGCACGCGCCCGCACCGCGACCGCGCGCCACCACCGGCCGCGAGGTTGCGCCGTCGGAGCCGCAGCTCACCGGTTTCGTGTTCAAGATCCAGGCCAACATGGATCCGCAGCACCGCGACCGGGTCGCGTTCATGCGCATCTGTTCGGGCAGGTTCAGCGCCGGCATGAAGGCACTGCAGGCGCGCACCGGCAAGGAGCTGAAGCTGGCCAACGCGCTGACCTTCATGGCATCGGATCGCGAAATCGTCGACACCGCCTGGCCGGGCGACGTCATCGGCATCCACAACCACGGCACGATCTCGATCGGCGACAGCTTCAGCGAAGGCGAGGTGCTGCATTTCACCGGCATTCCCAACTTCGCCCCCGAGCTGTTCCGGCGCGCACGCCTGCGCGATCCGCTCAAGCTCAAGCAGCTGCACAAGGGCCTGGCCCAGCTCAGCGAGGAAGGCGCGACCCAGTTCTTCCGCCCGCTGATGTCCAACGACCTGGTCCTGGGCGCCGTGGGCACCCTGCAGTTCGACGTGGTCGCCTACCGGCTCAAGGACGAATACGGCGTCGACGCCACCTTCGAGCCGGTGCAGGTGACGACCGCGCGCTGGATCCGTTGCGGCGATGCGAAGAAGCTCGAGGAGTTCCGCGAGAAGAACGCGATGAACCTGGCGATCGATGCCGCGGGCGAGCTGGTCTACCTGGCGCCGACCCGGGTCAACCTGCAGCTGGCGCAGGAGCGCGCGCCGGCGGTCGAGTTCTTGGCCACCCGCGAACACGCACACGCGGCGGCCGGCGACCACTGACCTGCGCTTCACGGCCTCCTCACTGGCCAACAACGCGGCGTGGGCGAGCATGCCGCCATGCCATCGCCCACATCGCACCCTCGCGTAGCCGACGCGACCCAGTCCCTGCGCAGGCATCCCTGGCTGCTCGCGCTGGGCGTGCTGCTGCTCGCGCTGGCGATACTCATTGCGTTGTGGGACTGGAACTGGTTCAAGGGCCCGATCGAGCGCCAGGTCGAAGCGCGCACCGGGCGCAGTTTCGAGATCGGCGGCAACCTGGACGTGGACCTGGGGCGCGTCACCCGCATCAGCGCCGAACGCGTGCGCTTCGGCAACGCGGGCTGGTCGAAGGAACCGACCATGGCCAGCAGCGACCGCGTCGAGTTCGGCGTGAGGGTATGGCCGCTGCTGCAACGCAAGCTGATCGTGCCCAACATCCACCTGGCCAAGCCGGACGTGCGCCTGGAGAAAGCCGCGAAACAAGGTGGCAACTGGAATTTCCTGCCCGGCGACGCCGATGGCGAAAGCGCATGGAAAGTGCAGTTCCGCCGGTTGTGGGTGGATGACGGCCACCTGGTCTTCCTCGACCCGGCAACGAAGACCGACATCGACGTGGCGGTCGACAGCCTCGCCCAAGGCGAAGGGCAAACCGCGCCACCGATCGCGGTCGAAGGCGGCGGCCACTGGAAAGGCAATCGCTTCACCCTGCGCGGCAGCGCCGAGTCGCCGCTCGACCTGCAGGATCCCGACAGCCCGTACCGGATCGACGCGCACGCGCAGGCCGGCGCCACCCGCGCGCACGCGCGCGGCACCCTGCTCGACCCGCTGCGACTGACCGACTTCGACCTGAAGCTGGCGTTGTCGGGCAAGGACCTCGAGGACTTGTACCCGCTGCTGGGCCTGGCGCTGCCGCCTTCGCCGCCCTACGAACTCGATGGCCGCCTGACCCGCGAGATCGAGGGCAAGCTCACCACCTGGCACTACGACGACTTCACCGGCAAGGTCGGCGACAGCGACCTGGCCGGCGACGCCAGCATCGCCACCGGCGGTGCGCGGCCCTACCTGCGCGCCAACCTGGTCTCGCGCAAGCTCGACTTCGACGATCTTGCGGGTTTCGTCGGCGGGGCCCCGGATGCCGGCGACGGCGAAACCACCAATCCGGAACTCGCCGCGCTGGACGCGCAGCGCCGGGCGAGCCCGAAGCTGCTGCCGGACACGCCCTACGACCTGGAAAAACTGCGCGCCATGGACGCCGACGTGCGCTGGAAGGCGCACCGCATCGAGGCACCGAAGCTGCCGCTCGACGACATGGATGCGCACCTGCTGCTCGAAGGCGGACTGCTGCGGCTGGAGCCGCTGAACTTCGGCGTGGCCGGCGGCGACATCCGTTCCAACATCCGCATGGATGCGCGCGAGTCGCCGATCCGCACGCGCGCGGACATCGCCGCGCGCAACCTGAGCCTCGGCCCGATGCTGCCCAAGGTGGAACTGGCACAGGACGCGATCGGCGAACTTGGCGGCGACATCGTCCTGGCCGGCAACGGCAACTCGGTGGCCGCCATGCTCGGCAGCAGCGATGGCACTGCAGCGGTGGGCATGGGCAAGGGCCAGGTCAGCAACCTGGTGATGGAACTGGCCGGACTGGACATCGCGGAGACGCTGAAATTCCTGATCCAGGGCGACCGCAAGATCCCGATCCGCTGCGCGTTCGGCGACTTCGCGGTGAAGGACGGAGTGATGACGACCAATGCGCTGGCGTTCGACACCACCGACACCATGATCGTCGGCGAAGGCACCATCAGCCTCAAGGACGAGACCCTCGACCTGAAGCTGCGGCCGCGGCCGAAAGACCGCAGCCTGCTGTCGCTGCGCTCGCCGCTGATCGTCGAAGGCACGTTCAAGAACCCGCGCTTCCACCCCGACTACGCACGCGTGGGCCTGCGCAGCGCCATCGCACTCGTATTGGGCAACATCGCCCCGCCTGCCGCGTTGCTTGCGACCCTGGAGCTGGGCCCGGGCGAAGACGTCGCCTGCGGTGGCAAATACGCGAAGTAGTCAGCCGACGATGTAGCGTTGCAGCTGGTCCAGTTCCAGCTGCTGGTCCTCGATCACCGCCTTGACCAGGTCGCCGATCGACACGACCCCGAGCACGTTGCCGCCATCGAGCACCGGCAGGTGGCGGATGCGCCGGTCGGTGACCAGTTGCATGCAGCGGTCGGTGGTGTCGTCCAGGCCGATCGCGACGACGTCGGCGGTCATGATGTCGCGCACCGGCGTGTCATGCGAGGAGCGCCCCTGGAGCACGATCTTGCGCGCGTAGTCGCGTTCGGAAACGATGCCCGCAAGCCTGCCCGCCTCCATCACCAGCAGTGCGCCGATGCGCTTCTCGGCCATCAACCGGATCGCGTTGATCACCGGATCGTCCGGGCCGATCGCAAAGACCTCAGGCGCCTTGGCCTCCAGCAGCTGCCGTACCGTGCGCATGGCCATCTCCTTCGACAGGGGACTGGCCCGAGCATACTCCCGGCTGCCAGGCCTGGACCAGATACAGCGGCCGCTGCTTGGATTCCATGTACAACCGGCCCAGGTACTCGCCGATCAGGCCCAGGGCCACCAGCTGCACGCCGCCCAGCAGCAGGATCACCGCCATCATCGTCGGCCAGCCGGCGACGGCATCGCCCCAGGCCAGCGCCTTGACCACGATCCATAGCGCATACAGGAAGGCCAGCAGCGCGGTCGCCACCCCGAGGTAGGTCGCCAGCCGCAGCGGCGCGGTCGAGAAACTGGTGATGCCTTCCAGGGCGAAGTTCCACAGCTTCCAGAAATTGAACTTGCTGCGTCCGGCCAGGCGCGCGTCGCGTTCATAGGGAATCGCGACCTGTTCGAAGCCGATCCAGCCGAACAGCCCTTTCATGAAACGCTGGCGCTCGCGCAGTTGCCGCAATGCGGCCAGCGCGCGCGGCGACAGCAGGCGGAAGTCGCCGGTGTCGCGCGGGATCGGCGTATGCGACAGGCGCCCGATCAACCGGTAGAACAGGTGCGCGGTGCCGCGCTTGATCGCGCCTTCGCCGGCGCGCGCGGTACGCGTACCGTGCACGTCGTCGTGGCCTTCGCGCCAGCGCGCGACGAACCGCGGGATCAGTTCCGGCGGATCCTGGCCGTCGGCGTCGAGGATCATCGCCGCGCCGTCGCCGACCTGGTCCAGGCCGGCGGTGAGCGCTGCTTCCTTGCCGAAGTTGCGCGACAGGCGCAGCAGAGACACCCGCGGGTCGGCCGCGGCGATCGCGCGCAGCACCTCCCACGTCCGGTCGCGGCTGCCGTCGTCGACATAGAGCATGCGCCCGTCGATGCCTTCGGCGACCAGCCCGTCGAGCACGGCCGCGATGCGCGGATGCAGCATCGGCAATGCCTCGGCCTCGTTGAAGGCGGCGACGACGACGGTCAGGCGGTCGGTGCGATCCATGGGCCGATTATGGGCCCAGGTAACCGGGGCCGCCGAGCTGGCGCATCTGCCGCTCGATGCTGCGCGCACGTCGCTGCACGTAAGGCCCGGGGTTGCGGGCGTTGTAACGCCTGGGACTGGGCAGGACCGCGGCCAGGCGCGCGCACTGCGCCGTCGTCAGCGCGTCGGCATCGCGCCCGAAGAAGGTGCGCGACGCAGCCTGCACCCCGTACACGCCATCGCCGAACTCGGCGATGTTGGCGTAGACCTCGATGATCCGGTCCTTCGGCCACAGGGCTTCGATCAGGACCGTGTACCAGGCCTCGATGCCCTTGCGCACCCAGCTGCGCCCGCTCCACAGGAACAGGTTCTTGGCCACCTGCTGGCTGATGGTGCTGGCGCCGCGCACCTTGCGCCCGCGCGCGTTGTTGCGCCGCGCCTGTTCGATCGCATCGATGTCGAAGCCATGGTGGGTCGGGAACAGCTGGTCTTCGGCGGCGACCAGGGCCAGGGGCACGTGCCGGTCCATCGCATCCAGGTCGCGCCAGTCGTACGCGGTGCGGTAGTCCCAGTCGCGCTCGCCCCAGGCCTCGAACTGGCGCGCGGCCATGAACGCCGAGAACGGCGGATCGACGAAACGGAGCACCGCCACCTGCAGTACCGTGGCCACGACCAGCAGCAGCGGCAACAGCCACAGCAGGCGCCGCCAGCGCCTGCCCCGCCGGGTGAAGATCCGTCGCCCGCGCGCTTGCTTCACCACCTTACGATCCCCATTTATGGAAGCTCATCACCTCCATTATCAGTCTTCCGACCATGCCTGCCACGCCACGCGACCACGACACCCTGACCCGCTTCCTGTTGCCCACCGCCGGCGTCCGCGGCGTGCGCGTGCACCTGGACGAGACCTGGGCACAGATCCGCGCGCGCGGCAGCGACCTGCCGGGCGCGGTGGTGGAACTGCTGGGCGAAGCCAGCGCGGCCGCGGCCCTGTTCACCGGGCACGCCAAGGTCGACGGCCGGCTGTCGGTACAGTTGCGCGGCGACGGCCCGCTGCGGACCCTGTTCGCCGAGTGCACGGCGGCCGGCACCCTGCGCGGCATTGCCCAGGTCGACGGCGACGCCCCCCTCTCCCGCGACCTGCGTGCCCTGGGCCAGGATGCGGTGCTGGCGATCACCATCGAGAATCCATCGGTCGGCGCCGATCGCGAGCCGGTCCGTTACCAGGGCCTGGTCGCGCTCGAATCCGATTCCCTGGCCGGCGCGTTCGAGGGCTACTTCCGCCAGTCCGAGCAGCTCCCCACCCGCCTGTTGCTGGCCGCCGACGACACCCGGGCCGCCGGCCTGATGCTGCAGAAGCTGCCCGGCGATGCCGGCGACGACGACGGCTGGAACCGCGCCGGCGCCCTGTTCGACACCCTGGCCGCGGCGGAACTGCTGGACCTGCCGGCTGCAACCCTGCTGCAGCGCCTGTTCCACGAGGACGGCGTGGAACTGCTTGGCGAACGCCCATTGCGTTTCGGCTGTTCCTGCTCGCGCGGGCGGGTCGGGGCGATGCTGCAGTCGCTCGGGCGCGAGGAGGCCGATGCTGCCGTCGCGGCCGCCGGCGGCGTCGCCCAGGTCCGCTGCGAGTTCTGCGGCCAACGCTACGAGTTCGACCCGGACGAAATCGAGACACTGTTCGCGGATTTGCAGGCCGCCAACAGCGAAGGGCCGGCAGGCCTGCAGTAAAAGCTGTGGATTCACGCCCCTTTGATTGTTAAAGAAACATAAATCCGGTAGATTGATTTCCAACCCCTACGGGAACTCGCCCGGGGGCCGGGGGTCACATTCGACATGACCGCACACCTGCCACGATTGCTGCTCGCCTCCCTGCTCGCATTGGGCCTGGGCGGCGTTGTTCCCGTGCAGGAAGCCTACGCCCAGGACACTACGACGCAGCGCCGGGACAGCGCATGGCTGCCGGTCTGGAACAATGCCAGCGGCAAGCTCGAAGCCTACCTGGTGCTTGAACCCACCGAAGCGCCACAGGTCGACAATCGCTGGCGCTTCGGCAACAACTCCCTGGACGCCACCTACGGCCTGGAAGCGGGCGACTCGCTGGCCCTGCTCTGCAGCGGCAAGGCGGGCATGGCCAGTGCGCTGGGCAACCTGCCCAACAACTGCATGCTCGCGACCCTGGGCGACCGCATCGGCAACAACGGCAACCAGCGCGCCAGCGCCACCGCAGCCTTCGGCAATCGCAGCGGGCGGGTCGGCGTCACTGCCGGCAGCGGCCGCGACAGCCTGTCCCCGTGGCGGATGCCGGGCGTGCGCAGCCAGGTCGAGGTCAATGACCTCACCGTATTCGCGCAGAAGAACATCCTCAGCGAAGGTTTCGTCTCGATCGCCGGCACCGTGGCCAAGGCGCGCCTGGTCCCGGCGTCGGAAGCGGCTCCGGCACTGGCGCGTCGCTGGAACCGCAAGACCGTGACCGTCGGCGGTGGCTACGGCGCCTTCGGTGCCAGTATCGTCGGCCACGTGGTCGATACACCCGGCCAGCCGGCCTTCGGCGGCCTGGGCCTGGGCCTGACCTGGCGCACGCCCTGGAGCGGCCAGCTCACGGTCGGCGCCGACAATGTCGTGACCCGGGGCAAGAACCCGTTCCTTGCGGGCGACGACGCCGACAGCGATGGCGAAGGCACCGTGCCCTACGTCCGCTACGAGCAGGACCTGTAATCTCCCGGGCGGATCCTGTCCTACGACAGATCGCGCAATGCACCGATCATCGGTTGCAGGTATTGCGCATACGCCACCCATTTCGGCGTCTCGCGCACCACGATCCCATCGCGTACCTGGACCGCGCTGGCGGTACCAACCGCGCGTCCGTTGGCCGAAGGATCCAGCATGTCGTTCTCGAAGCCTAGACCGCAGAAGGCCGCTACCCGGCGCATCGTTTCTTCCGGCGCGGTGACCAGGTCCGCGTAACCCACATCCATGATCCGGCCGGGCAACGCCTCGTGCCAATGCGCCATGAGCCGGCGGTACTGCCGGTAGTAGTGCGCCAGTTCGCGCTGGTCGTAGGACCATGGATTGACGTCGGAGAACAGCTCGCGCAGGTTCGAGAAGCAGGTCTCGACCGGATCGCGCACCATGTGCAGGATCCGCGCCTGCGGCAACGCGCGGCAGATGAAACCGGCGTTGAGGAAGTTGGACGGCAGCTTGTCGGTGAACCAGCGTTCCCCGCCGAGCCGCCATTCGAGCTTGTCCAGGTAGCCGGCGCCCACCGCGGCGAAATCGACGTTGCCTGCACGACGCACCATCTCCAGGTCGATCACGCCGCGGCAATGATGGTCGGCCGCTTCGCGCATCTGGCTGGTGAAATCGTACAACTCCCCGATCCCGCGCACGTCGCCGTGCGCGGACAGCAGTTGTTCGAGCAAGGTGGTGCCCGAGCGGTGCATGCCGACGATGAAGACCGGTATGCGGCCGGTACCGGCCGCAGGCATTGCCGCGCGCACCTGCGATCCGCGCGACCACGCGACCAGTGCATCGACCAGAGCTTCGCTTTGTTCCGGCGCATAGCGAAGCTGCGAACGCTTCGCCGAGCATGCTTGGGCCAGGGCCCGCGCGGCGCCGTTGAAGTCGCCGAGATCGTCGAGTTCCTTGTGCAGGGCGTAAGCCAACAGCGTCCTGTCGCCGGGATCGCGAGCGGACCTCGCCAGCCGCGCCCGTATCGCCGGCACCTCGTGGTCGCCGGCCTTGGCCTTGCGCAGCCGCGCCAGCAACCAGTGCGCCTGCGGATTGCCCGGCGCCAGGCGCAGGCATTCGGCCAGGTCGGCGCGCGCCTCGTCGAACCTGCCCAGGAAGGTGAGGAAGTTCGAGCGAACCGCCAGCGCCGGCACCAAGGCCGGATCGCGGGCCAGGGCGATGCTGGCCAGCGCCAGCGCGCGCTCGTACTCGTTGACGTTGCCCAGGTGCACCGCCAGCGCCAGCAACACGGGCAGGTCTGACGCACCGGCGGCGACATAACGCGCCGTGCATTCGAACAGCAATTCGATCTCGTTGAAGGTTCGCAGGCGCGCCGCCAGCTCGGCGACCTGCCCGGGGTTCGATGGATTCGCGGCGTGGGCTCGCAAGGCGTGCGCATGCGCGGCGCGGTAATGGCCAGCGAGCGATTCGATGTAGGACAGTTGCAGCAGCGCGTCGGCGTCTTCCGGCAAGGCAGCCAGCACGCGTTCGTATGCGTCGCGCGCGCCTGGCAGGTCGCCTTGGGCTACGAGCCGCTGTGCCGAATCCCTGAGCGCCTGCATTCCGGCCACCGGCTAGGCGACGGCGACCTTGGCGATGATCGTGCGGATCGCGCTGAGGCAATTGACGCCGTTGCGCAACTGGATCGGCGCGGCATCGTTCTCGATCCGGTCGAGGAACGCCTGCATCGCGGCGCGATACGCATCCCGGCCTTCAGGCGCGGTGCCGTAGCGCATCCACAAACCTTTCCACTCGAGGCCGAAATGACGGGCCGCGGCCACCGCGGCACCCAGGTGCGGATGCGGATCCGCTTCGCCGAATACCAGCCGGAAGTGGGCATCCATCTCCCACGGCGACATGACCACCGGGATGTTGACCGTTTCCAGCGCGAGCTCGGGCATCGCCCCCGGGGCCGGCGCAACCAGGGCCGGTTGCCATTGATCGCCAGGATCGGGCCCGGGCACCAGGCGCGAACGCGCCACCAACCGCCAGAAGTCGCCACCACCTACCGTGTCGGCGACCAGATGGATGCGTGACCGGGTCGCGTCGTTGAGCACCCGGTGCTGGCGCCAGGTATCGAAGATCCAGCATTCGCCGGCGGCCATGTTGATGGCGTCGCCGCCGCATTCGAAACGCACGGTCGGCTGGGTCACCACCGGCACGTGGATGCGCACGCGCTCCGCCCAGTAGTAGCCCTGGTCGACGTGGCGGGTCACCTCGGCCTGGCCAGCCAGGCGCATCAGGCGGGTACGACCCAAGGTGGCGCCGAAGCTCGCCATGACCTGGAGCAGGTACGGGCAGCGCTGCAGTTCCGGCGTGGGCAGCATCCGCCCGGCATACCCCTCGTCGGCGGCTTCGCCTTCCAGCGCCAGCAACCGCAGCATCGAGTTGCCGGGAAAGCCCGCGGGATGCGGGCGCCACGGGCCCTCGCCCAAGGCTTCGATCTCGGCAGCCAGGACATCGGCGTCGTATCGCAGCGGCAATTGCAGGAACGGGGCCGGGAGCTTCATAGGGCCGCCATCATCCGATGACCATCGGATTTATTCAACCGCGTGCCGCCGCCACAAAAAAGCGGCCGCCCGAAGG
>JALYWW010000116.1 GCA_030852515.1 Pseudomonadota bacterium
AGCCGGAAGAGCCGGGAGCTTTCCGGCTACCGGCTACCGGCTCCCGGCTACCTTCAACAGCACATCGCGCAACGGCGTCCATGCCACCAGCATTCCTGCGCCGATCCCGATCGCATCGGCGATCACGTCGCCAAGCTCCATCGCGCGCGTGGTGGTGAACGTCGCCTGCGCGAACTCGATGCCGACGCCCAGCGCCAGCAGGCCGGCGGCAACCATGGCCAACCCGGGCCCGCGCACGAACAGTTGCACCGCCGAAGCAGCGAGCAGAGCGAACGCCACCGCATGTTCGATCTTGTCGCTGACCGGGAAGCGTGGCAGGTCCTGGCCCGGCACCAGGCACACCACGATCACCACCGCGATGCCGATGAACCACAGCGCCAGCCACATCGGCAGGCGGCGCAACGGCTTGACCCAGCGCGGGCCGGCTACAGCCGCCATGACAGGTCCCCGGCGAGGAACGCGGTGCCGAACTCGACGTCGCGGGCAAAACCCATGACCTGGAAGCGTTCGCCCATCGCGTCGGGCAGGGTCAGTTGCCTGGCTTCCTGGCGCAGGCGCTGGCGCGCGACCTCGTCGCGCGCCCTGGCTTCGGCTTCCTCCAGCCGCTGGGCCAGGCCGTTGCCTAGCAGGAAGCTGGCCTGGTTGCAGTAGCCGGCGAACTCGAAGCCGGCGCCTTCGCAGGCTTCGGCCAGCGCGGTGAAGTCCACCGACGCGGTGAGGTCCTGCAAGCCCGGATGCGCATACAGGTCCCCGACCACGTGGTGGCGGCGGAACGCGCGCAGCGTGCCTTCATTGCGTTGCGGCAGGTAGTACTCGCGGCGCGGATAGCCATAGTCGACGAACAACAGCGCACCCGACTGCATGCGCCCGATCACGGCCTGCACCCAGTACGGCAGCTGCGGCAGCAACTCGGATCGGTAGCCGTCGACGAATGGCGCATCGAGCTGGCGCTCGACATGGCGCACCGCAGCCGCCAGCAATGCATCGGCGGGTCGGTCCTCGCGGATGAACCGGCCCTCGCCATCGAGTGCGACGTGCTCCTCGAACACTTCGCCATCGCGCAGGGTGAAGCGCGGCGTCGGCAATGCGTCGACGACTTCGTTGGCGAACAGCACCCCGTTCCATTCCTGCTGCGGCGGCCCGTCCAGCCATTCGACCAGGTCGGCGAGCAGCGGGTTGAGGCGTTCGCGCAACCGCTGCTGCTGGCGCTCGCGCAAGTCGGCGCTGGGTTCGAGGATGGCGTAGCGGGCCGGCAGTGCATCGAGCGCGAGCAGCCGCTTGAGCGCGACTTCGGCAAACGCACCGCTGCCTCCGCCCAGTTCCATGAACGCCGCGTCCGGCCCGAGCTGGCGCAACACCGGTGCGACCGCGTCGGCAGTGCAGGCCGCGAACAGCGGCCCGAGTTCCGGAGCGGTGACGAAATCGCCGGCTGCACCGAACTTGGTGGCGCCGGCGCTGTAGTAGCCCAAGCCGGGCGCGTACAGGCACAGCTCCATGAAGCGCGAGAACGGGATCGATCCGCCGCCGGCAATGACCTGTTCCTGGATGATCTGGCGCAAGCGCTCGCCATGGGCAAGCGCGTCCGCGTCGGGCGGGGGCAAAGTCGACATAATGAACAGCATACCGTTGCCCGGGAGCCGCCGATGACCGCCGCCCAACCCGTGAAGCATGTCGTGCTGGTCACCGGCGCCGCCCGGCGGATCGGTGCCGCCATTGCACGCCGCCTTCACGCCGACGGCTGCGACCTCGCCCTGCACTACCGCGACTCGGCAACCGACATGCAGGCCCTGGCCGCGGAGCTGGAGGCCGCGCGTCCCGGCAGCGTGCTTCCGCTGCAGGCCGACCTGGCCCGATTCGACAGCGCGGCGGAACTGGTGGCGAAGACGGTAGGCCACTTCGGTCGCCTCGACGGCCTGGTCAACAACGCGTCGGCGTTCTTCCCGACGCCTGCAGGCAGCGTGACACCGACGCAGTGGGACACGCTGTTCGCGGTCAACGCACGCGCGCCGTTCTTTCTTGCCCAGGCCGCGGCACCGCACCTGGCCACCAGCGGCGGCGCCGTGGTCAACATCGGCGACATCTACGCCATGCAGCCGCGCGCCGACCTGTCGGCCTATGCCGCGTCGAAGTCGGCGTTGCTCGGCGCGACCCGCGCGCTGGCGGTCGCCTTGGCGCCGCGCGTCCGGGTCAACGCGATCGCGCCGGGCGCGATCCTCTGGCCCGACGCGGGCATCGACGAGGCCTTGCAACGCGAGTTGATGGCCAGTACCGCGCTGGGCCGCACCGGCACGCCCGTGGAAGTTGCCGGCGTCGTCGCCTGGTTGCTGCTCGACGCCGCCTACGTCACCGGGCAGGTGCTCCGCGTCGACGGCGGGCGATAGTCAGACCTTGCGCTGGAACGCGTCGCGCAGGACCACGCCGTCGAAGCCGGCCGGCGCGTCGCCCTGCACCGCGAACCGGTACAGCGCCGCCGAGTAGATGCCGGTCAGCGCTGCCTGGACCAGCGCCAGCACCATCACCGCCAGCACCGCAACGGCCATGACCGCCACGCCCAACGCCACCAGCTCCTGCGACGCCAGCAAGCCCACGATGGCGAGCGCGGCCACGACCAGCACCGCATAGACCAGTCCGAACGCGAGGCCGATGCCGCCGTTGCCGATCAGGTTCTCGCCCCAGGTGCCCTTGAGCAGGCTGGCGCTTTCCTTCACCGCTTCGACCGGGCCGACATCGCGCGCCACCAGTACCGGCACGGTCAGGTAGGTCGCCACCGTCCAGGCCACGCCGATGAAACCGATCACGATCCGGCCGAGGAAGCCGGCGCGCTGTTCCAGCGCACGCAGGATCATGCCGACGGTCGCCGCGATGGCCGCATAGCCCAGGATCGTCTTCCACTTGCCGCGGGCGATGCGCAGGCCGTCGGCGACGGTCGGGTCGCCGCCGTCCAGGCGGATCATCGCCGCGCCGACCAGCGCGGTGTTGAAGAAGAAGATCACGAAGTACTGCACCAGGTAGAAGCAGAACAGCCACGCATAGAACATGGCCGGCATGCCGCCGCCCTCGGTCTCGAGGTGGCGGAACATGCCCATGCCGAACATCGGCAGGATGAAGGTCGCCGCCACGATCAGCGTGACCGCGGTCGAGACCAGCGGGAACACCAGCAGTTCCTTGTCGGAACGCAACACCGCCATGCTGGCCTTGGCCAGCGCCCAGCTACGCGAGAACTTGCCCATCGCCATCCCCTCCCCGGGTCATGAATCCTGGATTATGCGCGCTGCGGCGGCAATGTCACCGCTGCCGGGCTGCTGGTACACGCGCAGGCCGAACTCCGGCAGCACCGCCAGCAGATGGTCGAAGATGTCGCCGGCCAGGTTCTCGTACGGCACCCAGCCTACGTCCGCGGAGAAGCAGTACACCTGCAGCGGCAGCCCCTGCGGCGTTGGCTCGAGCTGGCGCACCATCAGGGTCATGTCCTGGTTCACCCGCGGATGCGAACGCAGGTACGCGGTGACATAGGCGCGGAACGTGCCCAGGTTGGTCGCCCGGCGATTGTTCACCGGATCCTTGCCGGCGGCCTCGAGGCTGGCGTTGTGGGCCTGCAGTTCCCCGCGCTGTTTGTCCAGGTAGTCGTCGATCAGCGCGATCCGGCGCAGCCGGGCGCGCTCGTCCTCGTCGAGGAAGCGCACCGAGGTCTGGTCCAGCAACAGCGCGCGCTTGATCCTGCGGCCACCGGACTCGGTCATGCCGCGCCAGTTGCGGAAGCTTTCGCTGATCAGCAGGTGGGTGGGGATCGTGCTGATCGTCTTGTCCCAGTTCTGCACCTTGACCGTGTGCAGGCTGATATCGATCACGTCGCCGTCCGTGTTCTGGCTCGGCATCTCGATCCAGTCGTCCACGCGCAGCATGTCGTTGCTGGCCAGCTGCATGCTGGCGACCAGCGACAGCAGGGTGTCCTTGAACACCAGCAGCAATACCGCGGTCATCGCGCCCAGGCCGGTGAGCAGCACCAGCGGCGAGCGGTTGATCAGCGCGGCGACCACCAGGATCAGGGCGACCACCCAGACGATGATCTTCAGCAACTGCATGTAGCCCTTGATCGGCCGGTCGCGCGCGCGCTCGCCGTGGGCCTCGTACAGGTCGTTGAAGGCGTCGAACAGGTTGCCCAGCGCCATCGCCACGGTCAGGGCGATGTAGGCCCAGGCGACGTTGCGCACCACCAGGTAGACGAGCTCGGGCATGCCGCGGACGAAGCCGACGCCGGCCAGGATCACGATGGCCGGGACCACGTGCGCAAGCCGCGACAGCACCTTGCGCCTGGCGATCGCGTCGTCCCAGCGCATCGGCGAGGCCGCGGCCATGCGCGCGGCAATGCGCAGCAGCACGCCGCGCACCAGCAGGTCGGCCAGCCATGCGGCCAGCAGCAGGCCGGTCGCCGCGATCCACGGCGACGACAGCAGGAATTCGATCAGTTGCCTGTCCATGCCGACAGGATAACGGCCTTACAGCACGATGTCGGTCGCCTCCGGCGGCGATTCGAATGCCGGATGGATCGACCACAGCTTGGACAGGGCCATGCCGCGGATCGGATCGACGAAGTCCGGCGCAAGATCGGACAGCGGCTTGAGCACGAATGCGTGGTGCAGCTCCGGGCGCGGCAGCTGGAAGTCGCCGGGGCCGTCCAGCACCAGTTCGCCGAAATAGATGATGTCGATGTCCAGCGGGCGATTGCTGTACGAGGCATCGCGGCGGTCGCGGCCGTGCGCTTCCTCCAGCGCGTGCACCCAGTCGTTGAGCGCGAACGGATGGATGTCGCTGTCGACCGCGACGATCGCATTGAGGAAGTCGGGGCCTTCGAATCCGACCGCCTGGGTGCGATAGACCGGCGAGACTTCGACTTCGCCGAAGCGCTCGCGCAATGCCGCCACCGCCATCCGCAGGTTGCGCTCCGGCGACAGGTTGCTGCCGAGACTGAGATACGCGCGGCTGCGCGGCCGCGGCTTGCGGTCGTTGGCGCGACGGCGCGGGGTCGGGCCAACCAGCGGCGCGACCGGCACGGCGGAGGGCCCGGGTTCCTGCACCGC
>JALYWW010000047.1 GCA_030852515.1 Pseudomonadota bacterium
TCGGCCGGGGTCAGGAACAGGGTCTCGACCTCCGGGACCAGGTGGCGATTCATGCTTGCCAGCTGGAATTCATATTCAAAATCCGAAACCGCACGCAGGCCGCGCAACAGCACGCCGGCGCCCAGGCTGCGGACGAAGTGCGCCAGCAGCCCGTCGAAACCGCGGACCTCGACATTCGGGTATGCGGCCAGGGCGTCGCGCGCGAGTTCCACCCGCGCTTCCAGCCGCAGGGCCGGGCCCTTGGCAGGGCTCTCGGCGACGCCGACGACCAGGCGTTCGAACAGCGGAGCCGCGCGGTCGACCAGATCCACGTGCCCGTTGGTGATCGGGTCGAACGTGCCGGGATAGACGGCAGTGCGGGTGTTGGCCACGCTCATTCCGTTGCCGCGTCTTGGTTTCAGGATTCCGGGGGCAGTGTAGCAGTGCCATGGCGATACAGGGCATAACGCACCTCGCGGGTGCTGCCCTCGCGATGCAGCCGCCATTCCGCTCCCATGGCGATGCTGGCGTCCAGCGGTGATTCCAGATAGAGCCACGCGCCCGGCGCCAACCAGGGCGGCAAGGCCGACAGTACCGGCTGCCACAGGCCGGAGGCGAAAGGCGGATCCAGGAACGCCAGGTCGAACTGCCCGCGTGGCGGCGAACGCAGCCATGCGAGCGCATCGCCAGTGACGACCTCGATCTGGTCTCCGCCGCGGAGCCTGTCCACGGTTTCACGCAGCGAAGCGGCCAGGCGCGGATCGCGCTCGACCAGCACCGCTTCGCCCGCGCCGCGCGATACCGCCTCGAGCCCTAGCGCACCGGAACCGGCAAACAGGTCGACTACCCGTGCGCCGGACAGGCTGCCCTGCAACCAGTTGAACAGGGTCTCGCGGACCCGGTCGGGCGTCGGCCTCAGCCCGGCCGCATCGGCGACGGGCAGGCGCGTGCCGCGCCAGCGTCCGCCGACGATGCGCACGCTGCCAGACGGCCCTGCTTTTGACGACCCTGGTTTCATGGGACCCGGTGCTACCATGCGCGCCATTCTGCGCGATGGTCGACACGATGGTGAGTTTTTCCTGGCGCGAGCGGCTGGGCGGCAGCGGTTTCGCCCGCAACCTGGGCAGCCTGTTCTCGCGCAATCCGCGCCTGGACGACGACCTGCTCGACGAGATCGAGACCGCCCTGCTGACCGCCGACGTCGGGGTCGCCGCCAGCACCGCGCTGGTCGATGCCCTGCGCAAGCGGATGAAGGCGCGCGAGTTCGCCGATGCCAAGGCCCTGCTCGCTGCGCTGCGTGCCGAACTGCTTGCATTGCTGGCACCGGTCGCGGTGCCGTTGCGCATCGATGCCGCGGCACGCCCCTTCGTGGTGCTGACGGTGGGCGTCAACGGCGTCGGCAAGACCACCACCATCGGCAAGCTCGCGCACCGCTTCAAGCGTGAGGGCCATTCGTTGATGCTTGCCGCCGGCGATACCTTCCGTGCCGCGGCCGTCGCCCAGCTGCAGGCCTGGGGCGAGCGCAACGGCGTCCCCGTGGTCGCCCAGGGCCAGGATGCCGACGCTGCATCGGTGGCGTTCGACTCGCTGCAGGCGGCCAGGGCGCGCGGCATCGACGTGCTCATCGCCGATACCGCCGGCAGGTTGCATACCCAGCAGGGCCTGATGGCCGAACTCGGCAAGATCCGCCGGGTGCTGGGCAAGCTGGATCCCGACGCACCGCACGAAGTGTTGATGGTGATCGACGGCACCACCGGCCAGAACGCGCTGTCGCAGCTGCGCCAGTTCCACGCCGCCGTCAACGTCACCGGCCTTGTCGTCACCAAGCTCGACGGCACCGCCAAGGGCGGCGTGGTGTTCGCGCTGGCGCGCGAGTTCGGCATCCCGATCCGCTATGCCGGAATCGGCGAAGGCCCCGAAGACCTGCGCGAGTTCGATCCCGCGGCGTTCGTCGACGCGCTGCTGCCCGCTTCGCTCGGCGGCTGAGCCGCCAGTCCGGCATGGGCCTGCTGCCGCGCCGCCGCATCCTGCGCATCGTCCTGGTGCTGGCCGCACTGGTCGTGGTCGCGGCACTGCTGCTGCAGTACGCGATGGAACCGCAGCGCGCATCGCGATTCCTGCTGGCGCGGGTCGGCAACGCGCTGGGCCTGGAGATCACCGCGACCGGCGTCGCCGAATACCGCCTGCGCGGCACGCCGACCCTGGTGGTGCGCGACGTCGTTGCACGCGAACCCGGCGCGGCCAGGCCGTTGCTGCGCGCCGATCGCATCCTCCTGTCGCTGCCGTGGTCGACAGTGCGCGCGCGCGGCGCGGTGCTGGAAGCGACCAGGATCGAACTCGATGCGCCGATCCTCGACCTGCCGGCGCTGCAGCACTGGCTCGACGGTCGGCCTCCATCCAGGCAAGAACGCATGCCGACCCTGCTTGAAGGCATCCACATCCGCAATGGGGTGCTCGACGGCGGCAGCTGGCGGCTCGACGACGTGCAGGCGGAGTTGCCTTCGTTCGCGCCGGGCGTGTCCTCGCCGCTGCGCCTGCGCGGGGTCTATCGCGATCCACCCGTCGCGTTCGAGTTGTCCGGCCCATTGCGCTGGGCAGCCGGCATCTGGAGTGTTTCGCCTGCGCAACTGGCGGTTCGGGGACGCGGTGAGGCGGCATCCGATCCGGTTCCCGCGATCGATGCACGAGGCGGGATCGCGTTCGGCCAAACCCTGGCCTTGCGCATGCAGGGCGACATCGCCACCTGGCCCGATGCCTGGCCCGCGCTGCCCGAACCGTTGGCATCGTCGCGATCACCGATGTCGTTCACGCTGGGCTACGACGGCGCACTCGACCTGTCCGCAACCGCGTCGTTGCAACTGCAGCGCGAAGCGACACGCTTCGACGGCCGCTTCGAACTGCCGGCGGTGCTGTCCTGGTTCGACGCCGGCAGCGCCAATCCCTTGCCGCCGATCGACGGCACCTTGCAGACGCCGCGCCTGGACATCGCCGGCGCGCAGCTGCACGGCATCGAGATCGGCATCAAGGACGGCGACGGCGAATGACCGTGGCCGGACGCTTGCTGGAATGGTTCGACCACAATGGTCGCCATGACCTGCCCTGGCAGCATCCGCGCACGCCCTACCGCGTGTGGCTGTCGGAAATCATGCTGCAACAAACCCAGGTGCGGGTCGTCATCCCCTACTTCGAACGTTTCGTCGCTGCGTTGCCCGATGTTGCAGCGCTGGCGCGCGCACCGCTGGACGACGTGCTCGCACTGTGGTCCGGCCTGGGCTACTACGCACGCGCCCGCAACCTGCATGCCGCGGCGCGGGCCTGCATAGAGCGCCACGGCGGCGAACTGCCGCGCGATGCCGATGCGCTGGTTGCTTTGCCGGGCATCGGCCGCAGCACCGCCGGGGCGATCCTGGCCCAGGCCTGGGGCGACCGCTTCCCGATCCTGGACGGCAACGTCAAGCGCGTGCTCGCGCGCTTCCACGGTGTCGCCGGCTGGCCCGGCTCGCCGGCGGTGGAGAAAACACTGTGGGCGCTGGCCGAAGCACAACTGCCGGATGCGCGACTCGCCGACTACACACAGGCGCAAATGGATTTCGGCGCCACCCTGTGCACGCGTTTCGATCCCGCCTGCGGGGCCTGCCCGTTGCAGGACGGTTGCACTGCGCTGCGCGACGGCCGCGTGGCGGAACTGCCGACGCCGAAACCGGGCAAGCCGCTGCCCGAACGCAGCGCGGTGGTGATGCTGCTCCAGGACGGCGACGGCCGGGTATTGCTGCAGCGCCGTCCGGCCAGCGGCGTGTGGGCGGCGCTATGGTCGTTGCCGGAGGCGGACGTGCACGCCCGGGCCCGCGACTGGCTGGCCGCGCACGCCGACGCCGACTACGACGACGGCGCTTCCCTGGCGGCGATCGCACACGGATTCACCCACTACCGCTTGCAACTGCAACCGATGCACTGGCGCGAGGTGGCCCTGCGCCCGCGGGTGGCGGACAATGGCGACCTGCGCTGGGTCGCGCGCGCCGACATGGCGGCGCTGGGCATCCCGGCGCCCATCCGCAAGCTGCTGGAGAGCCTTCCGACATGAGCCGCCAGACATGAGCCGCATGGTGTTCTGCGAATACGAGAAGCGCGATGTCGAGGGCCTCGACTTCGCGCCATGGCCGGGCGATGCCGGCAAGCGGGTCTACGCGCATATCGGAAAGCCGGCGTGGTCGGCATGGCTGGCGCACCAGACCATGCTGATCAACGAGAACCGGCTGTCGCCGATGGATCCCAAGCATCGCGCCTTCCTGGAAGGCGAGATGCTCAAGTTCCTGTTCGGCGGCGGGGCAGAGAAGCCGGCCGGGTACATCCCGGCCGAGGACTAGGGCGTCGCGGCGACCGCGTTGCGTTCGTCCCTGACCGCGCCCAGGTCGACGACCCGGATTTCCTCGATGCGGCAGGCAATCGGCGCACCCGGTCCGACCCGGGTCACCTTGTCGAAACCGGAAGAGATCACGCCGGCCATGCGGCTGACGGTGAGCGCGGGACCCGAGCCGGACCAGTCCAGGCAGCCGGGCGCAAGCCGGAACAGCCAGCCTTCGGTCGGCTTGATCGTGAGCAGCACATGGCTGTCGCCGACATCGTCCCAGCCGATGGGTTCGCGATAGGTCACTTTCCGCACGACCTCGCTGTGGCGGGTGTAGAGCGCCAGCTCGTCCGTGTCGCTCATGTGCGGGCCGGTGGTCGCGCAGGATGCAAGCAGCACGGTGCCGACAAGGAGGGATAGCGGCAGGATTCGCATGGCAGTCACCTCGATTCAAGGGGTCTTTTCAATCTTGCACCCGTTCCAGCGGCCCGGAAGTCCCCGGCCCGAACCCTGTTCAGCCACCATCCGGCTTGCCCCGCAAGTGCGGCGCCCGTATCATCCCGCCTTCGCTTTGGCCGGGTAGCTCAGTTGGTAGAGCAGGGGATTGAAAATCCCCGTGTCGGGGGTTCGATTCCCTCCCCGGCCACCATTGGTGGCTGGCCAGCAAGCGCGCGATGCCGTTGTATGCTCGTTCAATGCATATGCCGGAGACCCGAATGAAGCGCGCCGCCCTTGTCGCACTCCTCCTCACCTCGCTCCTGCTCGGCGCCTGCAGCACCGGTCCGGTAAGGCGTGTCTCCGAACCTTCGGCCGGCATCCAGCAGCTCAGCGTACGCGCCGACGGCAGCTGGTCGCTGGACCTGCGCCTCGACAACTTCAGCAACGTCCCGATGCGTTTCGACGCGGTCGACCTGGCGATGACCATCGCCGGCCAGCCGCCCACGACGCTGCGCACCAGCCCCGGCTTCACCATCGGCCCGGAGTCGGCGGACGTGGCGACCTTGCAGCTGGTTCCGACGGCGGGCGCCAGGATCGCGATCGCCGATGCACTCGCGCGCGGCGCCGCCATCGCCTACGAGCTGGAAGGCACCATCACCGCCACGCCCGAGAACGGCAAGCAGCGCGTCTTCGAACTCGGACGCGACAACGCGCTTGCGCCGGTGCCCGGCCTGCCGGGAGTGCTGCGCTGATGGCAGCCGCATACAACGCCCCGCTGGAGGACATGCGCTTCGTGCTGTTCGACCTGCTCGAGGTCGAGCCCCTGTTTGCCCGCCTTGGCTTCGAGGACGCGAGCCGCGAGATCGTCGATGCGGTGCTCGAGGAAGGCGCGCGCTTTGCCTCGACCGTACTCGCACCGCTCAACCAGGTCGGCGACACCCACGGCTGCAAGCTCGACAAGGACACCGGCGCGGTCGCAACGCCGCCGGGGTTCGCCGCCGCCTATGCGCAATACGTCGAAGGCGGCTGGGCCGGAATTTCATCGCCGGTCGAACACGGCGGCCAGGGCCTGCCGCAGACCGCCGGCATCGCGATCAAGGAAATGATCGACGCCGCCAACCTGGCATGGGGCAACTTCCCGCTGCTCTCGCATGGCGCGGTCGAAGCGTTGACCCGGCACGGTGAGGACTGGCAGCGCGAGGTCTTCCTCAAGGCGATCGTCGAAGGCCGCTGGACCGGCACCATGTGCCTGACCGAGCCGCATTGCGGCAGTGACCTGGGCCTGCTCAAGACCCGTGCCGAGCCCAACGCCGACGGCAGCCATGCAATCTCCGGCACCAAGATCTTCATCACCGCCGGCGAGCACGACTTCACCGACAACATCGTCCACCTGGTGCTGGCGCGCTTGCCCGATGCGCCCGCCGGCAGCCGCGGCATTTCCCTGTTCGTGGTGCCGAAGATGCGCGTCGACCGTGACGGCAACGTCGGCGAGCGCAATCCGCTGCGCTGCGGCGCGCTCGAGCACAAGATGGGCATCCACGGTTCGGCCACCTGCGTGATGAACTTCGACGGTGCACAAGGCTGGCTCGTGGGCGCGCCGAACAAGGGCCTGGCGGCGATGTTTACGATGATGAACAGCGCGCGCCTGGCGGTCGGCCTGCAAGGCCTCGGCCTGGCGGATCGCGCGTTGCAGGGCGCGTTGGACTATTCGCGCGAGCGATTGCAGGGCCGCTCGCTGGCCGGCGCGAAGTATCCCGACAAGCCGGCCGACCCGATCATCGTCCACCCCGACGTGCGGCGCATGTTGCTCACCCAGAAGGCGCTGGTCGAAGGCGGTCGCGCACTCGCGTACCACGCGGGTACGCTGGTGGACATCGTCGAGCATGCCGGCGATGCCGGCGAGCGCGAGCGTGCCGATGCGATGCTGGGCTTCCTGATCCCGATCGCCAAGGGCTGCCTGACCGAATGGGGTGTGGAGTGCACCTACAACGCAATGCAGTGCTTCGGCGGCCACGGCTACATCGCAGAGCACGGCATGGAACAGCTGGCGCGTGATGCGCGCATCACCACCATGTACGAAGGCACCACCGGCATCCAGGCGCTGGACCTGATCGGTCGCAAACTGTTGCAGCTGCAGGGCACCGGCATGCGCGAATTCCTGGCGATGGTCGACGCTTTCTGCAAGGAACATGGCGGCGATGCCGGCATGGCCGCCTTCGTCGAGCCGCTGGCCGCCAAGGCACGCGAATGGCAGCAACTGGCGATGGCCATCGCGGCACGCGCCGGCGAGGATCCGGAAGAAATCGGCGCGGCCGCCCACGACTTCCTGATGTATTCGGGCTACGTTGCGCTGGCCTACTGGTGGGCCCGCAGCGTGGCGGCCGCCGAGGCATCCGGGCAGCCGGCGGCCTTCGCCAGGGCCAAGCGCGACACCGCGACCTTCTACTACGCCCGGCTGCTGCCGCGCACCCTCGCCCACAAGGCCGCGATCGAATCCGGGATCGGCGCCCTTCCACCGCTGCCGTAGGATCGGTATAAGCTGTGGTTCCAATGGAGTCCGATACAACGCCGCTTCGCCTGGATGCAGTACGCCTGCTGGCGCTCGACGCGCACGGCCGGGTACTCGACTGGATGAGCTGGCAATCCGCGACCTGCCTGTACGTGCGTGGCGCGGTTGCCTGGACCCTCGGCGATCCCTGCCTCAGCGTGCATGGCGGCACCAGCCGCACCACCGGCGAACAGAGCCTGGTGGAGCTGCATCCGATCGTCGCCGCACGCAGCCACGCCCGCGCCCATGCACTGGATCCGACACCGGCGCTGACCAATGTCGCCCTGTTCGCACGCGACCAGCACCTGTGCCTGTACTGCGGCCGCGAGACCAGTCGCCAGCACCTGACTCGCGACCACGTGGTGCCACTGTCGCGCGGCGGCCGCGACATCTGGGAGAACGTGGTCGCCGCCTGCTTCCACTGCAACTCGCGCAAGGGCGGGCGCACTCCACAGCAGGCCTCCATGCCGCTGCTGGCGGTGCCCTACCGGCCCAGCTGGATCGAACACCTGATCCTGTCCAATCGCAATATCCTCGCCGACCAGATGGCGTTCCTGAAGAGCCACCTGCCCAAGCGGAACCCGCGCTTCACGGCCAATTGACGGCTACACTCAGCCTCTTGGCCCAACAGGATCGAACCAGTATGTCGTTACCCACCCTCGGCATGACGGGCATGGACCCGGCGACCGAAGGCGCCCTCAAGGCTGCCTTCGACCAGGCCAATGCCCGCCTCGGAAAGCATTGGCGGCTGTTGCCCGAGGCCGAGGCCCGCTTCGTGGTGGTCGACATGGACAGCATGTACGGGCCGATGAGCTGGTTGCGCCTGCACGCGGCCGGCAAGCAGGTGATCGGCCTGACGTCGGCCAAGCGCACCCAGACCGACTTCCACCTGCCGCGACCGTTCGACGCCGCCAGCGTCGCAGTCCTGCTGCAGGCGATCCTCCCTGACCTGGCTGCCAGCACGCCGGCCGGCATGGCGGCGGCGCCGGTGCCGCAGGACGAGTTGCCCGAGGAACACCCGCAGGCCATCGACGAGGAAGCCCTCGCGCCGGGCCCCGTTCCCGGCCATCCCGGTTCGGCCGAAGCTGGTTCCCTTGCCCCGGCTACCGTGGCACCGGCAACGCCGGCGCCACAGCGCACCCTGGGCGACTGGTTCGTACCGGGCGCCTTGGGCGCCCGGGTACGCTTCGCGCGCGATGGCGGCCCGGAGCTTTACATCGATCCCGTCGCCCGCGAGTACTACGGCCCCGGCGCGTTGAAGCCGCTGGCCGGTTACGTGCAGGGCGCGGTGGCCGAACACGATTTCCACCCGGTCGAACCCGCGGCCTGGGACGCGGCGATCGCCCCGCTGGGTGCCGCGCAGCCGCTGGCGCGCCTGCAGTGGTATGGCGGCCTGCTTGCCGGCGGCGGCAACCTGCTGCCCGGTTTCGACCTTGCCAGCCGCTACAAGCTCAGCAAGTGGCCGCAGACCGAGCGCGAGTATCCGAAGCATTTCCGCATCGCCACCGCGATGATGAAGGGCCCGGCGACCCTGGACGAAGTGTCCGCCGCAAGCGGCGTGCCGCTGCCGGACGTGGTGGATTTCGTCAACGCCAGCCTGGCGACCGGTTACGCCGAGCTCGTGCCCGAGCAGCCACCTGAACCGGTGGACACCGGAAAATCCGGCGGGCTGTTCGGGCGCCGCAAGAAGTAGCCAGGCGCTAAAATGGCGGGATGAACGATGTTCCCCCCAATTCCACGCGCTACCCGCGCCTGGCCGCAATCGACACCCCGGCCGACCTGCGCAAGCTTGACGCTTCCGAGCTGCGTGCCGTCGCCGATGAGCTGCGTGCCTACCTGATCGAGTGCGTGGGCGAATCCGGCGGCCATTTCGGCGCCGGCCTCGGCGTGATCGAGCTGACCACCGCCCTGCACTACCTGTACGACACCCCCGACGACCGCATCGTCTGGGATGTCGGCCACCAGGCTTATCCACACAAGATCCTGACCGGTCGCCGCGACGGGATCCGCAGCGTCAAGCAGCGCGGCGGCATCGCGCCGTTCCCCAAGCGCGAGGAAAGCGAGTTCGACACCTTCGGCGTCGGTCATTCCTCGACTTCGATTTCCGCGGCCCTGGGCATGGCCATCGCCAACGCCAGCGCCGGCAACGAGCGCAAGGTCGTGGCCGTGATCGGTGATGGCGCGATGACCGCGGGCATGGCCTACGAGGCGCTCAACCATGCCGGCGGCATGGATCCGGAGCCCGACATCCTGGTGATCCTCAACGACAACCGGATGTCGATCAGCGAAGCCGTCGGCGGCCTGACCCGGATGCTCGGCCGCGCCACCGGCAGCCGCACCCTCAATGCGATCCGCGAGGGCGGCAAGAAGATCCTCGGCGACAAGCGCAGCAGCGGGCCGGCGCGTTTCGTGCGCCGCTGGGAGGAACACTGGAAGGGCATGTTCGTGCCGTCCACCCTGTTCGAGGAAATGGGCTTCCACTACACCGGCCCGATCGACGGCCACGACATCGACGCGCTGGTGGCGACGCTGAAGACGCTCAAGGGCATGAAGGGCCCACAGCTGCTGCACGTGATCACCACCAAGGGCAAGGGCTACGAACTCGCCGAGGGCGACCAGATCGGTTACCACGCGGTGTCGCCGTTCGACCCCGGCAAGGGCGTGGTGAGCAAGCCGGCGGCGGCGCCGAAAAAGCCCAGCTATACCGAAGTATTCGGCGACTGGCTGTGCGACATGGCCGCCGCGGATCCGAAACTGCTGGCGATCACCCCGGCGATGCGCGAAGGCTCCGGCCTGGTGCGCTACTCCAAGGAATTCCCGGAACGCTACTTCGACGTCGCCATCGCCGAGCAGCACGCGGTCACGCTGGCCGCGGGCATGGCCTGCGAAGGCGCCAAGCCGGTGGTGGCGATCTATTCCACGTTCCTGCAGCGCGGTTACGACCAGTTGGTGCACGACGTCGCCATCCAGAAGCTGGACGTGTTGTTCGCGATCGACCGCGGCGGCGTGGTCGGCCCCGACGGTGCGACCCATGCCGGCAACCTCGACCTGTCCTACCTGCGCTGCGTGCCGAACATGGTGGTGATGGCGCCGGCGGACGAAGACGAATGCCGGAAGATGCTGACCACCGGTTTCCGCCATGAAGGCCCGGCTGCAGTGCGCTATCCGCGCGGCACCGGCCCCGGCGTGGCGATCGAACCGGCGCTCGACACGCTGCCGATCGGCAAGGCGCAGTTGCGCCGTCGCGGCAACGGCATCGCCCTGCTCGCGTTCGGCGCGACCGTGCCGGCCGCCGAACAGGCCGGCAATGAGCTTGGCCTCACCGTCGCCAACATGCGTTTCGTCAAGCCGCTGGATCGGGAAATGATCCTGCAACTGGCGCAGTCGCACGAAGGCTTCGTCACCATCGAGGACAACGTCGTCGCCGGTGGCGCCGGCAGCGGCGTGGCCGAACTGCTTGCCGCCGAGGGCATCACCCTGCCGATCCTGCACCTGGGGCTGCCCGACGCATTCCAGCACCATGGCAGCCGCGAGCAGTTGCTGGCCGAAGCGGGACTGGATGTCGCCGGGATCCGCGCGGCGTTGCTGCGCCGCTGGCCTCGACTGGGCGAGCGTCCGGCGGCTGCGGCCAGCCGCTGACCGCCATCGGCTAACCGGGCGGAACGACCGCGTAACCGCGTTCGGCCAACCTGGCCAGGTATCCGTCGTCCGACAGCAGGTTGGAGATCGGCAGCAGCGCGAAGGTCGAAGTATTGCGCGCCAGGGCCTTTTCGGCAGCCTCGAGCCACAAGGTTTCCATTCGCTCGTCGATGCCTTCGCCGCCGCGCTTGCGCAGCGCCGGCGATTCCATCACCGCGTCGGAGCAGGCGCTGCGCCGGCCCGCATCGGGCAGCGCGCGCAACGCCGCCATGTCGCCTGAGGCCCACGCGTTGGCACGTTGTCGCAGGCGCTCGGGGCCAAGCTCGAGTTCGCGAATCGTGGCCTCCAGGCAGTCGACGTCGTCGAGGTTGGCATGTTCGACTTCAGCCAGCACCGCCTTGGCATCGGTGATCTTCAGGATCCATTGCGGGCGGGTTTCGCGCAGGCCATGCGCCTTGACGGCGCGCTCGAGCACGGGGCCGACGATGCCGCCCTCGACCAGGCCCTCCTCGTCCAGGGCCTCGCTCCAGAGCTCCCCGGCGGCGAATACCGGCCGCATCCCTTCGGCCTTGCGGCCCCGGCCCAGGTAGCGTTCGCGCAGCGGCAACCAGCGCGCATACAACCCGGCGGGAAGGATGTCCTGCAAGGTCGCGTCGCCGGGGTTCTTGCGCGCGCCGTACACCTTCGGGATCAGAAACAGGCTCTTGAAGAAGCCACCGGCTTCGAAAGTGACGCCCATGACCGGCGCATGGATCAGTTCCTGCGATGCTGCCAGTGCTTCATCGACATCTTCGGAATGCCACTGCATGCGCCGGGGCAACGGCGCCTGGGTACCGAGGATCCACAACACGTGCTCGCCCTTGCTGACCTTCCACAACCCGGGACCGGGCAACTCGCCCGAAACGACTACCGGCGCGACATCACGGATTTCGTCGGCTCCAGCAACGTCCTGTGCGAACGCAGGCGCGGCAACGGCGCCGAGGCAGGACAGCAGGAGGGCCAGGCCCTGTTTGCGAACAGTGGGGTGCGGCATCCGGAGCTCCATTCCATGGGGAGCTCCTCCGACCCTGAATGCGCGCCCGAGTTCCCGGGCGCGGAAACCCGGATCAGCCTTCGATACGCACGCCGGTGGCGTCGATGCGCAGTTCGCGCGTCGGCGGCACCACGCCATTGCCGTCTTCGGCCAGGTGCTCGGCGGCTTCCTTCGAAAGCTCCTTCACCGAAAGCACGCCGTGCACTTGGGCGCGGCCGGTGGCGTCCTTGGGGATCGTGAAGGCGTGATCGTGCATCATCACCCGCGCGACCTCGCCGTCGTCCTCGAGCATCATCCAGCAGCCTTCCTTCTGGCAGACCTCGGTGATGCGGCCGCTGAAACGGTTGGCCTTGCCCACGTAGGCATCGGCGTCCGCGGCGGCAACGGAGATCGGCACGGCGGTGGCTTCCGGCAGCGCATCGCCATAGGTCTTCGGTTCGCTGGCGAAGGCAAGCGAGGAGAGGGAAAGCAACAGCACGAACAGCGACTTGCGCATGGTGTGTGCCCTATGCAAATTGATGGTCGGGGTAGCCGGATTCGAACCGACGACCCTCTGCCCCCCAGGCAGATGCGCTACCAGGCTGCGCTATACCCCGACGCGGGTTGGAGATTATAGCCTGCGCAGCAGCTGCAGGACTTCTTCCAGCTCCATCCGCACCTGGCGGACGATCTGCGAGCTCATGGTGGCTTCCTGGCGGGCATCGTCCCCGTCCAGGCGCAGGCGGGCGCCGCCGATGGTGTAGCCCTGCTCGTACAGCAGGCCGCGGATCTGGCGGACCATCAGCACGTCGTGGCGCTGGTAGTAGCGGCGGTTGCCGCGGCGCTTGACCGGCTTCAGGGAGGGAAATTCAGTCTCCCAGTAGCGCAGCACGTGCGGCTTCACGTCGCACAGCTCGCTGACTTCGCCGATGGTGAAGTAGCGTTTGGCCGGGATCGGCGGAAGCTCGCGGTTGCTGCCCGGGTCAAGCATGGGTCACCCCGGCAAAGGCCTCGACCCGCTCCTTGAGCTTCTGCCCGGGGCGGAAGGTCACCACGGTCCGGGCGGTGATCGGGATCTCCTCGCCGGTCTTGGGGTTGCGGCCCGGGCGCTGGTTCTTGCGCCGCAGGTCGAAATTGCCGAAGCCCGAGAGCTTGACCTGGCGGCCCTGCTGGAGGGCTTCGCGCAGCACGTCGAAGAAGGCGTCGACGAATTCCTTCGCCTCGCGCTTGTTCAGCCCGACGTCTTCATAGAGCCGTTCGGCCATTTCAGCCTTGGTCAACGCCATTACGTTCCCCTGCCGCACGCTGTCTTCAGGACCGGATCGCGGCCCCGTGGTCGCGTTCCAGCGCGGCGGTCACCGTAGCCACTACGGCGTCCACCTCGCGATCGGTCAATGTGCGGGATTCGTCCTGCAGAATCAAGCCCATAGCGAGACTTTTGGATCCGGATTCCACGCCCTTTCCCGCATATCGGTCGAACAGCCGAAGATCACGCAGGAAGGGACCCGCAGCGGCCTTGACGCTCCCCGCCAGGGCCGCCCAGGAGACCGCCTCCGGGACAACGAAGGCCAGGTCGCGGCGGACCGAGGGGTATTTGGACAGCGCCACGGCGCGCGGCAGGGGCCGCGCCAGCAGCGGTTCCAGGTCCAGCTCGAAGGCGACGACATCGGTATCGAGGTCGAGCGACTGCTGCAGTCGCGGATGCAGTTGCCCGATCCAGCCGATCCGCTCGCCATTCCTGAACACGTCGGCCGAGCGCCCGGGATGTCCCCACGGCGACTGCGACGGCCGGTACTCCAGTTCGGCGCGGGCGAGCGCCGCCAGGCTGTCCAGGTCGCCCTTCACGTCATGGAAGTCCACCCCGCGATCGGCAATTCCCCATTGTTCTGCCGCAGCGATCCCGCACGCCGCCCCAGCCACCCGCAAGGTCTCGACAGGCGCCCCCGCCTCCCGGCTACCGGCTACCGGCTCCCGGCTCCCGAACACCTTCCCCACCTCGAACAACCGCACGCGCGACTGCTGCCGCGCCACGTTCCGGGAAAGCGCATCCACCAGTCCCGGCAACAGCCAGGTGCGCATCACCCCGAGTTCGGCGCTCAGCGGGTTGGCCAGAGGCACCGAGCCCTCAGCCATGTTCCAGTGCGCGAGCAGGCGGGCGTCGACGAAGGCGAAGTCCAGCGCTTCGAGGTAGTCGCGCGCGGCCAACTGGCGGCGCACGTCGGCGTCCTCGACGCGGGTTTCGGAGATTGCCGCCAGGCGCATCGCGCCGCCCGGCAAGGTGGTCGGGATCGCGTCGTAGCCGTGGATGCGCGCGACTTCCTCGATCAGGTCTTCCTCGATCGCGATGTCGAAGCGTCGCGTCGGCGGCGTCACCTGCCAACCATCGGCATCGGCGGCGACGTCGAAGCCCAGCGCGCGCAGGATGCGTTCGACCTCGGCGTCGTCGACGGCGATGCCGAGCACCCGCGAGAGGCGGGCGCGGCGCAGGCGCACGGGCCGGGGCTGCGCCAGATGTTCGGGCAGCACTGCTTCGACCACCGGACCCGGCGCGCCGCCGGCAATCTCGACGATCAGCCGGGTGGCGATTTCGATCGCCTGCCGCGGCAGTTCCGGATCCACTCCGCGCTCGAAGCGATGCGCGGCATCGGTATGCAGGCCGAGCTTGCGGCCACGGCCGATGATCGCGGCCGGGATCCAGTGCGCCGCTTCCAGGAACACGTTCCGGGTACTGGTGCCGACCTTGGTGTCGTCGCCTCCCATGATCCCGCCGAGGCCGACGGCACGGTCGGCGTCGGTGACCACCAGGAACCCGGGGTCGAGCTCCACCTCGTCGCCGTTGAGCAGGCGCAGCGTTTCGCCCTGGCGCGCATGGCGCACGGCGATCGGCCCGCGCAACAGGTCGCGGTCGTAGGCATGCATCGGCTGGCCCAGTTCAAGCATCACGTACTGGGTCACGTCGACCAGGAAACTCAGCGGGCGGATGCCGCTGCGGCGCAGGCGCTCGGCCATCCACACCGGTGTCGGGCGGCCGGCGTCGACGCCTTCGATCACGCGTCCAACGAAACGCGGGGCGTCGGCACCAGCGTGCAGTTCGACCCGCATCGCCGCATCGTTGAGCGCCGGCATCGGCGTCGCGTCGAACGCGTTGACTTGCGAACCGAACGCGGCGGCGACGTCGTAGGCGATGCCGCGCACGCTGAAACAGTCGGCACGATTGGGCGTCAGCTTGAGTTCGAACGTGGCGTCCGGCAGGCCCAGGTACTCGGCCAGGGCAACGCCCACCGGGGCGTCGTCGGGCAGTTCCATCAGGCCCGACGCATCGGCGTCGACGCCCAGCTCTTTGGCCGAACACAACATGCCGCTGGACTCGACGCCGCGCAGTTTCGCCGCCTTGATGGTGGTGTCGCCGAGCTTCGCGCCGATGGTCGCCAGTGGCGCGACCAGGCCCGGGCGCGCGTTGGGCGCACCGCACACGATCTGCAGGCGGCTGCCGTTGCCGGCATCGACCTGGCAGACCTGCAGGCGGTCGGCTTCCGGGTGCTTCGCGCATTCGACGATCCGGGCCACGACCACGCCGTCCAGGCCTGCGCCCAGCGCCGTCAGTTCCTCGACCTCCAGGCCGATCGCGGTCAGCGACGCAGCGAGTTCGTCGCGCGAGGCGGTGACGGCAACGTGCTGGCGCAGCCAGCTTTCGGGAAATTTCATGCCGGCGCACTCATGCGAACTGCCTCAGGAAACGCACGTCGTTGTCGAAGAACGAACGCAGGTCGTCGACGCCGTAGCGCAACATCGCGAAGCGTTCGACGCCCAGGCCGAATGCGAAGCCGGTGTACTTCTCCGGATCGATGCCGACGTTGCGCAGAACGCTCGGATGGACCATGCCGCAGCCCAGCACTTCCAGCCAGCGGGTCGAGCCGTCGGCCTGCTGCCAGGCGATGTCGACTTCGGCCGAAGGTTCGGTGAACGGGAAATAGCTGGGGCGGAAGCGCATCTCGAAATCGCGCTCGAAGAACGCGCGCACGAATTCGGCCAGGGTGCCCTTGAGGTCGGCGAAACTGGCGTGCTCGTCGACCAGGAGTCCCTCGACCTGGTGGAACATCGGCGTGTGGGTCTGGTCGCTGTCGGAGCGATACACCTTGCCCGCCGCGATCATGCGCAGCGGCGGGCTGCCTGCGCTCGCAACGAGCTGCTTCATGTAACGCACCTGTACGCCCGAGGTATGGGTGCGCAGCAGGCGCCGATCGGATCCGGACTCGTCGGCCATGTAGAACGTGTCGTGCATGGCCCGCGCCGGATGGTGCGGCGGGAAATTCAGCGCCTCGAAGTTGTGCCAGTCGTCCTCGATCTCGGGACCATCGGCGAGCTCGTATCCCAGCCGGCCGAAGATCGCGGTGATCCGTTCGAGCGTGCGGCTGACCGGGTGCAGGCCACCGCGGGCAGAGGCCCGTCCAGGCAGGCTGATGTCGATGCTTTCGGTCGCAAGGCGCGCGTCCAGGGCGGCGCCGTCCAGCGCAACCTTGCGCGCCGACAACGCGTCGCCGATCGCATCACGGACCTTGTTGATGGCCTCGCCGGCCGCCTTGCGCTGGTCGCCGGGCAGCGCGCCCAGCGACTTGAGTTGCGCGGTGATGCTGCCGGACTTGCCCAGCAGCGACACCCGCAACGCCTCGAGCGCATCGGGCGAAGCTGCCGCAGCAATGTCGGCCAGCGCCTGCCGCCCCAGTTCCTCGATTGCAGCCATTCCGATCCCCAGAAAAACGAAACGGGGAAGGACTCGCGCCCTTCCCCGTTGCGTGTATCACGTTACCAGCATGGACCGCCATCGCGGCCCACGGGTCGACACTACGCCGCGAGAGCGCCCTTCGCCTTTTCGGCGAGCGCCGCAAAACCCTTCGCGTCGTGCACGGCGATGTCCGCCAGCACCTTGCGGTCCAGGGTGATGCCGGCCTTCATCAGGCCGTTGATGAAGCGGCTGTAGCT
>JALYWW010000011.1:0-13105 GCA_030852515.1 Pseudomonadota bacterium
CGCGTAAACTGTGCGCCCCCACAGCAACGCCTCGGAGCACTCTCCCCCATGGGCCTGGACCTCGTCCCCACCGGCAGCAACCCGCCGGAAGAAATCAACGTCGTCATCGAGATCCCGAAGGACGCCGAACCGGTCAAGTACGAGGTCGACAAGGCCTCCGGCGCGATCTTCGTCGACCGGATCCTGTCCACGCCCATGCGCTACCCGTGCAACTACGGCTACGTGCCGTATACCGTCTGCGGCGACGGCGACCCCGCCGACGTGCTGGTGATCCTGCCGCTGCCGCTGATCCCCGGCTCGGTGATCCGCTGCCGTCCGGTCGGCGTGCTGAAGATGAGCGACGAGGCCGGCAGCGACGAGAAGATCCTCGCCGTGCCGATCGACAAGGTCTTCAACGGATACACCCACATCGACGACATCGGCAAGGTCAGCCCGCATTGGCTAGAGCGCATCGGCCACTTCTTCGAGCACTACAAGGACCTGGAGAAGGGCAAGTGGGTCAAGCTCGACGGCTGGGGCGGCGCCGCCGAAGCGCGGCAGATCCTGGTCGACGCGATGGAACGCTACAAGGCCAGCGACGACAAGCCGAAGTTCTGAAGCTGCGCGCACGAAAAAGCCCGGCCTTCCTGCGAAGGCCGGGCTGCATTCCAGGTGTCGCTGTTTACCAGTCGTAGGCGGCCGTGAACACCACGGTACGCGGATCCAGGCGGCCGATCGGCAACATGTAAGTGTTGGAGACGGTGTACGGAGCATCCTCCGATGTCACGTTCACCTGCAACGTCTCGGTGGAATTGAACACGTTGAGGACCTGCATCCCGAGCGTCAGCTTGTCATCCAGCGCCTTGGGCCGGTAGGTAAGGCCGACGTCGAGCGTCTTGGTCCACGGCGTGCGCACCTTGCCGGGACTCGCCACCTCGCCGAAGCAGGTGTGGTAGACGGCGTCGTAGCCGAGCGGATCGCCTTCAGGCGAGTTCTCGTCGATGTCGCCCGGATTGAAGTAGCCGATGCAGGCGATCGGCGCACCCGACTGGACCCGCACGTTGCCGCCGACGAGGAGCTCTTCGGTGATCTGGTAGCTGCCGCGTGCCTTGAGCTGGTGGCGCCGGTCGTTGGGCAGGTAACCCCGGGCGAACTGCATGACCGCGGCCGCGTCCCAATCCACGGTCTTGGAGATATTGACCTGGCCATAATCCGACTTCACCTGGCCCTCCATGTTGCCCTTGCTCTTGCTGTAGGTGTAGTCGACGCGAGCTTCCCACTTGCCGTCGAACGGGCGCTCCAGGTAGAGGTCCAGCCCGCTGTACTTGCGCGACATGCCGTCCGTGAAGCCCCAGTCGTCGGAACTCATGGTCACTTCGGTACGGCTTCCGGTGGGCTTGCCGGTGACCGGGTCGATGTTCGCCAGGCTGAAGGTATTGGTGCCGCCCGGGTTGAACATCAGGCAACCCGGGATCTTCACCGAGTCGGTGTCGATGCCGCGATCCTCCAGCACTTCCTCCATGGTGTCCGGGTCGCAGATGTCGTCGACGGCCGAACCCAGGTCGCGAAGCGTGAGCTTGGCGCCGAACATCCAGTGTTCGCCCAGCATGCGTTCCATGCCGAGGATGTATTCGTCCTGGTACATGTTCTTGAGGTCTGACGGTGCGAACGCCAGGGTGTCGACAGCTTCGCCATACTCGTCGTTCGTCGAGTACGGACCGTTGGGCTCGCCATCGAGCCTCCCCACATGCTGCAGGCCGGTGGGGACGCCGTTGGCATCGATGCCGGTGTAGGTGAAGTACTCGCGGGTATAAGTCGAGGCCGAGCCGCCACGGACCGCGACGTTGTTCGGCATCGCCAGGAAGTAGCGCCCGGCGTTGCCAAAGACCTTCAAGCTCGCGTCGCCGTTCACGTCCCAGGCGAAGCCGAGGCGCGGCGCCCACTGGTCCTTCGCGTCCAGGTATTTCTGGCCGAAGTTGTTGCGGTTGACGAATGCGTCGTTGCGCACGCCCAGCGACAGCAGCAGGTTGTCGCTCACCTGCCAGCGGTCCTCGATATACCAGGCTTTCTGGTCGAGGGTCATGCTGGTCGCGGTGTCGTAAATGTACTTGTAGGTGTAATAGCCCTCCGGATTCGCTCCGCTGACGGGACTGCCGATGATCCCGGGCACGACATTGCCTGTGGTGCGGCCATAGATCCAGCGATCGACGATCTGGTCTTCGCCTTCGTTTTCGGCTTCAAAGGTGATGTTGTCGATGCCGAAGGTCAGCGCATGGTCGCCAACCAGCCACTCCAGGTCGGCGCGCAGGCCCTTGGTCGTGTCCTTGGCATCGATCCCCACCAGCCCGCCTTGCGAATTGGATCGCGGCGTTCCGCCATTGAACGCCGGATTCTGCAAGTGCGCGTTGCTGATGAACGCCAGGCCGGGAACGATGGACGGATTGGTCTGTTGCTTGACCAGCTTGCCCTGGCCGGCGGTGACGCTGAGGGTCAAATTGTCGGACAGGTACCCGGTGTACTTGCCGATGAAGAATTCATTCTTCTGGTAAAACGGATCGGGAACCGAATCGGTGTACCTCGAACCGGTGGTTCCTTCCTCGAAATCGTAGTTGTAGAAGACGCCGTTTTCCTCGGTCTCCTCGCCGAGATAGGTGACCTCCAGGAAGTGGTTGTCGCTGATGTTCCAGTCGAGCCTTGCGTACAGCTTCGGGTTCTCGGTTTTGGTGTGTTCGGAACGGACCGGAGCGCCCTCGAGTGCGTTTGGCGCCTGGATTTGCTTGGTCCCGTTCCATTCGGCCGACGCGAAGGCGAACAGGCGATCCTTGATGATCGGGCCGCCGCCATGCACGTTGTAGGAAGTACCCCATCGGGTCGACTCTTCGCCGCGCGAATACAACGTTCCCGGCAGCGTATCGTCCGAATAGGTGTACTGGCAGGGCTGGTCGCCGACGCCGTCGCCGTTGGTGTCGGCGCCGCAGGTGCTGGGCAGGTTGGGGTTGGCGTTCGCCTCGGACAGGTCGAGCTCCGGGAAGTACCGGTCAGCCATGTCGCCGCGCAGGCTCTTGGGGGTGAACACGGCCTGGCCACCGAAGTGCCACTCGTTGTTGCCGCGCTTGCCGATCTGGTTGATCACGCCGCCGTCTGACCGGCCGTACTTGGCGCTGTATCCGCCGATGAACGTCTCCTGCTGTTCGATCGCACCGTACGGCAGGTCGAAGCCGCCCATGTTGGACAAGGGCTCGCCGGTGAAGTAGCCGTTGACGTAGTAGGCATTCTCGGACACGCCGGCGCCACCGAAGGACACCAGGCCCCGGAAGTCGCCGTAACCGGCCGCGCCGGACACCGCGCCCGGCGCGAGCAGGGCGATGGCTTCGGAGGTCCGGCCGAGCGGCAAGCGCTCCAGTTGATCGGCCGTGATCACGCTCCGGGCGTCAACGGCGGTAATGTCGATGCCCGGCACGTTCGAAGCGGTGACCGTCACGGTTTCCAGCATCGCCGGATCCCCGGCGCCTGCAGCGGAGGCGTCCGCACCTGCACCAGCACGCACGGTGACGACGCTGGCGCCGATCACGGTACCGTCCTGCTCCACGACCACCTTGTAGTTGCCCACCGGCAACGTGCCGATGTTGTAGCGTCCGGACGCATCCGCGGTCACGGTACGGCTCAGGCCGCTGTCGTTCCTGACGGTCACGGTGGCGCCTTCGCTCGCCACGCCATAGATGCTGCCGGTCGTGCTTTGGGCCTGTACGCCCCCGGTAAAACTGAGCGCGATCGTGATCGCGAGCGCGAGGGCCTTGGGCCGATGATTCTTGCTGCGGATGCTTGTCACCTTGGTTCTCCAGCGTTCGGTGGTTGTGGACGATTTCTTAACGAATCCGATCCTAGGTGCGGCGCACGTCGCTGCGCTTTGCCGCATTTGGCGGCTTTCGATCAACGTGCGCGCGTACGGCGCAGGTACGCGACCAGCGATCCGACCTCGTTGGCGGCATCGCCGTGCGCATGCGTCCGCGTGGGCGCGAACTGCCGGTACCGGCGCATCCAGAAGAACAGCGACCCCTTGCTCACGCCCATCTCGCGGGCGACGTCGCACACGCTGCAGCCGTCCTCGGCCACGCGCCGGACCGCTGCGATCTTGCGTGCGGCCGAGTGTCGGGGGGCGCTCATCGGGTACCACGCAGGCGGTGTTCGGAAGCGGTCATGCCGAAGCGCGCGCGGAAGGCCCGTGCAAAGCTGCAGGGGTTGTCGAACCCGCATGCCGCGGACACCTCGGTGACGGGCAAGGTCGTGGTCGCAAGCAGCCTGGAGGCGCGCTCGAGGCGCATGCTTGCAGCGAACTGTTGCGGCCCGATGCCGTAGACGGCATGGAACACCTTGCTGAAGTACCAGGGTGAGAAGTTGATGCGGCTGGCAAGTTCGGCGATCCGCAAGCCTCCATCCGCCTGTCCTTCCAGGCACAGCCGCGCGCGCTGCATGCGCAGGAGAACCTGGCGCTTGCGTCGTTGCGAATGCCCGGGGCAGCGGTCGGCGCCAGCGGCAAGATCCGCCTGGAGCGTGTCGAGGAACGCCAGCAACCCCGCGCCATGCGCGCGCCAGATCGCCAATGCCTGGCGGCGTTCGCCCCGCCCCAGCCGGCCGCGCCCGGGCAGCAGCGGCGGTCGTCCGGCCGCGCGTGACAGGTCGACGCCCAACAGCAGGGCGCCGGACCCCGCCAATGCTTGCGGCGCAGAATCTGCACCCAGCGCGATCCAGTCGCGCGCGCCGAGGATGAAGTCCCCTTCCCTGGACGTCACGCGGACCTGGCCCCGCAACACCAGCCAGAGGACTGTGCAATCTCCCGCGCCGTCCATCTCGCCATGCCCGTAGGCCATGGTCAGCGACAACCCGGCATCTGCGGTCTGCAGGCGCTGGACGAACTGGGGTTTCCCGGGGTGCACGGCCGATTCCTGTCGAGGGGTCGGCTGCCATCACGCTGGGGAACGGCTCCTCCGTCAGGAAATCCGGACGAAAATCGACTGAAATTTAAACGAAACCTTTCGACTTCAAGGTGTTGCTGCGCCCGTGCCGATCAGCGCATCGAGATCGATCATCCCGATGTCGCTGTTACCCTGGCCCGTCATCATGCTTGCATAGAGCCAATCGCCATCGCGGGAAGGCATCGGCGCCAGACGCGGCACCCCTCGGCGTTCGCGATCCAGGCATCCTGCGGCGGGTGCCGAGGCACCATCCATCCACCGCCAGCCGGCCTGGCATCCGGGGGCGGGGGCTTGCAGGCTGAACACCTTGCCGCCAAGCGGCGCCCACCAGCGAATCCAGTACACCGCAGGCTGCGCCGCATCCACCAGCGCGGGTGGGCCCAGCTCCAATCCGGTATGCCACAGACCCGGACCATCGATACGCACAAGGTGCACTCGCCCACTGGCCGGGTCGAAGCGGGCTTCGCCGACATCGCCCATTTCGGCAAGCACACGTGCCGGGGACGCCTCGTCGAGGATCCGCAGCGACCACTTCCCGCTTCCCAGGTCCACGATCGCAAGGAGCCGGTGTTCGGGCAGGTATTGCGCGAAGTACGGGAACCCGGACAGCGCAATCGTGGTTGCGCGGCCGCTGGCCACGTCGACTTCGTACAACCGGGGCCCCGGATTCGCGTCGGCCCCGGCTGGCTCGCCGACGACGAGCAGCCGGGCTCCATCCGGTGACCATTGCGGCGGATGCCAACCCACCGGAATGAACCCTTCGATCATCCGCAGCCGGCCCGGATTGTCGGGCTCGCCGATCCACAAGCGCACTTCGCGGCTGCGGTTGGAGCGGAAGGCGACCATGCGCCCGTCCGGGGACGGGGACGGCAACAGGTCCGTCCCGGTCGACGCGAACAACTGCTCCGGCCGGACCGCTTCACGCAGCGGCAGCGGGTAACGGAAGATGGCGATGCGCGCGTCATCGACGCCAAAAACCATGTTGCCGCCCGCAGCAATGTCCAGGCCAGTCGCTGGCACGCGCCCCAGCGCCCGGCTGCGGCCGGTGGCGATATCGTGGCGGACCAATTGCGGCTCGCCATTGCCCAGGCCCAGCAGCAGCGAACGATCGTCCGGAGCCCAGTCCCAGCCCATGATGTCGCCGCGCAGGTAGGTCATGCGTTGGGCAGCACCGCCCTGCGCTGGCATGACCCAGATGTCCGAGCGGCTGAGGTTGCGGCGGAATCCAAGACGGGAACCGTCGGACGAGAATCGCGGGTCGAAATCGACATGGTCCGCTTCGATCGGATAGTCCATCGGCTGCCATTGACCGGTGTCGAGGCGCAGGATCGACAACGGTGCGGGCTTTCCGCTTGCGTCGGGCCTGAGCCCGGCGACGATCCCGCTGCCGTCTGGCAGCCAGTCGTACCGGGCGCCGCTGAATCGGTCGCAACGACCGACCATGCGCTCCACCCCGCCACTGGCGGGCAACAGCATCAACTTGCACCCGTCCTGGGCGTCCATCCGGGCGAACATCAGCTGCCGCCCATCCCGCGACCAGCGCGGCCAATGGTCGCTATCTCCTGGCGGTGGCGTGGTCAGCTGGCGCGGCGGCGTCGGCTGCGCGGATTGCACGAAGATCGCCGATGGCCCGTCCGCAGCGCCCAGCGGCATCGAATACGCGACGGACGCACCATCCGGCGACAGCGCCGGGTCGGTTTCCCGACCTGGACGCGAGGTCAGCAAGGTGTAGGCGATATCGCCAGCCCCGGGGACGGCCGCCGCACCTGGTTTGCGTGACGACGTCGGGGCGGATTGCCAGCCCGCCATGCTCCAACTCAACGTGGCCAGCAATGCCAGGCCCGCCGTGATCGCGACCGGGAAGCGCCAACGGGCAGGAGGCGCATGCGCCGCTGGCGGCTGCATCGGCACCGGCGTCTTCGGCAACCACTCGGTTGTCGCCAGCAGGCGGTAGCCGGTCTTCGGGATCGTTTCCACGTACGCCTGCGGATCGCTGTCGCCGCCCAGTGCCTTGCGCAGCGACACCACGGCCTGGGTCACGACATCGATGGTCGGCATGGTGCCGGCCCAGACCGACTCGAGCAGGGCATCGCGGGTGACGACGCGACCGGCGTGCTCGGCCAGGACCAGCAGCACTGCCATGGACTTCAAGGTCACCCGGGTCCTGGAGCCGTCGGCGCGGACGATCTCGCGCAACTGGACATCGACCACGCATCCGCCCACGCGGAGGCGATCCGAGGGAAGGGAACCGGACCGGCTGGATTGCGGCGGGGACATCAGCGGCGCCGAGGGGAGATGAGCCAATTGTGGGAAGGCCGGGAATCGCGATCAATCCGCCTGATGGCCCATGCATGCCTCCCGTTCAGCCTCCTAGCGTCCGCGCTGCTTCACGATGGTCAGCCCGATCAGCCGCGAGACCACGATCGCGATGTAGCCGATGCCGGCGAACTGCTCGAGCATCACCAGCACACGCGCAGGGGAACCGACCGGGAGGATGTCGCTCAAGCCGGTGGCCGAGAGGTTGCTGAAACTCAGCGACAGCAGTTCCAGCCAGCGCCGCGGCCGATCGGGCTCCTCGATGCCGACGAAGCTGTCCGGATACCAGGCCTGGCAAACGAAATAGGCGTAGGCGAAACCCCAGGCCAGCAAGGTAAAGGTGGCGCCAGCGGCGAACAACTCGTCTGCGCTGACCTCGTGGTCGTTCATCATGTACACGATCAGGCCGCCGGCGGCGTAGAAGTACAGCGCCGCTTCCAGGACCGCGGACAACTGCAACAATCCGGGGCGGTCGAGGGTGATGCCGCAGATGGTCAGTATCACGGCAGGTATCGCCAGCAGCCAGCCGACCCAGCGCACCGACGGGCTGCGGGATACCACCCACACGGTCAGGGGCACCACCACCAGCGCGACAGCGCCGAACAGCATGCGCCCGCTGGTGGTGTCGTCCATCATCGGATAAAGCAGCAGGCTCAGCAGCTGCGCCGCAAGCAGGAACGCGGACGGATGCCGGCGCGCGACCAGTGCCCACGGCCGCGACCAGAAGTGCACCTGCTTCGTCATTGGCTCATGTCTCTCAAGTTCAGGCCTCGGTATAGACCTTCGCCCCGCCTTCGCGGAACTCCGCCGCCTTTCCGGCCATGCCCTCTTCCACCGCGGCCGCGTCGCGCACGTCCTGGCTGATCTTCATCGAGCAGAAGTGCGGGCCGCACATCGAGCAGAAGTGTGCCAGCTTGTGCGCGTCCTTGGGCAGGGTTTCGTCGTGGAAGGATTTCGCCTTCTCCGGATCCAGGCCAAGATGGAACTGGTCCTCCCAGCGGAATTCGAAACGCGCCTTGCTCAGCGCGTTGTCGCGTACCTGGGCACCCGGATGGCCCTTGGCCAGGTCGGCGGCGTGGGCGGCGATCTTGTACGCCATGATCCCGTCGCGGACGTCCTCGCGGTTCGGCAGCCCCAGGTGTTCCTTCGGGGTGACATAGCACAGCATCGCGCAGCCGTACCAGCCGATCATCGCCGCGCCGATCGCGCTGGTGATGTGGTCGTAGCCCGGCGCGATGTCGGTGGTCAGCGGGCCGAGGGTGTAGAACGGCGCCTCGCCGCATTCGCGCAGCTGCTTGTCCATGTTTTCCTTGACCAGCTGCATCGGCACGTGGCCGGGGCCTTCGATCATGGTCTGCACATCGTGCTTCCAGGCGATCTGGGTCAGCTCGCCGAGCGTCTCGAGTTCGCCGAACTGCGCTGCGTCGTTGGCGTCGGCGATGCAGCCGGGGCGCAGGCCGTCGCCGAGCGAGAAGGCCACGTCGTAGGCCTTCATGATCTCGCAGATGTCCTCGAAGTGCTCGTAGAGGAAGCTCTCGCGATGATGGGCCAGGCACCACTTGGCCATGATCGAACCACCGCGGCTGACGATGCCGGTGACCCGCTTTGCGGTCAGCGGCACGTAGCGCAGCAGCACGCCGGCGTGGATGGTGAAGTAATCCACGCCCTGTTCGGCCTGCTCGACTAGCGTGTCGCGGAAGATCTCCCAGGTCAGCTCCTCGGCGCGGCCGTCGACCTTCTCCAGTGCCTGGTAGATCGGCACGGTGCCGATCGGCACCGGCGAGTTGCGGATGATCCACTCGCGGGTTTCGTGGATGTGCTTGCCGGTGGACAGGTCCATGACCGTGTCGCCGCCCCAGCGGATCGCCCACACCAGCTTCTCCACTTCCTCGGCGATGCCGGAACTCACGGCGCTGTTGCCGATGTTGGCGTTGATCTTGGTCAGGAAGTTGCGGCCGATGATCATCGGCTCGCTTTCCGGGTGGTTGATGTTGTTGGGCAGGATCGCGCGGCCGCGGGCGATCTCGTCGCGCACGAACGCCGGCGTGATCAGCTTCTGGATGCTGGCGCCGAAGCTTTCGCCGGGATGCTGGAGCAGCAACCCGGCGTCGCGCACCGCGTCCAGCCGCTGGTTCTCGCGGATGGCGACGAACTCCATTTCCGGGGTGACGATGCCGCGGCGGGCGTAATGCATCTGGGTGACGTTGGCGCCGTCGCGCGCGCGGCGCGGCAACGGACGATTGGGGAAGCGCACCGCGTCCAGGCGCGGATCGGTCTCGCGTCCGCGCCCGAAGGTCGACGACAAGGCCGGCAGCGCCTCGGTGTCGCCGCGATCGGCAATCCACTGGGCGCGCAGTGGCGCCAGGCCGCTGGCCAGGTCGATGCGCGCCTGCGGGTCCGAGTACGGACCGGAGGTGTCGTAGACCGTGATCGGCGGATTGTCCTCGCCGCCGAACAATGTCGGGGTCGGCGACTGCAGGATCTCGCGCAGCGGCACCTGCAGGTCCGGCCGGGACCCGGCGACATGGATCTTGCGCGAGCCCGGGATCGGGCGGGTCACTGCCTCCGAGAGCTGCTCGGTCTGGCGGATCAGGTCGGAGGGGACTGCATTCATGGCGCTGGGCTCCCGCGTTCGCTGCTGAGGTGATCCGCGCATCCGGCGCGGACTCTGGCGAAGCAGGGCGCAGCCGGGGCGTGAATGTCCCTGCCGCGAAGCTCCCTACGCCGGTTTCAACCGGATCAGGTTCGAAGGGTCTGTCTCAACCGCCAGCTCTGGCGGTACCCCCGCTTCGTCGGGCATTGAATCACGGCACCGACGCCGGGACCAGCGTTGGCATTTGTTCATCTAGGTGAAATCTGCGTTAGGATTCTCGGGTTCCCCTCTCATTCAGGAAGGAAAAGGTCATGTCCTTGCGCAAGAATCTCGTCGCCGCCGCCGTCCTGGCCGGGCTGGCGATCTCCGCCACCGCCCAGGCGACCGTGGTCCTCGGCGTCGACCCGCCGCGCACCTATGCCGCCGAACTGATCGACGGCACCACCCTGTCGGATACCGGCGACGACATCGCCTTCAACGTCGGCTACAACTTCAGCGCCGGCGAAGTGCGTTACGGCCGCTTCGAATGCAGCACCAACATGACCATGGACAACGTCGTGGTCGCCAACATCAGCGGCGTCCCGACGGTCGCCCTGGGTGCGCTCAACGGCGAGGGCACCTCGGCCCTGTTCTTCTCGATGACCGGGGACGGCAACCCGAGCGAGGCCGACACCATTTCGGTGGACGCGGACAATATCCTCGAGGACGGCGGCGACGTCCAGTGCAGGTTCTCCATCTACGACCATCCGTCGCAGGCCCAGGGCGGCGGCGACGTTGGCCTGGTCCATACCAGCGACTGGGAGACCGTGATCGCCCGCGCGCCGGGCATCGAATTCCAGTACGCGCCCTTCCCTTTTCTTCCCTTCCCGCTACCGTCGGTCGCGGACGTCGAATATCCGGCGGGCGCCTATTTCGGTTTCGCCCCGCCGTTCGGCGGTGCTGCCGGTGTCGCAGGCGAGTTTAGCTTCATCGAGGTCGCGGGGGTGCTGAACGAGAATGGCGCGCAGATCCTGTTGACCGACATCCTCGATGCCGACAGCACCGTGACGGTTGCCGGCGATTTTTCCGCCGCCCTCGATGTTGTAGCGATTTTTAGCGGAGTTTCGGCGAGCTTCGATGACGATTCGGCCGCCTGGAATGCCCTCGACATCATTGGTCCCGGTCTTTTCCTTTACCTGGCGACCGAAGCCGACCCGATCCAGGAGAGCGATTACGAGGCGACCCTGCATGCAGTGGCCAATCCCGGCTTCGAAGTAGCCGATATCGGGCCGGTGCACATCGGCCGGATCATCCGCAACGGCACCCGCTTGCAGGCGCCGCTGGTGCAGGTGCCGGAAGGCTGGCCGAGCCGCGTAGCCCTGACCAACACCGGCAACGTCGACCGTGAGTACATGATGGAACTGATGACCGAAGCCGGTGTCAGCGCCGCGTTCGACACTGCGACCGGCACCATCCCGGCCGGCGGCACCGTGGTCATCGACCTTCCGGGCAACCTGCAGATTACCGATTCCACCCGTGCCACCATCAACGTGACCGTGGCCGCGCCGGACGACCAGATCCAGGGCGTCTACCAGATCACCAACCAGGCCAGCGGCTCGATCAGCAACCACGTGATGGTGCGGCCGGGCACCAACTAACCGATATCGATTCCTGTTCCGCAAAGGCCCGCTTCGGCGGGCCTTTTTTTGCCTGCGATCAGCGCAACGCTGCGTTGATTCCGTCCAGCGCCACGCTGCCGGGGCAGAGCTCCGCTTCGCCTAGGCTGTTGAGAGGGTCCGCCACGGTGCCCAGGTGGGCATGCAGGTCGACCGGCTCGGGATCGACGTAGAGCAGGCCGGTCACGACCTCGCCCCTGGCCTGCCGGCGCTGCAGCTCGCCCAGCGCGGCGACGCGGTCGCGCGGGTCGTAACCGGCGTCGAGCTTGTGCAGGCGCAGGACCGAGCCGTCGTGCTGGGTGACGTCCAGGGTCGCGCCCTGCTCGTAGTCGATCTCGATGCGCTCGCGCGGCACGATCACGTCGAGCCGGTTCACCGCTTCGTTGTGCTCGCGCACGTGCTCGTAGCTGCGGGTGCTGCCCGGGTGGTTGTTGAACGCCACGCACGGACTGATGACGTCGATGAAGGCGGCGCCACGGTGCGCCAGCGCGCCCTTGATCAGCGGCACCAGCTGCGCCTTGTCGCCGGAGAAGCTGCGCGCGACGTAGGTGGCCCCGAGCTGCAGGGCCATGGTCACCATGTCGAGCGGACTGTCGCTGTTGACGGCCCCCTTCTTCGACACCGAGCCCTGGTCGGCAGTGGCCGAGAACTGGCCCTTGGTCAGGCCGTATACGCCGTTGTTCTCGACGATGTAGACCATGTCCACGCCGCGCCGGATCGCGTGCACGAACTGGCCGATTCCGATCGAGGCCGAGTCGCCGTCGCCGGACACGCCGAGGTAAGTGAGGGTGCGATTGGCGAGGCTGGCGCCGGTGAGCACCGATGGCATGCGCCCGTGGACGGTATTGAAACCGTGCGACTGGCCGAGGAAATAGGTCGGGGTCTTGGAACTGCAGCCGATGCCGGAGAGCTTGGCCAGGCGATGCGGCTGGATGTCGAGCTCCCAGCAGGCCTGGATGATCGCCGCCGAGATCGAGTCGTGGCCGCAGCCGGCGCACAGGGTGGATACGGCACCTTCGTAGTCGCGGCGGGTGAAGCCGATCGCGTTGCGGGCCAGTGCGGGGTGGTGGAGCTTGGGTTTGGCGAGGTAGGTCATGGGGCTTCCTTCGCGGCTTCCGCCACTCCCACGATGGCGTTGGCGATGAAGGTGGCGGTGATTGGGGTGCCGTCGTAATGCAGCACCGACGGCAAGCGTGCGGGGTTGGTGCCGAACTGGTCGACCAGCAGGGTGCGCAGCTGCGCGTCGCGGTTCTGCTCGACCACGAACACCGACTCGTGGGAATCGATGAACGCGCGCACGGAATCGGCGAAGGGATAGCCGCGCACGCGCAGTGCATCGATCTCGATGCCTGCCATGCGCAGGCGCTCGATCGCCTCGAGCATTGCCGGCGTGGTGGAGCCGAAGAAGATCGCGCCATGCCGTGTAGGGTCGGCGGCGCGCAGTTCGACCGGCTGCGGCAGCAGCGCCTTCGCGGTTTCGAACTTCCGCTGCAGGCGCTGCATGTTGTAGGTGTAGTCGGCGCCGCGCTCGGAGTACTTCGCCTGCGGATCGCGCGAGGTGCCGCGGGTGAAATACGCGCCCTTGTCCG
>JALYWW010000011.1:13115-40313 GCA_030852515.1 Pseudomonadota bacterium
CGCCAGGGAATGCCGTCGCCGTCCACGTCCTTGTAGCGGGCGAACTCGCGTCCCGCCTCGAGGTCTTCGGCCGTCATCACCTTGCCACGGTCGTAGCGGCGCGCATCGTCCCATTCGAACGGCGCGCACAGGCGCTGGTTCATGCCGATGTCCAGGTCGCTCATCACGAACACCGGCGTCTGCAGGCGATCGGCGAGGTCAAACGCCTGCGCGGCGAAGGCGAAGCACTCGTTCGGATCCTGCGGGAACAGCAGCACATGCCGGGTATCGCCGTGCGAGGCGAAGGCGCACGCCAGCAGGTCCGACTGCTGGGTGCGCGTGGGCATGCCGGTCGACGGGCCGCCGCGCTGCACATTGATGATGGTGACCGGGATTTCGGCGAAATAGGCCAGGCCGATGAACTCGGACATCAGCGAAATGCCCGGCCCGGACGTGGTGGTGAAGGCGCGCGCGCCGTTCCAGCCCGCGCCGACGACCACGCCGATCGAAGCGATTTCGTCCTCGGCCTGGACGATGGCGTGGCGGTTGCCGGCGACCGGATCGTTGCGGTACTTGCCGCAATACTTCGAGAACGCTTCCGCCAGCGATGACGAAGGCGTAATCGGATACCAGGCACAGACGGTCGCGCCGCCGTAGAGGCACCCCAGCGCGGCGGCGGCGTTGCCTTCGACGAAGATGCGGTCGCCCACCGCGTCGGCGCGCCGCACCTGCAGTCCGAGCGGATGCGGCAGGTGTTCGCGCACCCAGTCGCGGCCGAGGTGCAGGGCCTGGATGTTGGGTGCCAGCAGCTTCTCCTTGCCCTTGTACTGTTCGCCGACGAGCGCCTCGATGACCGCGACATCCATCTCCAGCAGGGCCGAGAGCGCGCCGACGTACATGATGTTCTTGAACAGCTGGCGCTGGCGCGGATCGCGCCAGGTCGCATTGCAGATTTCGGTCAGCGGCACGCCGACGATGTTGACGTCGTCGCGAAACCTGGAGCGCGGCATCGGCTTGCTGTTGTCGTAAAGGAGATAGCCGCCGGCGCCGATCTCGGCAATGTCCTCGTCCCAGGTCTGCGGGTTCATCGCCACCATCAGGTCGACGCCGCCGCGCCGGCCCAGCCAGCCACGCTCGCTGACCCGCACCTCGTACCAGGTCGGCAGGCCCTGGATGTTGGACGGGAAGATGTTGCGCGGGCTCACCGGTACGCCCATGCGCAGGACGGCCTTGGCGAACAGCTCGTTGGCGGACGCAGAACCCGAACCGTTGACGTTGGCGAACTTGACCACGAAGTCGTTGACCGCCGCCAGCGCCTGGACGATGGTGGCACCCGCGGGGCTGGCCGCGGGCCCGTTCATGCCGGCACACCTTCTACCGGTGTCCGGCATCCCGAGCCGGCGCGGGTCTCCTGCAGCAGGAACTTCTGCATGTCCCAGGCCCCGGTCGGGCAGCGCTCGGCGCACAACCCGCAATGCAGGCACACGTCCTCGTCCTTGACCATCACCCGCATCGTGTTCAGCGGCCCGGCAACGTAAAGGTCCTGCCCGGCATTGACAGCCGGTGCGCTCAGGCGCGTGCGCAGGTCGGCTTCTTCACCATTTGCGGTGAAGGTGATGCAGTCGGTCGGGCAGATGTCGACGCAGGCATCGCATTCGATGCACTTGTCGCGATCGAAGACGGTCTGCACGTCGCAGTTCAGGCAGCGCTGGGCCTCCGCAAGGGCAGCAACCGGATCGAACCCGAGCTCGACCTCGGCCGACATGCTGTCCAGCTTCTTCGCCGCGTCGGACCACGGCACCACGTTGCGCAGGTCCGGCGACACCGCGTTGTCGTAGCTCCACTCATGGATGCCCATCTTCTGCGGCGACAGCGCAACACGCGGCGCCGGGCGCTCCCGCGGATCCTCGCCATGCAGCAGCCGGTCGATGGACACCGCCGCAGCGTGGCCGTGGGCGACTGCCCAGATGATGTTCTTCGGCCCGAACGCGGCGTCGCCGCCGAACAGCACGTGCGGCAATGTCGACTGGTGCGTGGCATTGTCGACCGTCGGCATGCCCCACTCGTCGAAACCGATGCCGCAGTCGCGCTCGATCCAGGGGAAGGCATTCTCCTGGCCGACCGCGACCAGTACTTCGTCGCATTCGAACACGTCGTCGGGCTCGCCCGTGGGCACCAGCCTGCGACGACCGGTGCCGTCGTACTCGGCGCGCACCTTCTCGAACACCATGCCGGCCAGGCGGCCGCCCTCGTGCAGGAAGGCCTTGGGCACGCGGCAGTCGAGGATCGGAATACCCTCTTCCATCGCATCCTCCTTCTCCCACGGACTGGCCTTCATCTCGGCGAAGCCGGAACGCACGATCACCTTGACATCTTCGCCACCGAGCCTGCGCGCGGAACGGCAGCAGTCCATCGCGGTATTGCCACCGCCCAGCACCAGGACGCGCTTGCCGATCGCGGTGACGTGGCCGAAGTAGACGTTGGCGAGCCAGTCGAGGCCGACGTGGATGCCGGCGGCAGCCTCCTGGCGTCCCGGCAGGTCGAGGTCGCGTCCTCGCGGCGCGCCGCTGCCGACGAACACCGCGTCGTAGCCTTCATCCAGCAACGCACGCATCGATTCGATCCGGCGGTTGCCGATGAACTCCACGCCCAGGTCGAGGATGTAGCCGGTCTCCTCGTCGATCACCTGCTCGGGCAGGCGGAAGCGCGGCACCTGGGTGCGCATGAAGCCCCCGGCCTTCGGATCGGCCTCGAACACGGTGACGCTGTAGCCCAGTGGCGCCAGGTCGCGCGCCACCGTCAGCGACGAAGGCCCGGCGCCGACACAGGCAACGCGCAGGCCGTTCTTGTTCGACGCCGGTTGCGGCATGCGCGCACGCACGTCGCCCTTGAAATCCGCGGCCACCCGCTTGAGCCGGCAGATCGCCACCGGCTCCGGCTTCGCGGTCGTGTTGTTCTCCTCCACCCGCCCCCGCCGGCACGCCGGTTCGCAAGGCCGGTCGCAGGTGCGCCCCAGGATTCCGGGAAAGACATTGCTTTCCCAGTTCACCATATAGGCGTCGGTGTAACGACCTGCCGCGATCAGGCGGATGTACTCGGGCACCGGGGTGTGCGCGGGGCAGGCCCACTGGCAGTCGACGACCTTGTGGAAGACGTCGGGGTTGCGGATATCGGTCGGCTTCAAGCGTCCCTCCGCATCGGCCGGACCAGCCGGCCGTCGCAAGCCGGAGTCTAGCCCGAGAAGCCCGCCTGCGTGCGGGGCCGGGCTGAGTTCGCGGCCTTCCGTCCGGGGGACGCCGTGAATACGTCCATGTAGGCTTTTCGACGACATCCATGTCGTCGAAACCCCCGGCCGGCGGTTCCGCAAACTCTCCCGGCTTCGCGAGCGCGTTCCTCAGGCTCCTTCGTTGGAGCAGCCGAAGCCTCGACCCACTCGCTTGGCTTAGCGTCGTGGAAAGGCCTTGCCCAAGTCGGGACACGGCGTGAACCCATCCATGGGGCCTTGTCGTCGACATCCATGTCTCCGACGGTCCCGCCTTGGGCAAGGCCTTTCCGCGGCGCCCCTCTCGCAAGCGAAGGGCGCGGCTTCCGCTCTACGGCCAGCGCTTCACGCGGAACCACGCCGCATACAACGCCGGCAGGAAGAGCAGGGTCAGGACCGTCGCAACCGTCAGGCCGCCCATGATCGCCACCGCCATCGGCCCGAAGAACGCGCTGCGCGACAGCGGGATCATGGCCAGGATCGCCGCCAGCGCGGTCAGCACGATCGGGCGGAAGCGGCGCACGGTGGCTTCGACCACTGCGTTCCAGCGGTCGTGGCCGGCCTTGATGTCCTGCTCGATCTGGTCGACCAGGATCACCGAGTTGCGCATGATCATGCCTGCCAGCGCGATCGTGCCCAGCATCGCCACGAAGCCGAACGGCACCCGGAACACCAGCAGGAACAGGGTCACGCCGATCAGCCCGAGCGGCGCGGTCAACAGCACCAGCACGGTGCGCGAGAGACTGCGCAGCTGCAGCATCAGCAAGGTCACGACCACCAGCAGGAACAACGGCACGCCGGCGGCAATGGAGTCCTGCCCTCGCGCCGAGTCCTCGACGGTACCGCCGGCCTGCAACAGGTATCCGTCCGGCAATTGCGCGCGAATGCCCTCCAGCGCCGGCTCGATCTGCGCGGTGACCGTGGCCGGCTGCAGCGCATCGCGGATGTCGGCGCGTACCGTCACCGTCGGCAAGCGGTCCCGATGCCAGATGATGCCGTCCTCGAAGCCGTACTCCAGGGTCGCGACCTGCGCCAACGGCACCGATTGCCCGCTCGCGGTCGGCACGGCCAGGCTGCCGAGCATGTCCAGGCGCGTGCGTTCGTCGTCGCTGCCGCGCATCGACACCTCGATCAGCTCGTTGCCCTCGCGCCAGGTCGTCACGTGCAGGCCTGACAGCGAACCGGACAGGAATGCCGACAGCTGCTGCGTGGTCACGCCCAGCGCGCGGGCGCGTTCCTGGTCCAGGACCAGGCGCACGACCTTGCTCGGCTCGTCCCAGTCGAGGTTGACGTTGGCCACGTGCGGGTTCTCGCGCACCTTCGCCTCGACCTGGCGCGCGAGTGCGCGCACCTGGTCGATGTGCTCGCCGGAGACGCGGAACTGCACCGGATAGCCGACCGGCGGCCCGTTCTCGAGCCGGGTCACGCGCAACTGCAACTCCGGGAAGTGCGTCGCGACATCGTCGACCAGCCAGTCGCGCAGCGTCTCGCGCGCCTCGATGTCCTCGGCGCGGACCACGAACTGGGCGAAGTTCGCCGCGGGCAGCTGCTGGTCCAGCGGCAGGTAGAAGCGCGGCGAACCGGTACCGACGTAGGCGACGTAGTTGTCAATGCCTTCGTGGCCCTGGAGCATCTTCTCCAGCCGCCGTGCTTCGGCCGCGGTGGCGCGCAGCGACGAGCCTTCGGCCAGCTCCATGTCGACCATGAGTTCCGGCCGGGTCGAATCGGGAAAGAACTGTTGCGGCACGAACCGGAACATCAGCAACGCAAGCGCGAACAGCGCGACCGTGGCCCCGATCACCAGCCAGCGGTGGTCCAGGCACCAGTCCACCAGCGCGCGGAAGCGGCGATAGAACGGGCGCTGGTAGGGGTCGTGCGCTTCGCCGCCGGATGCGTTCGCGTGCTTCTTCGCCAGGTCGGGCAGCATCCGGTCGCCCAGCCACGGAATGAACAGCACCGCGGCGACCCACGACACCAGCAGCGCGATCGTCACCACCTGGAACAGCGAGCGGGTGTATTCACCTGTAGTGGAAGCCGCGGTCGCGATCGGCAGGAAGCCAGCCGCCGTGACCAGGGTTCCGGTGAGCATCGGGAACGCGGTCGACTCCCAGGCAAAGCTCGCCGCCTTCAGCCGCGAGAACCCCTGCTCCATCTTGATCGCCATCATCTCCACCGCGATGATCGCGTCGTCCACCATCAGCCCCAGCGACAGCACCAGCGCACCCAGCGAGATCTTGTGCAGGCCGATGCCGAAGTAGTGCATCACGGCGAAGGTCATCGCCAGCACCAGCGGGATGCTCACCGCCACCACCAGCCCGGTGCGCAGGCCCAGCGAAAAGAAGCTCACCAGCAGCACGATGGCGACCGCCTCGGCGAGCACGCGCATGAACTCGCCGACCGAGTCGCGCACCGCCTCGGGCTGGTCGCTGACCTTGTCCAGTTCCATCCCCGCCGGCAGCGTCCGTTGCAGGCGCTCGAACTCCCGGTCCAGTGACTCGCCCAGCGCCAGGATGTCTCCGCCTTCCTTCATCGACACCGCGATGCCGAGCGCATCGCGGCCCATGAAGCGCATCTTCGGCGCGGCCGGATCGCTGAAACCGCGCTCGACCCTGGCGATGTCACCCAGGCGCACGGTGCGGTCGCCGGCCCGGATCGGGAACTCGCGGATCGCCTCGACCGAAGCGAAGGCGCCGCTGACCCGCAACTGCACGCGCGCCGCCTTGCCCTCGAAGAAGCCGGCCGGCACCACTGCATTCTGCTGGTCGATGGCCTGCTGCACCGCGGCCAGCGGGATGCCAAGCGTCGCCAGCTTGGTGTTGTCCACCTCGATCCAGACCTTCTCGTCCTGCAGCCCGACCAGCTCGACCTTGCCCACGTCGGGCACGCGCTGCAGTTCCAGCTCGATGCGCTCGGCGTAGTCCTTCAGCACCGCGTAGTCGAAGCCCGGGCCGGTGATCGCGTAGATGTTGCCGAAGGTGTCGCCGAACTCGTCGTTGAAGAACGGACCGATGACACCGGCCGGCAAGGTCGGGCGGATGTCGCCGATCTTCTTGCGTACCTGGTACCAGAGTTCGGGCACGTCCTCCGAGGGCATCGAGTCGCGGGCCATGAAGATCACCTGCGACTCGCCCGGGCGCGAGTACGAGCGGATGAACTCGTACTGCCCCGTGGTCATCAGCTGCTTCTCGATGCGCTCGGTGACCTGTTCGGCCACTTCATGCGCGGTGGCGCCGGGCCACTGCGCCTGCACCACCATCGCCTTGAAGGTGAACGGCGGGTCTTCGGACTGGCCCAGGTGGCTGTAGGACCAGGCGCCCATCAACGCCATCACCAGCATTGCGTAGACCACCAGCGAGCGGTTGCTCAACGCCCACTCGGAGAGATTGAAGCGCGACATGGCGGTCAGCGCCCGAATACGGGCGTGTTGTCGCGGTCCACTGCCACTACCGGTTCGCCCTCCCGCAACAGGTGCCCGCCGGCGACGACGATCCAGTCCCTGGCCTCGAGGCCATCGAATACGGGTACGCGATCCTCGCCGTAGGCACCCAGGACGACGGTCGCCAAGTGCAGCTTGCGCGTTTCCGGATCGACCACCCAGACGCCGGCGCGGCCGTTGGCTTCACCGCGCTGCACGGCTGCAAGCGGCACGGTCAGCGCGGCCTTGCCGCTGCGTTGTTTCGAAGGCTTGAAGTACACGCGCGCGCTCTGGCCAAGCTCGACCGCCGTATCGTCCATGTCGTCGATCACGACGCGCGCGGCGAAGGTGCGGGTCCGCGGATCGGCGGCGGGCGCGATCTCGCGCACGTGCGCAGGCAGCGGCTTGCCCTGGGCGCTCCACAACTCGACCAGCGCCGGCTGGCCGACCGCGAAATCCTCGATCCGCGCTTCCGGCAAGGCGATCACGATCTCGCGCGCACCATCGGCAGCCAGCCCGAACACCATCTGCCCTGCGGCGACCACCTGCCCCGCCTCGGCCTCGCGCAGCGCGATCACCCCATCGCTGGGCGCGCGCAGCTGCGCGTAGCCGGCCTGGTTGCGGGCGACATCGAAGTTCGCCCGCGCCGCCCTGGCCTGGCCCACGGCAGCAGCATGCGTGGCTTCCTGCGCCTGCAGCGCCGAGCGGCTGACCAGCTGCTGTTGCGCGAGTTGCGCGTAGCGCGCCTTGTCGGCCGCGGCGCGCGCGAGTTCGGCTTCGGCAGCGGCCAGTTGCGCCTGCGCGGCCTGCGCCTGCAATCGCAGGTCGCCCGGATCCAGTTCGGCCAGCAACTGGCCGCGGCGCACGCGGTCGCCCACGTCGACCAGGCGGCGCACGAGCTTGCCGCCCACCCGGAACGACAGCGCCGCTTCCTCGCGTGCGCGCACCTCACCCGGATAGGCGAGTGTCGCCCCGGCCGGATCGGCGTCCGGATGCGCGACCAGGACCGGGCGCGGCTGGATTCCGGCTTCGCCACCCCCGCCACATGCCGCCAGGGAAACGACGAGGGTCGCTGCAGCAATACGAACGAAGCGCATGGGAATGTGCATGGGAACCCAGGACGGCGGATTAATGAACCGGTCGGTATGGTATAAATAACAAACCGGATAGTCTACTATTGTGTCATGCCTTCCAAAGCGCCCGCCAGCCGCGTCAAAACCCCCGCCGCCCCAGTCGCCCCCGGCCGCCCCAAGGACCTGGAGAAGGGCAGCGCGATCCTGGACGCCGCCCGGCGCCTGTTCACCACCCAAGGCTTCGACGGTTCCAGCATGGACCAGATCGCGGCGGCTGCCGGCGTCTCCAAGCTCACCGTGTACAGCCACTACGGCGACAAGGAAACCCTGTTCGCCGCGGTGGTGAAGTCCTATTGCGAGCAGCAGCTGCCCGCTTCCCTTTTCGAGGCCCGCCCCGGCGTGGCCCTGCGCGAACGCCTGCTGCAGGTCGCGCGGGCCTTCTTCGCCATGATCAGCTCCACCGAGGCGGTGGCCGGGCACCGCATCCTGTGTTCGCCGCGGATGACCGATTCGCCGCTGCAGCAGCTGTTCTGGGAAGCCGGCCCCGAGCGCGTCCAGAGCGATTTCGCCGCGCTGCTGCGCCGGCGCGTGGCCAGCGGCGAACTGGAGATCGACGACGTGCCCGCCGCGGCCTCGCAATTCTTCACCCTGCTCAAGGGCGAGCCGCACATGCGGATGATGCTGGGCTGCTGCGGGCCGCAGCGGCCGGATGCCGAACGCCACGTCCAGGCGGCGGTGGACATGTTCATGCGGGCCTATGCGCGCCGCTGAAGCCACGACGGGGGTCGCGGTGCCTTCGGTCTCGGTGACTTCTGGCACTCAGTACGGGTGTGGTAGCACAGTCATCCTGTCCACGCCTTTCCGGCCACGGCCGGGTAAAATCGCGGGTCCGGCACTACCGCTGGCCCCCGCAAGAGAACCTTGATGAACGCGTCGAACGACAGCACCAGCGCATTTGCGCGCGCCCGCGAAGCCATGGTCGAGCAGCAGGTCCGGCCCTGGGACGTGCTCGACAATCGCGTGCTCGACGTGCTGGCGCGGCTGCCGCGCGATGCCTTCGTCGCCGACAGCTACCGTGCGGTCGCCTACGCCGACGTGGAACTGCCGATCGGCCACGGCGAGATCATGATGAAGCCAGTGGTCGAAGGCCGCATGCTGCAGGCGCTGGCGTTGCAACCCGGCGACGAGGTGCTGGAAATCGGCACTGGCAGTGGCTGGATCGCCGCGTGCCTGGGCCAGCTGGCCGGCCAGGTGCTCAGCGTCGAGCGCCATGCGGACCTCGCCGAAACCGCGCGCAACCGCCTGGATGCTACGGGCCTGGGCAGCAATGTCACGGTCGAAGTGGCCGACGCCATGGCCTTCGACACCGACCGCCGCTTCGACGCGGTCTGCGTCACCGGCGCGGTCGACGCCATTCCCGAGCGCTTCCTGCAGTGGTTGCGTCCGGGCGGCCGCCTGTTCGCGGTCCGCGGCCGCGCGCCTGCAATGGAAGCGGTGCTGTTGCATCGCGACGGCGAGGCGGTCAACGCCCTGCGCCTCGAATCGTTGTTTGAAACCGACCTCCCCTACCTTGCCGGTGCCGCACCGGTACCGCAGTTCAGCCTGTAAAGGATTCGCCAATGATCCGTCGCCCCCTCGCCCTGGCCCTTGCCATCGCCCTGCTCCCGGTTGCCGGCGTCCACGCCGAAGACCTGCTGCAGACCTACGAGCTCGCCCGTGTCGGCGATCCGCAGCTGTCGGCCGCAGAATCCAGCCGCCTCGTTACCCGGGAAGGCGCGGTGCAGGCGCGCGCCGCGCTGCTGCCGCAGCTCAATGGCACCGCCAGCTTCAACCGCTCCAAGAGCGAAGGCCCGTCGAGCGACAACATCTTCGATCCCGTCACCAACGATTTCGTCCGCATCAATGGCGAATCCGACAGCACCAGCAACACCCGCCGGCTGGGCGTCAACGTCGACCAGGTGCTGTTCGACTTCGGCGCCTTCAACCGCGTGCGCAGCCAGGGCGCGCTGAGCCGCGCCGCCGACTTCACCCTGGAGTCGGCCGGCGACTCGCTGGTCACCCGCACCTCCAAGGCCTACTTCGACGTGCTGGTCGCGATCGAGACCCTGGCCGCCGCCGAAGCCCAGGAAACCGCGCTGAAGAAGCAGTTCGACTTCGCCAGCAAGCGCCTGGAAGTCGGCCTGGCGCCGATCACCGACGTGCACGAAGCGCGCGCCACCTACGACAGCGCCCGCGCCAACACCATCCTGGTCCGCAACGCACTGGAAGACGCCTACCAGGCGCTGGCCGAGATCACCGGCCAGCCGGTGCGCGACCTCAAGGGCTTGCCGGACGATTTCCAGCCCGCATTGCCGGCCGAGCGCGATGCCGACGGCTGGGTCGCCACCGCCATCGACAGCAATCCCGCGCTCAAGGCCCGTGAACTGCAGCTGCAGGCCAGCGAAGCCGACATCAACGTCGCCCGCGCCGGACACCTGCCGACCCTGACCTTCGGCGGCAGCTGGGGCAAGAACACCTCCTGGGGCGACAGCACCTTCACCAGCACCAATCCGCCGTTCACCAGTTCCTTCCCGACCGGCAGCGAGAGCCGCGGCCCCTCGTTCGGGGTCACCCTGAGCGTGCCGATCTTCTCCGGCGGCGCCGACCAGTCGCGCGTGCGCCAGGCTGTCGCCCAGCGCGACATCGCCAGCGACGAGCTCGAGCAGCAGAAGCGCGCCCTGGTGCGCAACACCCGCAACGCCTACCAGACCCTGGTCGCCGGCGTCAGCGAGGTCGAGGCGCGCCGCCTGGCGCTGGTCTCGGCGCAGAGCGCCTACGACGCATCGCAGGTCGGCCTGGAAGTGGGCACCCGCACCGTGATCGACGTGCTGATCAACCAGCAGAACCTGTTCGATGCGCAGCGCCAGTATTCGCTGGCCAAGTACAACTTCCTGCAGAACCGCCTGCTGCTCGAGCAGGCCGCCGGCACCCTCGACATCGAAGACGTGCGCGACGTGAACCGCCTGCTGACGGTCGACGCCGACGCCCAGCTGCAGGACAGCGCCCAGCAGTAAGCGGGCGCCTCAGGGTGGCGGCAGGTCCGCCGCCACCAGGGCCAGGGTGCGGTTGAGCGCCCCGCGACCCTCCTCGACCAGCGCGTGGCCGGCGATCACCATCGCCGTGCGCGCGGCATCGTCGGCGAGCAGCGTGGCAAGGTGACCCCCCACTGCATCCGCATCCTGCCCCACCCGCAACGCACCGGCCGCACGCATGCGTGCGGCGATGTCGACGAAGTTGTGCAGGTGCGGACCGGTCACCACCGCGGTGCCTGCGGCCGCGGGTTCCAGCAGGTTGTGGCCGCCGATGTCCTGCAGGCTGCCGCCGACGAAGGCGACCTGCGCGCAACCGTAGAACGGCACCAGTTCGCCGAGCGTGTCGATCACGAACACATCATCCAGGCGATCCGGCCATTGGGTCAGCTGGCGCGTGGCCACGCGCCATCCCGCCTCCACCGATTGCTGCGCGATCGCGCGGAAGCGCTCGGGGTGGCGCGCGGCCCACAACAACAGCAGGTCGGGCCAGCGTTCGCGCAACCGGTGGTGGATCGCGACCACCGCCGCCTCTTCATCGGCATGGGTGCTGGCCGCGATCCAGGTCGGGCGGTCGCCGACGCGGGCGCGGAACTCCGCGGCGAAATCGTCCGCGCCCTCGGCCGGGGCGATGTCGTACTTGAGATTGCCCACGTCGCGCGTCGTCGCCGGGTCCGCGCCGAGGTGGACGAAGCGATCGGCGTCGCCAGCCGATTGCGCCAGCACCCCGCGCAGGGTGCGCAGCGCGCGCCACAGCAACGGGCGCAACAGGCGATACCCGCGCAACGAGCGCTCCGACAACCGCGCATTGACGATCCATGCAGGGATCCGGTGTTCGCGGCAACCGAACATCAGGTTCGGCCACAGCTCCGTCTCCAGTACCAGCGCCACCCGCGGCCGGTAATGGCGCAGGAAGCGCGAGACCGCGCCGGGCAGGTCGTACGGCAGGTACACGTGCTCGACCCGGTCGCCCCACAGCGCGCGGATCCGCGCCGAACCTGTCGGGGTGATGCTGGTGACCAGCATGCGCAGGTCCGGGCGCAACGCCAGCAGCTTGTTGACGAGCGGCGCGGCGGCATTGACCTCGCCCACCGACACCGCGTGCACCCAGATCGTGGCCGCGTGCGCCGGCTCGCCAGCGTAGACCGCATAGCGCTCGTTCCAGCGCTGCAGGTACTCGCCCTGGCGGAAGCTGCGCCAGATCAGGTGGTAGAGCGTGATCGGCAGCAACAGATACAGCGCGGCCGAGTACAGGCCGCGCAGCACGCGTTCGGTGAAATCGGCCGGCATGGCGACAGGATAAGCGAACGCCATAGAATCGCGGCATGACTGTCTCCCCCACCAATGCCGGGCCTGCGCCGCTCGGCCCGCGGCATTGGCCGATGTGGCTGGTGGTGGGGACGATGGCGGCGCTTGCGCGCCTGCCGTGGCCGCTGCAGCGTGGCCTCGGCCGAGTCCTCGGCGCCGGCCTGCGCCTGGCCATGGGCTCGCGCCGCAGGATCGCCGAGCGCAACCTCGAGCTGTGCTTCCCGGCGCTCGACGCCGATGCCCGGCAACGGCTGCTGCGGGCCAACTTCGGCGCGCTGGGCATCGGACTGTTCGAGTTCGCACGCGCATGGTGGGGATCGCTGCCAGCGTCGCGCCGCGGCTTGCGCCTGCACGGGATGGAGCACCTCGAGGCGGCGGTCGCTGCCGGCCGCGGCGTGATCCTGGTGTCGGGGCACTTCACCACCCTGGAAATCTGCGGTCGCCTGTTGTGCGACCACATCCGGCTGGCGGGCATGTACCGCCCGCACTCGCAGCCTGTGCTGGAGTGGGCGGTCAAGCGCGGCCGCCTGCGCTACGCCACGGCGATGTTCAGCCGCGAGGAACTGCGCCCGGCGATCCGCCACCTCAAGGACGGCGGCGTGCTCTGGTTCGCGCCCGACCAGGACACCAGGCGCGGCGAAAGCGTGTACGTGCCGTTCTTCGGCAGGCCGGCATCGAGCCTGACGTCCACCCACCAGCTGGCGCGCCTGTCCGGCGCCGCGGTGCTCGCCTTCGCCCATGAGCGCCGCGACGACGGCGGCTACGATCTGCGCGTGTCACCGGCGTTCGCCGACTTTCCCTCGCGCGATGCGATGGCCGACACCGCGGTGGTGATGTCGGCGATCGAAACCATGGTGCGCGCCGCACCGGGCCAGTACCTGTGGATCCATCGTCGGTTCAAGCACCAGCCCGACGGCAGCGATCCCTACGACTGAACGCCCGGACCCGGACTGTTGTCGCGCCCCAGCAGGCTGCCGGCGTACAGGGCGGCGAGCAGCAGGGTCAATCCGCCCCAGAACGTCGAGTAGAACGCCAGGTGGGTGTTGAACGGGAAGACCGTCACCACCAGGGCGAGCATCGCCGGCCGCGCGCGGTCGCGTGCCGCCAGGTCCGCGTAACGCCACGCGCGCAGCGCCAGCGCCGCGCCGGCGAGCCAGCACAGCAGGCCGAGGATGCCGGTCTCGCTCAGTATCTCGAGCACGATCTGGTGCGCGTGGAACGCAGGCCCGCTGCCCCAGGCAGGGGTTTCGTCCGGTGCCGGATCGCAGGCCGGGAAGGCGTCGCGGAATCCGCGCGCGCCGACGCCATTGACCGGATGCTCGCCGGCCATGCACAGCGCGGCGCCCCAGATCCGGGTGCGTCCGGACAGCGCAACGTCCACGCCTTCGGGATCGGCCGCCAGTGCATGCGTGGTGCGGTGGACCCTGTCGCGCACCTGCGGTGAGGTCGCGGTCAACACACCCAGGGCGACGGCGCCGAACACGAACACGCCGAGCAGCCGTTTCCAGCCCAGCAACTGCCAGCCCGAGAGGATCAGCGCCAGTCCGAAGGTCAGCCATGCGGCGCGCGCACCGGCCAGCAGGACCACCAGGCCGACCGCGGCGGCGGCCAGCATCCAGCCGGCGCTGCCGAAGCGCCGGGCCGCGGCATGCAGGGCGAATGGCGACAGGCTGGCCATCACCACGCCCAGCTTGAGGTTGCAGGGCCCGAGCACACCGCTGAGGCGGTCGACCAGTGCGGTCTCCGCCACCGGGCACATGCCATGGCCGCTGATCGCCTGCTTGAGCGTATCGAGGCCCCAGAACAGTGGGCTGGTGCCCGCCAGCGCCTGGACCAGCGCGTCCGTGGTCCACACCGCGACGATCACGGCGATCCCGCCGAGCGTCGTGCGCCTGCCGGACGCATCGGCGACGGCAGCCGCGGCCAGCCACAGGAACGGCAGGTAGCGCAGGTCGACCAGCGCCTCGCGGATCGCGCGCCCCTGATCGACCGCGTCGGTCGCCGACAGCAATTCAGGCAACCAGTAGGAAAAGAACAGGACGCTGGTCAGTGCCCAGGCCGGGCCGCTGAGCATGCGGGTGCCGTCGCGGAAACGCACCAGCAACAGCCGCACGATCGCCGCCAGCGCGCCCAGCACCATCACCGCCTCGGCGTAGCCAGGCGCCGGCCACAGCGCGACGAAGGCCAGCACCCAGGCTGGCGCCCAGCGCCAGCCCACGGACATGGGCGCATCGGCGCGTCTAGCGGTCTCTGCCAAGTTCGTCATAAAGCGACAGCGTCGCCTCCTGCATCGCGCGCAAGGTATGGGGCATCGTAACCGCAGGGGCTTGCGGCCGGGCGAGGCAGTCGCGCGCGCGCGCCAGCAGCGCATCCGCGTCGAACGCCGGCACCGCGCCTGCAGGCCACATGGCATGGAGCTGCTCGCCGACACCGCCATGGTCCCAGCCCAGCACCGCCCGCCCGACCGAAAGCGCTTCGAGCACGGTACGGCCGAAGGCCTCCGGCTTGTGCGACAGCTGCAGGACCAGGTCGCTGGCGGCGTATGCGCGGGCGATGGCGTCGGTCGGCGGCGTGATCGCCAGCGCACCGGCGATGCCCAGACCCGCCGCCGCTGCCTCGAGCTCGGCGACGTAGGCCGCGCGTTGCGGATCGCGCGCACCAGGCATCCACAGGCGCGCATCGCCACCGTCGCTGCGCAAGGCCGCCAGCAGCTGCAATGCATCGGCATGGCCCTTCAGCCGGGTGCCGCGCCCGGGCAGCAACAGCAGCGGACCATTGCCGCCAAGCCGCGAATCCAGGGCTGCGACTTCCGCGCGCGCCGTGCCGTCGGGCAGCGGCGCCGCCGGGAAACGCGTCGGATCGATGCCGCGCGGAATCACCCGCAGGCGCGCCGGATCCACGCGCGGATAGTGCCGCAGCACGTATTCGCGCACCGTCTGCGAGACGCAGATGACCCGATCGCCGGATGCCATCACCGCGCTGTAGCGCGAAGGCGAGTTGAGGCCGTGCACGGTGGTGACGAAGCGCGGCCCCGTGGCATCGCGGCCGCGCAAGGCGAAGCGGGCCAGCCACGCCGGCACCCGCGAACGCGCATGCACGATGTCGACCCGCTCGCGCGCGAACAGCCGGCGCAGCGCGCCTGCATGGCGCAACGCCAGCGGCGACTTGCGACCGATGTCGAGTTCGACGTGTTCGGCGCCGGTCGCCTGCAATGCCGGCAGCAACCGGCCGCCTGCCGACACCACCAGGGCACGGTGGCCGGCTTGCAACAGTGCTTCGGCGATCTCCAGGGTGGAACGTTCGACGCCGCCGGACTCCAGTGCCGGCAGCAGCTGGACGACCGTCAGCCTTCGGGTCAATCGACCAGCACGAAGTGCGCGCCGCAATACGGGCACTGGCTCTCGCCGCCTTCGTTCTCGATCGCCAGGTACACGCGCGGATGCGAATTCCACAGCGCCATCGACGGCAGCGGGCAGCTCAGCGGCAGGTCGGCGCGACCGACCTCGTAGCGTCGCTCGGCATTGGCGGGCGCGGATGCGGTATGCGGTGCGTGCTGGGCCATGGCGCTGGGCTTTCCGATGCTGCGGGAACCGGCATTTTACGCCAGCCCGAGGCGGCGGCGGACCTCGGCCGCGACCCGGCCGGCTTCACGCAGTGGCGTGGCGGGGAACGCGGCGAGCGACCCATCCAGGGCGCGGACCCGGCCTGCGCCGGCCAGTGCATCGAGGAAACCGGCGACGCGGCCGCGGACGCAGTGGGGATCGGCCACGAAGACCGGCGCCCGGGTGGCACAAGCTTCGGACAGCATGTTCACCGAGTCTGGCGTCGACACGATGCGATCGGCCCACGCCAGCATGCCCGGATACGGATTGGGGCCGTCGCTGTCGTCGAGCCAGCAGGTCATTGCGGTTTGCGTGCAGCGTTCGCGCAGGCTGGCACGCATCCTTGCCGGCGTGCGCCGCGACGCGCTGAGCAACAGGCTGCCACCCTCCCGCGCGACCGTGGTGGCAACCGAATCGAACCAGCGTTCGAGCGTCGCCTGAGCAAAGTGCGCGGCCGATGTGGGCCCGCCGACCAGGATCGTGGTGCGCGGACCAGGCAAGCGGCCGAATGCCGGGAACAGGTCGCGCGCGCGCGCCAGCCACGCGTCGTCGACAGGATGCAGGCTGCCGAGCAGGGTGACGACATTTTCGCCACCGAGGCCGTCGTGGGTCGGCGCCACCACCACGTCCCAATGCGCGGGCGACAAGCGCGGGTCCAGGATCTGCACGGCACGCGCACCGCCCGCGCGGAGCAGGCGCGTCGCCAGGGCGGCCTGGCGGCCGCAGCCGATCGCCAATGCCGGCGGCGTTGCCAGCGCTTCCCGGAACTCATCGCCAAACGCCGACTCGGCGCCGGCCAAGCGACGCGGCGCCAGCCAGCGCCACGGCGCGCGCGCGCGCAAGGTCCACTCCAGCGGCAACAAGCCCAACGCGGCTGCCAGCGACTGCGCCTGGCGCACATTGCCGGCATTGCCGTCGCTCAGGAGCCAGGCTTGGTCAGGCACGCATCGTTCCATGGCTGCGACCGAATGTTGCGGAAACGTCTACGGAATCCCCGAGGGGACACTCTACACTGTGGCCTGCAATGGACACAGGACGTTACATGCCGGATTCCGCAACCCTCGATCAAGCCGCTCTCGAACAGTTGTTCCTCAAGGCCCGTACCTACAACGCCTTCACCGGCGAAGTGGACGATGCCTTGCTGCGCAGGCTGTACGACACCCTGAAGTTCGGCCCGACCCAGTCCAACAGCTGCCCGGCGCGCTTCGTGTTCGTCAAGTCGCCCGAAGCCAAGGCCAAGTTGGGCCCGGCCCTGGACAAGGGCAACCACGACAAGACCATGGCCGCGCCCTGCACCGTGATCGTGGGTTACGACATGGCGTTCTACGACAAGCTGCCGGTGCTGGTGCCGCATACGGATGCGCGCGGCTGGTTCTCCGATTCGCCGGAGGCCGACCTCTACCGCGCCGCGTTGCGCAGCAGCAGCCTGCAGGGCGCCTACCTGATCCTGGCGGCGCGCGCGCTCGGCCTGGACTGCGGCCCGATGTCCGGTTTCGATACCGCCAAGGTCGACGCCGCGTTTTTCGCCGGCACGAAGATCCGCTCCAACTTCCTCGTCAACCTCGGTCGCGGCGAACCTTCCAGCGTGCACCCGCGCGCGCCGCGGCTGGAGTTCGACGAAGCCTGCCGCATCGCCTGACCCCCACTTTCCGGAGACCACATGAACATCAAGCGCATCGCCCTTGCCGCCGCCCTCTCGCTCGCCGTCTTCGGCGCCGGCGCCGCCGAGGTCACCTACAGGATCGACCCGACCCACACCATGGTCCTGGCCAGCTGGAACCACTTCGGCTATTCCAATCCGAGCGCCAACTTCGGCGAGGCCAGCGGCACGATTTCCTATGACGCCGATGCCCCCGCGAAGTCCTCGGTGGAAGTCGTGCTGCCGATGTCCGGCCTCACCAGCTTCGTGCCCAAGCTCGACGAGCACCTGAAGAGCGCCGACTTCTTCGACGCCGCGCAGTATCCGCAGGCGACCTTCAAGAGCACTTCGGTGCGCGTGCTCGGCGACGGCCACCTGGAAGTCACCGGCAACCTCGAACTGCACGGCGTGACCAGGCCGGTCGTGCTCGACGTGACCCTCAACAAGGCCGAGGTCCATCCGATGATGAAGGTGCCGAGCATCGGCTTCGACGCCACCACGACCATCAAGCGGTCGGAGTTCGGCATTGCCAAGTACGTGCCGATGGTCAGCGACGAAATCTCGCTGCGCATCACCACCGAAGCCAGCGCGGCGGCTGCGGAGTAATCCGGTGATCGTCGAACGGCCCGGCAGCGCGCGCGGCAACGTGCGCACCGGCTGGCTCGACAGCCGGCACACGTTCTCGTTCGGGCATTACCACGATCCGCAGTGGATGGGCTTCGGCCCGCTGCGGGTCATCAACGAGGACAGGGTGGCGCCGGGTGGCGGCTTTGCGCCGCACGGCCACGCCAACATGGAGATCCTCAGCTACGTGCTGTCCGGCGGCTTGGCGCACAAGGACAACGCGGGCGGCGGCGGCGTGCTGCGGCCCGGCGAACTGCAGTGGATGAGCGCCGGGCACGGCGTCGAGCACAGCGAGTTCAATGCCTCGCAGGACGAGGACGTGCATTTCCTGCAGATCTGGATCCAGCCCGACCGGGTCAATGCGCCGCCCGATTACGCGCAGCGCAGCTTCGATCCGGGATTGCGTCGCGGCCGCTGGGCCATCCTCGCCTCGCCCGACGGCGCCGACGGCAGCCTGGCGATCCGCCAGCAGGCCTGGCTGCGCGGCGTCTTGCTCGAGGAGGATCAGTCGATCGAGTTCACGCCCGATCCGGCGCGACGCTACTGGTTGCACCTCGCCCAGGGCGAGGCGGAAGTCGGCGGCCGCAAGCTGGTTGCGGGCGATGCGCTGGGCTTCTTCGGGGAATCGGCGCCGGTGCGCGTCGCCGGAGACGGCGCGGACGTGCTGCTGTTCGACCTGCCGGCCTAGAAGCCGGCGGCACGCCATGCGGATGCGATCGCGGCACGCGCTGCCGCGATCGCGTCGTCTTCCGGCACGATCCGCGGCCGGCGGTCCAGCGTGCAACGCAGCCCCGCTTCCAGCAGGACCGCATGGGCGCTGCGCAAGACGGCGCAGGTGTCGGCATCGAACAGGCCGGCTTCATGGCAGGCGTCGACCAGGCGTGGCGTGTCGCGCGGCCCCAGCAGGGCGGCATGCGTCGCCGCTTCGCCCAGCACCAGGTACTGGAGCAGGAACTCGAGATCGACCAGGCCGGCGACGCCCTGCTTGAGGTCGAAGAGCGCACCGCTGGAGCGGTCGAGCTCGGTGCGCATGCGCGCGCGCATGGTGCCGACGTCCGTGCGCAAGGCCCCTGCATCGCGCGGCCGCGCCAGCACCTCGTCGCGCACCGACTCGAAACGGGTTGCCAGGTCCGGATCGCCGGCCACGCAGCGCGCGCGCACCAGGGCCTGGTGTTCCCAGGTCCAGGCGCGCTGGCGCTGGTAGTCGGCGAATCCACCCATGGGCGAGACGAGCAATCCCTTGGCGCCGTCCGGACGCAGGCGCACATCGATCTCGAACAGGCGCCCGGCCGCGGTCACCATGCCGAGCAGGGCGACGATCTTCTGCGCCAGGCGCGCGAACCAGCGCGCGGCATCGAGCGGACGCGCGCCGGCTGATTGTGCCTCCGGGTCGGCGTCGTACAGGAACACCAGGTCCAGGTCGGAACCGAAGCCGATTTCCTCGCCGCCGAGGCTGCCATAGCCGATCACCGCGAAGCGCGAACCGGCGATCGCGCCGTGCGCCGCTTGCACCTCGCGCATGGCCAGGCGCAGTACCACCGCCACCACCGCGTCGGCCAGCCATGCCAGCTGGCGCACGCTGTCCTGCGCGCCCTGGCGTCCGTCCAGCGTGGCGAGCGCGATCCGGAAACTCAGCGCCTGGCGGGCCTCGTTGAGCGCTAGCAGCGCGGCTTCCGGGTCGTCGTGGACCAGCGCGGCATCGCAGGCGGCCACGAGCGCGTCGCGACCGGGCAGCTCGCCGGAGACGCGCACGTCGAGCAGCTCGTCCAGCAGCAGCGGATGCGCGGCCAGGCGTTCGCCCAGGAAAGCGCTGCGCGCAAGCACCGACACCAGGCGTTGCAGCGCGGCCGGTTGTTCGTCAAGCAAGGCCAGGTAACTGGCCCGGCGCAGGATGTTGTGCAGCAGCGGCAACAACCTGCGCAAGGCGGCGTCGGGTCGTGGCGAGGCCACTGCGCCATCGAGCAGGGCCGGCAGGACCCGGTCCATGCGCGCGCGCGCATTGTCCGAGAGTGCGCGCAGCGACGGCGCGCGCGCCAGGTCGCGCAGCGATGCGTCGGCCGCGGCCGGATCCTCGAAACCGGCCTCCGCCAGGACCTCCACTTCGCCCGCCTTCGGCAGCGCGCGCCAGTACAGCGCGAGCGCATTGGGCGCGTCGCGGCGCTTGCCCGGCGCGAGCAGCGCGGCGAACTCCGTGGCGACGAAATCACGCTGCGCCTGCAGGGCATCGAGCAGGTCCGGCCAGCCATCGAACCGCAATGCCGCGGCGATCCGCGCCTGGTCCAGCGGATCCTGGGGCAAGGCGTGCACCTGCGCATCGCGCAGCATCTGCAGCCGGTTCTCGAGCCGGCGCAGGAACAGGTAGGCCTCCCGCAACTGCTCGCCCGCCCCCGTTCCGATGTGGCCAGCCCGCACCAGTGCCGCCAGCGCGGGAAGCAGGCGACGTTCGCGCAGCTCCGGTTCGCGGCCGCCGCGGATCAATTGCAATGCCTGGACCAGGAACTCGATCTCGCGGATACCGCCAGGACCGCGCTTGATGTCGTCGGCCAGTTCCTTGCGCGCGACCTCGGCCGCGATCGCCGCCTTCATCTCGCGCAGGCCGTCGAGCGCGCCGTAGTCGAGATAGCGCCGGTACACGAAGGGGCGCAGGGTGCGCAGGAAGCGTTCGCCGGCGGCAATGTCGCCTGCCACGGGCCGCGCCTTCTGCCACGCGTAGCGTTCCCAGTCGCGGCCTTCGCGCTGGTAGTACGACTCCATCGCCGCGAACGACCAGGCCACGCGCCCGGCGTTGCCGAACGGCCGCAGGCGCAGGTCGACGCGATGGCAGAAACCTTCCGCGGTGACCTCGTCGAGCAGTTTCGCGAGCTGCTGGCCGAGCCGCGAGTAGTACTGCTCGGCCGCCAGCGGTCGCGCGCCGTCGCTGCCGTTGACCGGATCGCCGCCGTCGTCCTCGTAGGCGTACACAAGGTCGACATCGGACGAGAAGTTGAGTTCGCCGCCGCCGAGCTTGCCCAGGGCGAAGACGACCAGCCGTTGCGCGCTGCCATCGGCGCGCCTGACATGGCCATGGCGCTCGGCGAAATCGGCCTCCAGCGCGGCCAATGCGAGTTGCAGGCATTCCCCGGCGAGCGCGGTGCTGCCGGCGAGGGTGTCCGCGACCGTGTCCAGGCCGAGCACGTCGCGCCAGACCAGGCGGGCCGAGCCGGCGCTGCGATAGCGACGCAGGAGGCCGCCCCATTCGCCCGGACTGTCGGCGGACAGTACGGGAGGCTCCGGCGGCGGCAGATCGGCCAACAGGTCGAGCAGCAGCTGCGGCTGGCGGACAAAGGTGGCGATGGCGAAGTCGCTGGCCAGCGCGACTTGTCCGGCCAAGGCGGCCGCGCCGCGATCGGCGAGCGCGGCAGCAAGTTGCGGCGAGGCCTCGCGCAGCTTGCGCAGCGCACGGTCGACGGTGGCATCAAGGGCGACTCGATCGGCCATCAGTGCAAGGCCATCAATTAAAAAGCCCGCCCCGGACGAACCGGTTGCGGGCCTGCTCCCTCCCCCACGTCGGGATGCGGGCCCATCGTGAAGGAATCGTTAGTCGGGATGCACGCTGCACTGCAAAAACAGAACCATGCAGTACAGGATCCGGCGGCGCGAGATTCATTGCGGACGCGGCCCGCGCCGGAGGTCCTTGAGGATTTCGCGGCCCGCATTGCGTCCGGGCAAGCCGGTGACGCCGCCTCCCGGATGGGTACCCGAGCCGCACAGGTACAGGCCCGGCAACGCGCCGCGATAGTTGCCCTGCCCCAGCAGCGGACGCGCACTGAACAACTGGTCCAGCCCCAGCGAGCCATGGAAGATGTCGCCACCGACCAGGCCGAACTCGCGCTCCAGGTCCAACGGCGACAATGCCTTGTAGCCGATCACGCTGCGACGGAAGTTCGGCGCATGGGCGTCGACGGTGTCGATCATCAGGTTGGCGACGGTGTCGCGGTGCGCGTCCCAGCCGCCATCCACATCGGGATGCACGTGCTGGCAGAACAGGCTGGCAACGTGCTGGCCGGGTGGTGCCAGCGTGTCGTCCAGGGTCGACGAGATCACCAGCTCCACGATCGGCGCACGCGCCCAGCCGGCGTTGTACTGCTTCGACTTCGCATCGAAGTAGGCCTGTTCGAAATAGCGCAGCGAGGGCCCGATCAGGATGCCGCTCTGGTGGTGCGGTTGCAGCCAGGTTCCGGGCGCGGCGGTGAAATCCGGAAGCTCCGACAGCGCCACGTTCATGCGGAATGTACCGGAGCCGCAGCGATAGCGGTCGATGCGTTCGCTGGTGTCCGGGTCCAGCGCATCGCGCGGCAACAGCCGCTGGTACAGCAGCTTCGGGTTGAGGTTGGACACCACGGTTTTCGCGCGCAACTCGCGGCCATTGGCCAGGCGCACGCCTACCGCACGCCCCGCCTCGACCAGGACTTCCTCCACTGCCGCATCGGTGTCGACGGCGACGCCACGCGCCGCGCACTCGGCCGCGATCGCCTGGGTGATCGCGCCCATGCCGCCAATGGCATGTCCCCAGGCGCCCTGCTTGCCGTTGACCTCGCCGAACACGTGGTGCAGCAGCACATAGGCGCTGCCCGGCGTATACGGGCTGGCGAAGTTGCCGACCACCGAATCCCAGCCGAGCACCGCCTTGACCGGCTCGGACTCGAAATATGCGTCCAGCAGTTCGCCTGCCGACTTGGTGAACAGGTCGAGCAGGTCGCGGCGGCCGCGCATGTCCAGGTTTTTGAGCGCCTTTGCCACTTCGTACGAAGCCAGCCAGTCGGCGAGCACGAACCCGTCCGACACATTGGGCGGCGTGCGCACCATCAGTTCGCGCAGCACCACGACCACGCGCTCGAGCATCGCGTAGTACGCCGGCAACTGCTGCGCGTCGCGCAGCGACCATTTGGCGACTTCGGCCTGGGTGTGCTCCCCGCCGAGGCGGAAGCTGCGGCCGTCGGGCAGCGGCAGGAAGTTCGCGTAGGGCCGCTCGACCACGCGCAGGCCGTGCGCCGCCAGGCGCAGGTCGGCGATAACCTTCGGGTTGAGCAGGCTGACCGTGTAGCTGGCGGTGGAGTTGCGGAAGCCGGGATGGAACTCCTCGGTGACCGCGGCGCCGCCGACGATGCCGCGCCGCTCCAGCACCCGCACCTTCAACCCGGCGCCGGCCAGGTAGGCCGCGCACACCAGGCCGTTGTGGCCGCCGCCGATGACCAGGACATCGCTGTTCGTATCGCGCATGCCCCGATTGTATGCGTAAAGAAAAGGCCCGCTTGCGCGGGCCCTTCCGGTATTGCATCGCGGACTGCGGGATCAGAAATCCATGCCGCCCATGCCGCCCATCCCGCCGCCGCCCGGCATCGCCGGCTCGTCCTTCTTCGGCAGCTCGGCGACCATCGCCTCGGTGGTGATCATCAGGCCGGCGATCGAGGCCGCGTTCTGCAGGGCAGAACGGGTGACCTTGGTCGGGTCCAGGATGCCGAACGCGATCATGTCGCCGTATTCGCCGGTCGCGGCGTTGTAGCCGTAGTTGCCCTTGCCGTCCTTGACCTGGTTGAGGACCACGCTGGGCTCCTCGCCGCAGTTGGTGACGATCTCGCGCAGCGGGGCTTCCATGGCGCGCAGGGCGATCACGATGCCGTGGTTCTGGTCTTCGTTGATGCCCTTGAGCTCACCGATGGCCTGCAGCGCGCGCACCAGGGCAACGCCGCCGCCCGGGACCACGCCCTCTTCGACCGCGGCGCGGGTCGCATGCAGCGCATCTTCCACGCGCGCCTTCTTTTCCTTCATCTCGATCTCGGTCGAGGCACCGACCTTGATCACGGCAACGCCACCGGCCAGCTTGGCCACGCGCTCCTGCAGCTTCTCGCGGTCGTAGTCCGAGGAGGTCTCCTCGATCTGCGCCTTGATCTGCTTGATGCGGCCCTCGATGTCACCGGTGTTGCCGGCGCCGTCGATGATGGTGGTGTTCTCCTTGGAGACCTGGATCTTCTTGGCCCGGCCCAGGTCCTTGATCGTGGCCTTCTCCAGCGACAGGCCGACTTCCTCGGAGATGACCGTACCGCCGGTCAGGACCGCCATGTCCTCCAGCATCGCCTTGCGGCGATCGCCGAAGCCCGGGGCCTTGACCGCGCACACCTTGACGATGCCGCGGATGGTGTTGACGACGAGGGTCGCCAGGGCTTCGCCCTCGACTTCCTCGGCGACGATCAGCAGCGGCTTGCCCGACTTGGCGACGCCCTCGAGCACCGGCAGCAGGTCGCGCACGTTGGAGATCTTCTTGTCGTGCAGCAGGATGTACGGATCATCGAGCTCGGCCGACATCGACTGCTGGTTGTTGATGAAGTACGGCGACAGGTAGCCGCGGTCGAACTGCATGCCCTCGACCACGTCCAGCTCGTTCTCCAGGCCCGAACCTTCCTCGACCGTGATCACGCCTTCCTTGCCGACCTTCTTCATCGCGTCGGCGATGATGGTGCCGATCGACTCGTCGGAGTTGGCCGAGATGGTGCCGACCTGGGCGATCGCCTTGTCGTCGGCGGTGGGCTTGGACAGCTTCTTGAGCTCGGCGACGGCGGCCACGACGGCCTTGTCGATGCCGCGCTTGAGGTCCATCGGGTTCATGCCGGCGGCGACCGCCTTGGAACCTTCGCGGATCAGCGCCTGGGCCAGCACGGTCGCGGTGGTGGTGCCGTCACCAGCGTTGTCGGAGGTCTTGGAAGCGACTTCCTTGACCATCTGCGCGCCCATGTTCTCGAACTTGTCGGCCAGCTCGATCTCCTTGGCGACGGACACGCCGTCCTTGGTGATCGTCGGCGCGCCGTAGCTCTTCTCGAGTACGACATTGCGGCCCTTCGGGCCGAGCGTTGCCTTGACGGCATTGGCGAGGATGTTCACGCCGCGCACCATCTTGGAGCGCGCGTCCTCGCCGAAACGGATTTCCTTGGCAGCCATTTTTGAAACTCCGGGAATGGGGAATGGGGAATTGGGAATCGGAAGAGCAGCGTCGTTTTGGCTCAGCCCAAAACGGCGAAGATGTCGTCTTCCTTCACCACCAGCAGGTCGGTGCCGTCGAGCTTCACTTCGGTGCCCGCGTACTTGCCGAACAGCACCTTGTCGCCGACCTTCACCTTGGGGGCGCGCACGGAACCGTTGTCCAGCGCCTTGCCCTCGCCGACGGCGACGATCTCGCCCTTGATCGGCTTCTCGGTCGCCGAGTCCGGGATCACGATCCCGCCGGCAGACATCTTTTCTTCTTCCATGCGCTTGATCACGACGCGGTCGTAAAGCGGCTTGATGTTCATTGCAACCCTCGCAAGTACTTGATTGGTTGGAGAAACGGCCGGCAATGTTAGCAGTCACCCAAGGCGACTGCCAACCACTCGGCGGAAAAATGCCCGCTGGACGGGACTGCAAGGGAGATGGGGCGCTGCGCGGGCGTTTCAAGGGGTGGCCAGACAAATCGCAGGCAATAAAAAGGCGCGCATTCCAGGGGAGAATGCGCGCCTCGGGTCGACCCAACCCGGGAGGACCGCCCAATCGGTCAACCGGGGTTTCTGTCGCTCGACCGGAGCCGAGATCCGACATCCGTGTCGTTGGGCGGAGCATGCGTCTACCCGCAACCTTTGGGAAGATGCCGATAGCTGGGAAAAGGCTAGTTCCAATAGCCATCTGCCGCCGTACAGTGCGGGAATCCGGTTTCCACGGACCTGTATTGCATGAGAGGCTATCAAAGCTAGACAACTCAGGGCTATTATTGATAACCTGGCTAGTACCAATAGCTCCCAGGCCGGACATGGACGCACATCCCGACAGTGCCGCCGCGCACCGCATCCGCATCGCCCGTCGCAGCGCGGGCTTGTCGCAGGCGCAGTTGGCCGTCGAGCTGGGCGTCCAGCGCAGCGCCGTCAGCCACTGGGAGGCCCAGCGCGGCAAGCCCAGCATGAACCACCTGCGCAAGCTGGCGCTGCTCACCGGAGCCCAGCTCGAATGGCTGGCCACCGGCCGCGGACCGATGACGCCTTCGGCCGAATCCCTGCTCGACTCGGTGGCCGCCGTCGACGCCTTGCTGGTCGACGATCCGCAGGAGCGCCGCCTGCTCACCGCCTTCCGCCAGGCCGCGGCGCAGGCGCGACTGCCATTGCTGGAGCTTGCCGAGCAGTTGGCGGCGCAGCGCGTCGGCCGTGGCCGTTCGCGCGGCGGTACCAGCGAAGGGCCCTGATCGCCGACAATAGCGGGCCGGCAATCGACGCCGGTCCTGGAGATGGAAGCAATGTCGTTGCGGCAACTCCGCCTGCTGGCGGCGGGAATGGCGGGCGCGATGGCGCTGCTGGCAACCGGCGCGGTCCAGGCGCTGGCGATCGACGAGTCGCAACTGCTGCCGGTCGACCAGGCCTTCGCGTTGCAGGCCAGCGCGCCGCGGCCCGACCGCATCGAGCTTTCCTGGAAAATCGCCGACGGCTACTACCTGTACCGGCACCGGACTTCGGTGGAAGTCCAGGGTGGCGGATTCGTGGCGACGGAACTGCAGCTGCCCGACGGCGAGCGCCATACCGACGAATTCTTCGGCGAGGTCGAGACGTATCGCGGCAGCCTGCTGGCCGTACTGCCAGGAAGCGCCAGTCCCGGCACGCGCCAGGTTGTCGTCAAGGTCAAGTACCAGGGTTGTGCCGACCTGGGTGTGTGCTATCCACCGCAAACCCGCACGCTCACGGTGGCATTGCCGTCCGCCGCGCCCGGCATCGGCCTGCCCGGCGCCGGGACATCGGTGGGGGGCGGACTGCAGTTGCCCGGGCTCGCACCGAACGGGCTGTCCGACCCGTTGCCGGAAGCCCGGGCGTTCGGCTTCGAGGCCATCGTCGGCGACCCGGGCACCCTGCTGCTGCGCTTCACTCCCGCGCCTGGCTACTACCTGTATCGCGACCGCAGCACCTTCCGCATCGAAGGGGCTGACGGCATCGTCGCCGGCCAGCCACGCTGGCCCGCAGGCAGCCAGCACCACGACGAGTATTTCGGCGACGTGGTCGTGTACTTCGACCAGATCGACGTGCCATTGCCGCTGCAGCGCGCTGCCGGCCCGGCCACCGACCTGCGCCTGGTCGCGACCTTCCAGGGTTGCCAGACCGGCGGCATCTGCTACCCGCCGATGACGCGCACCATCGAACTGACGGTAGGAGCGGCGGAAGCCGCGATCGAAGTCCCCGGGATCGC
>JALYWW010000048.1 GCA_030852515.1 Pseudomonadota bacterium
ACATCGGCGACATGCTGCAGCGCTACACCAACCACGTGTATCCGTCGACGACCCACCGGGTGGTGAATCCGCCCGGCGACGCCGCGCGCCAGCCCCGCTATTCCACGCCGTTCTTCCTGCACCCGAATCCGGATTTCCTGATCGAGGTGCTGCCGTCGTGCGTGTCGGCCGACAGGCCGAACCGTTACCCCGAGCCAATCACCGCCCAAGGCTACCTCGAAGAGCGCCTGCGCGAGATCAAACTGAAGTAGGAGCGTGCGATGCGCCGCAGGATCGTAGCCGGAAACTGGAAGTTGCATGGCAACCGCGCGTTCGCCCATGCGCTGATGGACGCGATCGCCGCGGTGCCCGCGCCGGACGGCGTCGAACGCGTGGTCCTGCCGCCGTTGCCGTACCTGGCCGACCTGGCGGAGTCCTACGGCGACAAGGGCATTTCCGTGGGGTCGCAGGACGTCAGCGTGAACGAGAAGGGTGCGTTCACCGGGGAGGTCTCGGCGGCGATGCTGGCCGACGTGGGTGCCACCTACGGACTGGTCGGCCACTCCGAGCGCCGCCAGTACCACGCAGAAAGCAGCGAACTGGTCGCGCGCAAGTTCATGGCCGCGCGCAATGGCGGCCTGGTGCCGATCCTGTGCGTGGGCGAAACCCTGCAGCAGCGGGAGTCCGGCCAGGCCGAGTTCGCCATCCAGTCGCAACTCCAGCCCCTGTTCGACCTGGCCGGGGTCCAGGCCCTGGACGGGGCGGTGGTCGCTTACGAGCCGGTCTGGGCGATCGGGACCGGCAGGACCGCCAGTCCGGAGCAGGCGCAGGCGGTCCACGCCTTCATCCGTGGCGAAATCGCCGCGCTGGATGCTAAAATCGCCGGCTCGCTGCCGATTCTTTATGGCGGCAGCTGCAAGGCCGACAACGCCGCCGAGCTGTTTTCGCAGCCGGATGTCGATGGCGGACTGATCGGTGGCGCATCCCTGGTGGCTGCCGATTTCCTTGCCATCGTGGCCGCGGCCGCGATGGCATCCCGGTCCAAAACCTGATTCAAGCGTCTACGGAAGCGGTTCCCAACGAATGCTCATCCTGGTCATCAACGTCATCTACGTCCTGCTTGCGATCGCCATGATCGCGCTGATCCTCATGCAGCGCGGATCCGGTGCCCAGGCGGGCGCCGGTTTCGGTGGCGGCGCATCGGCGACCGTGTTCGGTGCGCGCGGCGCGTCGAACTTCCTTTCCAAGGGCACCAAGTGGTTGGCGATCGCGTTCTTCGCGATCAGCATGGGCATGGCCTGGTACGCGACCCATCGCGCCGTGCCGCAGGGCCCGTCGCCGCAGGACCTGGGCGTGATGTCGCAGGTACCGGCGACGCAGGTGCCAGCCGCGCCGGCCGCAGCGCCCGCGACCAGCGACACGGTCCCGGCGGCTCCGCAGGAGGAGCCCGCACCGGCGCCGCAGGAGCCTGCTGCACCCGCAGGCAACTGAGCAGGCCTTGAAGATCATGCCTTGAAGATCATGCTTTGAAGATCCGCGGTTAAAATTTGCAGACATTGCCCAGGTGGCGGAATTGGTAGACGCACTACCTTGAGGTGGTAGCGGCTTAGGTCGTGGGGGTTCGAGTCCCCCCTTGGGCACCATTTGTACGAAGAAACCGGACAGGATGTCCGGATGACAGGCCACGGAGGCCGGAAGAGGACGCGCGTGCTGGCCGAATACTTGCCGACCTTGCTGTTCCTGATCGTTGCCGCAGGCATCGGCGTCGCCCTGATCCTGATCGGCAACCTCCTCGGGCCCAAGCGCCCGTCCGTCGAGAAGCTGTCCGCGTACGAATGCGGTTTCACCGCGTTCGAGGACGCGCGCATGCAGTTCGACGTGCGCTACTACCTGGTCGCGATCCTTTTCATCGTGTTCGACCTGGAAATCGCGTTCGTGTTCCCGTGGGCGCTGGTGTTCCGCGAGCTCGGGGTGTTCGGCCTGGTCGAGATGGGCGTGTTCCTGTCGCTGCTGGTGATCGGCTTCATCTACGTGTGGAAGAAGGGAGCGCTGGAATGGGAGTGATCCAAACCGTCGAGCGCATGGTGAACAACCCGCTTCCGGACGGTCGCGTCGACGACATCCTGCGCCCGGAAGGCGAGAACCCGCTGCTGGAGCGCGGTTTCGTCACCACCAGTTCCGACGCGCTGCTCAACTGGGCGCGCACCGGCTCGATGTGGCCGATGACCTTCGGCCTGGCCTGCTGCGCGGTCGAGATGATGCATGCCGGCGCCGCGCGCATGGACATGGACCGCTTCGGCGTCGTGTTCCGGCCCTCGCCGCGACAGTCCGACGTGATGATCGTGGCCGGCACCCTGGTCAACAAGATGGCCCCGGCGCTGCGCAAGGTCTACGACCAGATGCCAGACCCCAAGTGGGTGATCTCGATGGGCAGCTGCGCCAACGGCGGCGGCTACTACCACTATTCCTACGCCGTGGTCCGCGGCTGCGACCGGATCGTGCCGGTCGACGTGTACGTCCCTGGCTGCCCGCCGACCGCCGAGGCACTGGTATACGGCATCCTGCAGCTGCAGAAGAAGATCCGCCGCGCGACCAATTTCGGCGACGACAAGACGGGGCTGCGCTGATGGCGACCGCTGCGGCCAGTTTCGCTGCGCGCCTGCGCGAGCGTTTCGCGGGCGTCGAGGTGAGCGCCGAACCGCGCGGTGAAGTCGGGATCGTGTTCGACGCAGCTTCCTGGCACGACGGTTGCCGCGTGCTGCGCGACGAGTTCGGCTTCGAGATGCTGATCGACGTCTGCGGCGTCGACACCATGGGTTACGGCAGCGACGAATGGGATACCGGCGTGTCCTCGCAGGGTTTCTCGCGCGGCGTCTCCGGCAAGGGCCCGGGGCGCTTCCGCTTCGGAGAGGTCTCCAGCGAACAGGTGCCGCAGCCGCAGGGCGTGGCCGACATCGCCACCCCGCGGCGTCGCTTCGCCGTGGTCGTGCAGTTGCTGTCCGTGCAGCACAACCGGCGCGTGCGCGCCACCTGTTTCGCTCCCGACGACGCGCTGCCGGTGGTCGATTCGCTGACCGGCCTGTGGCCGATCGCCAACTGGTTCGAGCGCGAGACCTTCGACATGTTCGGCATCGTGTTCAACGGCCATCCGGACCTGCGCCGGATCCTCACCGACTATGGTTTCGTCGGCCATCCGTTCCGCAAGGACTTCCCGCTGATCGGCAATGTCGAGGTCCGCTACGACGCCGAACTGCAGCGCGTGATCTACGAACCGGTGACCTCGGTCGAGCCGCGGGTCAACGTGCCGCGGGTGATCCGCGACGACGCACGCTACGCGACCGCGCGCGGCGAGGACCAGGACCTGAAGGTCGACAGCGGCATCGGTCCGGCGGGAGCAACCAAATGAGCACGATCGAAGCCCGCAGGGAGATCCGCAACTACACCATGAACTTCGGCCCGCAGCATCCGGCCGCGCATGGCGTGTTGCGCCTGATCCTGGAAATGGACGGCGAGGTCGTCCAGCGCGCCGACCCGCACATCGGCCTGTTGCATCGCGGCACCGAGAAGCTGGCCGAGTCCAAGCCGTTCAACCAGTCGATCGGCTACATGGACCGGCTCGACTACGTGTCGATGATGTGCAACGAGCATGCCTACGTGCTTGCGATCGAGCGCCTGATGGGGATCGAGGCGCCGGAACGGGCGCAGTGGATCCGCACCCTGTTCGACGAGATCACCCGGATCCTGAACCACCTGATGTGGGTCGGCACCCACGGCCTCGACCTGGGCGCGATGGCGGTGATGCTGTACGCGTTCCGCGAGCGCGAGGAGCTGATGGACGTGTACGAGGCGGTGTCGGGCGCGCGCATGCACGCGACCTATTACCGCCCGGGTGGCGTCTACCGCGACCTGCCCGACCGCATGTCGAAATACCGCGAATCGAAGTGGAACAAGGGCCGCTCGCTCAAGCGCTTCAACGCCTGGCGCGAGGGCTCGATGCTCGATTACCTCGAGGCCTTCGCCGCCGACTTCCCCTCGCGCGTGGACGAATACGAAACCCTGCTCACCGAGAACCGGATCTGGAAGCAGCGCACCGTCGGCATCGGCGTGGTGTCGCCGGAGCAGGCGCTTGCATGGGGCATGACCGGCCCGATGCTGCGTGGATCGGGCGTGGAATGGGACCTGCGCAAGAAGCAGCCCTACGCGAAGTATGCCGAGGTCGATTTCGACATCCCGGTCGGCGTCGAGGGCGACTGCTACGACCGCTACCTGGTGCGCGTGGCCGAAATGCGCCAGTCCGCGCGGATCATCACCCAGTGCGTGAAGTGGCTCAAGGCCAATCCCGGCCCGGTGATGGTCGACAACTTCAAGGTCGCGCCTCCCTCCCGCGAGGAGATGAAGGACGACATGGAAGCGCTGATCCACCATTTCAAGCTGTTTTCCGAGGGCTACTGCGTGCCCGCGGGCGAAACCTACGCCGCGGTCGAAGCGCCGAAGGGCGAGTTCGGCTGCTACCTGGTGAGCGATGGCGCCAACAAGCCGTTCCGCGCGCACCTGCGCGCGCCGGGCTTCGCCCACCTGTCCTCGATGGACGAGTTCGTCAGGGGCCACATGCTCGCCGACGTGGTGGCGATGATCGGCACCTACGACATCGTCTTCGGCGAGATCGACCGCTAGGGTTATGGACCGATGAAAGCGACTGGCAATTTCGAGAACGCACGCAACGTCGACCCGATGGTCGCGCTGACGGATGCGACCCGCGCGCACATCGACCACTGGCTGGCCAAGTTCCCGCCGGACCGCAAGCGCTCGGCCGTGCTCCAGGGCCTGCATGCCGCGCAGGAGCAGAACGGGGGCTGGCTGACCGACGAGCTGATCGCGGCGGTGGCCAGGTACCTGGACCTGCCGCCGGTGTGGGCGTATGAGGTCGCGACCTTCTATTCGATGTTCGAGACGAAGCAGGTCGGCCGCAACAACGTCGCCTTCTGCACCAACATCAGCTGCTGGCTCAACGGCGCCCAGGACCTCGTCGCGCATGCCGAGAAGAAGCTGGGCTGCAGGCTGGGCGAGTCGACCGCGGACGGCCGCGTCTACCTCAAGCGCGAGGAAGAGTGCGTGGCTGCGTGCTGCGGCGCGCCGGTGGTCGTGATCAACGGGCATTACCACGAGAAGCTCGACGCCGCGAAGGTGGACGAGCTGCTGGACGGACTGAAGTAATGGGCGGCAACTCGCACTATTCGGAAGGTTATGGTCCGGTCGGTCCCGCACCGGCGGAGCACAACGTCGTCTACACGACGCTGCATTTCGACAAGCCGTGGTCTTACGAGAATTACCTCAAGACCGGGGGCTACGCCGCGCTGCGCAAGATCCTCGAAGAGAAGATCGAGCCGTCGGCCGTGGTCGAGATGGTCAAGCAGTCGGGCCTGCGCGGTCGCGGCGGCGCGGGCTTCCCGACCGGCCTGAAGTGGAGCTTCATGCCCAAGGGCAGCGGCATCCAGAAGTACATCCTCTGCAACTCCGACGAGTCGGAGCCGGGCACGGCCAAGGACCGCGACATCCTGCGCTACAACCCGCATGCGGTGATCGAGGGCCTGGCGATCGCGTGCTATGCCACCGGTTCGACCGTGGCCTACAACTACCTGCGCGGCGAGTTCCACCACGAGCCGTTCGAGCACCTGGAAGAGGCCACCCGCGAGGCCTATGCCAACGGCTGGCTGGGCAAGGACATCCTCGGCAGCGGCATCGACATCGAGATCCACAACGCGCTCGGCGCCGGCGCCTACATCTGCGGCGAAGAGACCGCGCTGATGGAGTCGCTGGAAGGCAAGAAGGGCCAGCCGCGCTACAAGCCGCCGTTCCCGGCCAACTTCGGCCTGTACGGCAAGCCGACCACGATCAACAACACCGAAACCTACGCGTCGGTGCCGGCGATCATCCGCAACGGCCCCGAGTGGTTCCTCAACCTGGGCAAGCCCAACAACGGCGGGCCCAAGGTGTTCTCGGTGTCCGGCCACGTCAACAAGCCGGGCAACTATGAAATCCGCCTGGGAACCTCGTTCGCCGACCTGCTGCAGATGGCCGGTGGCGTGCGCAACGGTCACAAGCTCAAGGGCGTGATCCCCGGCGGTTCGTCGATGCCGGTACTGCCGGCCGAAATCATGATGAACGGCGTGACCATGGATTACGACGCGCTGCAGAAGGCCGGTTCCGGCCTCGGTTCCGGCGCGGTGATCGTGATGGACGAGACCACCTGCATGGTCCGCGCCTGCCAGCGCATCGCCCGTTTCTACTTCCAGGAAAGCTGCGGCCAGTGCACGCCGTGCCGCGAGGGCACCGGCTGGATGTACCGCATGCTGACCCGCATCGCGGAGCAGCAGGCCACGCTCGACGACCTGCAGATGCTGCGCGCCGCGGCGGGGCAGATCGAGGGCCACACCATCTGCGCCTTCGGCGAGGCCGCCGCCTGGCCGGTGCAGGGTTTCCTGCGCCACTACTGGGACGAGTTCGAGTACGCGATCGTGAACAAGCGATTCCTGGTCGACGACCAGCGTGACGGCAAGGTCGTGTCGAAGGCGGTGGCGGCATGAGCGCCCAGCCCGTGAACCCGAGCCTGCCCCCTGACCACGTCACCGTCTTCATCGACGGCGTCGAGATGGCCGCGCCCAAGGGCTCGATGATCATCCATGCCGCCGACAAGGCCGGCATCCCGATCCCGCGCTTCTGCTACCACGACAAGCTGGCGATCGCGGCCAACTGCCGCATGTGCCTGGTCGACGTGGAGAAGATGGGCAAGCCGGCGCCGGCCTGCGCCACCCCGGTGATGGACGGCATGCAGGTGCGCACGCGCAGCGACAAGGCGCTCAAGGCGCAGCGCAACGTGATGGAGTTCCTGCTGATCAACCATCCGCTCGACTGCCCGATCTGCGACCAGGGCGGCGAGTGCGAACTCCAGGACCTGTCGCTGGGCTACGGCCGTTCGGTGTCGCGCTTCTCCGAGCGCAAGCGCGTGGTCGCCGACGAAGACATGGGTCCGCTGGTCGCCACCGAGATGACCCGCTGCATCCAGTGCACGCGCTGCATCCGCTTCACCGCCGAAGTCGCCGGCACCTACGAGCTGGGCGGCATGATGCGCGGCGAGAACCTGCAGATCGGCACCTACGACGGCAAGCCGCTGACCACCGAGCTGTCGGGCAACGTCATCGACGTGTGCCCGGTCGGCGCGCTGACCAACAAGGTATTCCGCTTCCGCGCCCGTCCGTGGGAACTGGTTGCGCGCGAGTCGCTCGGCTATCACGACGCGATGGGCAGCAACCTTTTCCTGCACGTGCGCCGCGGCGACGTGCTGCGCACCGTCCCGCGCGACAACGAAGACGTCAACGAGTGCTGGCTGTCCGACCGCGACCGCTATTCGCACCAGGGCCTGTATGCCGACGACCGCGCGACCCGCCCGCTGGTCCGCGTTGCCCGCAACGGCGACGACGGCGACTGGCGCGAGGCGAGCTGGGACGAGGCGTTGCTGAAGGCGGCGACCATCCTGCGCGACAACGGCGCCGACAAGCTCGGCATCCTCGCGCACCCGGCGACCTCGAACGAGGAGGGCGCCTTGCTGGCCCGCCTTGCCGAAGCCCTGGGCACCGGCAACCTCGATCATCGCATCGCCCAGCAGGACCTGTCCGACGGCGCCATCGCCGAGGCGTTCGCGCTGCCGATGGCGGCGATCGAGGACGCCGGCGCGATCGTCATCGTCGGCTCGCAGCTGCGCCATGAACTGCCGCTGCTGCATGCGCGGGTGCGCAAGGCGCAGTTGCGCGGCGCGGCGGTGCACGTGGTCAATCCGGTCGACTTCGACTTCACTTTCGAAGTCGCTTCGAAGCAGGTCGTGCCGCCCTCGCAGCTTGCCGCCGCGATCGGCAACGTGCGCCTGGATGGCGCCGCCAACGCAGTTGTGATCGTCGGCGGCGTGGCTGAAACGGGCGCGCATGCGGCCGCCATCCGCGCTGCCGCGCGCGACTTCGCCAGCGCCAACAACGCCGCGCTGTGCCGCATTCCGCAAGGCGCCAATGCGCTCGGCCTGTCCCGCCACGGCGTGCTGCCGACCGCACGGGACGCGCAGGCGATGTTGCGCGACGCGCGCGGGGCCTACCTCATCTACGGCATCGAGCCGGGACTGGACTTCGCCGACCAGGCGCTGGCGATGCAGGCGCTGGGCAATGCCCAGGTCGTTGCCTTCAGCCAGTTCGCATGCAACTCCACGCGCAGGGTCGCCGACGTGATCCTGCCGATCGGTGCGCTGCCCGAGGTCGACGCGACCCTGACCAACCTCGATGGCCGCGACCAGCAGGCCGTCGCTGCCGGCAAGCTGCCGGGCGAGGCGCGCGCCGGCTGGCGCGTGCTGCGTGCCCTGGGTGGCGAACTGGACGCCCCCGGCTTCGAGTTCACCGACCTGGCCGGCGTGCGCGCCGGGATGGCACCGCGCGAGGTCGCGGTGGCCCGCGGCGCGGCTGCCAACAAGGGCAGCAGCGGCCTGGAAATCGCGATGTCGCAGGCCATCTACCGCGGCGACGCCGTCGTGCGCCGCGCCGCCGCGTTGCAGGCGCATCCGCTGACCGTAGGCGCGCGCATCGCGCTGAACCCGGCCGACGCCGGCGGCATGGCGGACGGAACGATGGTCAAGGCGTCGACCGGCTTCGGTACGGCGACCCTGCCGCTCGCGCTCGAACCGCGCGTCGCACCGGGCAGTGCCTGGATCGAGTCGGGCTACGGCGCGAGCGCGCCGCTGGCAACGGCCGGCAAGGTGGAGGTCATCCGCGCATGAACTTGCCTGGCGTGAATCCGCTGATGACCAACATCATCGTCCCGATGCGCGACTGGCTGCTGTCGCTGGGTGCGATCGGCGTGGTGATCTGGCTGGTGCTGGCGATCCTGGCCATCGCCGTGCCGGTGATCCTGGCCGTGGCCTTCTACGTGGTCTGGGAGCGGAAGCTGCTGGGCTGGATGCATGTGCGCCACGGGCCGATGTACGTCGGCATGGGCGTGTTCCAGGCCTTCGCCGACGTGTTCAAGCTCCTGTTCAAGGAAGTGGTGACGCCGACCGCGGCGCACCCGGTGCTGTACGTGGCCGCGCCGCTGGTCGCGGTGATCTCGGCCTTCGCCGCCTGGGCCGTAGTGCCGTTCGACGCACAGGTGGTGCTGTCCGACGCCAACGCCGGCCTGCTGTACCTGCTGGCGATGACCTCGCTGGGCGTGTACGGCATCATCATCGCCGGCTGGGCATCGAACTCGAAGTACGCCTTCCTCGGGGCGATGCGCGCATCGGCGCAGATGATCAGCTACGAGATCGCGATGGGCTTCGCCCTGGTCGGCGTGCTGATCGCCGCCGGCAGCCTCAACATCAGCGAGATCGTCATGGCCCAGTCGGGCAACGCCGGCTTCCTGGAATGGTTCTGGCTGCCGCTGCTGCCGCTGTTCGTGATCTACATGGTGTCGGGCGTCGCAGAGACCAACCGCGCGCCGTTCGACGTGGTCGAGGGCGAATCGGAGATCGTGGCCGGCCACATGGTCGAGTATTCGGGCGCGCAGTTCGCGCTGTTCTTCCTGGCCGAATACGCAAACATGATCCTGGTCAGCTTTCTGGTGTCGCTGTTCTTCCTCGGCGGCTGGCTCAGCCCGCTGCAGGGCCTGGGCATCCCGTTGCTGTCGGTCGACGGCTGGTGGTGGCTGTTCGCCAAGGTGTTCTTCTTCGCCAGCTGCTATATCTGGTTCCGCGCCACCTTCCCGCGCTACCGCTACGACCAGATCATGCGCCTGGGCTGGAAGGTCTTCATTCCGCTGACCATCGCCTGGATTTTCGTGACCGCGCTGATGGCGTACTACGGCGTGTTCGAGGTAGGCCGCTGATGTCCACCCAATCCAACACCGGGGTCGTCGCCTGGTTCCGCGGGCTGCTGCTGATCGAGCTGTTCCAGGGCATGTGGCTGACCCTGAAATACCTGTTCCGTCCCAAGTACACGATGATGTACCCGATGGAGAAGATCCCGCAGTCGCCGCGCTTCCGCGGACTGCATGCGCTGCGCCGCTACCCGAACGGCGAGGAACGCTGCATCGCCTGCAAGCTGTGCGAGGCGGTGTGCCCGGCGCTGGCGATCACCATCGATTCCGAGCAGCGCGCCGACGGCACCCGCCGCACCACGCGCTACGACATCGACCTGTTCAAGTGCATCTTCTGCGGCTTCTGCGAGGAATCCTGCCCGGTGGACTCGATCGTCGAGACCCACCTGCACGAATACCACTTCGAGAACCGCGGCGAGAACATCGTGACCAAGCCGCAGCTGCTGGCCCTCGGCGATCGCCTGGAAGCGGAAATCGCCGAACGCCGCGCCGCAGACGCTGCGTTCCGCTGAGGACCGGATGGACGACATGCCCATGGATTTCCCGCTTATCGCCTTCTACGTCTTCGCCGCCACCGCCGTGATGTCCGCGATCGGGGTGATCGGTGCACGCAACCCGGTGCACTCGGCGCTGTTCCTGGTCCTGACCTTCTTCACCGTGGCCTGCACCTGGATCCTGGCCGGCGCCGAGTTCCTGGGCCTGGTGCTGGTGCTGGTCTACGTTGGCGCGGTGATGGTCCTGTTCCTGTTCGTGGTGATGATGCTCGACGTCGACATCGTGAAGATGCGCAAGGGGTACGTGCGCTACCTGCCGGTCGGGCTGGTGGTCGCGGTGGTGATGCTGGCCGAGATGCTCGCGCTGATCGGCATCCGTGCGCGCAGCGTCGAGCCGTTCGCCGACAACGCGGCGCAGGTCGCCTCGGTCGAGGGCAACACCACCTGGCTGGCGCATGCGCTGTTCACCGACTTCCTGCTGCCGTTCGAAGTCGCGGCGGTGATCCTGACCGTGGCGGTCATTGCCGCGGTGATGCTGACCCTGCGCCGGCGCGTCGGCGCGCGCCACCAGGACCCGTTGAAGCAGGGCAGGGTGCGTCCTTCCGACCGCTTGCGCATGGTGCGGATGGATGCGACGAAGCCCGCGCCGCCAGCGGAAGAAACCGACGGCGACCAGGAGGCCAAGCCATGACCACCCTGACCACCGGGCTGGCGCTCGGTCATTTCCTCAGCCTGGGCGCGGCGCTGTTCTGCATCGCGGTGGCGGGGATCTTCCTCAACCGCAAGAACGTGATCGTGCTGCTGATGTGCATCGAGCTGCTGCTGCTCTCGGTCAACATCAACTTCGTCGCCTTCTCGCGCCACCTGGGCGACGCGTCGGGACAGGTGTTCGTGTTCTTCATCCTCACCGTGGCCGCGGCCGAGGCCGCGATCGGCCTGGCGATCCTGGTCACGCTGTTCCGCAACCGGCGCACCATTGATGTCGCCGACATCGACACGTTGAAGGGCTGAGCCGATGGCAGAACTCTACAACGGCTTGGCCATCTCGAAGCAGGTGCTGCTGGCGATCGTGCTGGCGCCCCTGGTCGGCTCGATCGTCGCCGGGCTGTTCCGCAGGCAGGTCGGGCGGATCGGTTCGCATGCGGTGACCATCGCCGGCGTGGCGCTGAGCTGCGGCCTGTCGTGCTGGGTGCTGTACCAGCTGGTCGGGCAGGGCGCGCCTGCGTTCAACGAGAACCTCTATACCTGGTTCAGCATCGGCGGCTACGAAGCCCACGTCGGCTTCATGGTCGACAAGCTGACGGCGATGATGATGGTGGTGGTCACCTTCGTTTCGCTGCTGGTGCACGTCTACACCATCGGCTACATGGCCGAGGATCCGGGCTACCAGCGCTTCTTCAGCTACATCAGCCTGTTCACCTTCTCGATGCTGATGCTGGTGATGTCCAACAACTTCATGCAGCTGTTCTTCGGCTGGGAAGCAGTGGGCCTGGTGTCGTACCTGCTGATCGGCTTCTGGTTCAAGCGGCCGACCGCGATCTTCGCCAACCTCAAGGCGTTCCTGGTCAACCGCGTCGGTGACTTCGGCTTCATCCTCGGCATCGCCGCGATCCTGTACTGGTTCGGCTCGCTGGATTACGCCACCGTGTTCGCGCACGCGCCGGGCATCGCCGGCCTGACCGTGCCGGTGTTCAGCGGCCACGAATGGTCGGTCGCGACCCTGATCTGCATCTGCCTGTTCATCGGTGCCATGGGCAAGTCGGCGCAGGTGCCGCTGCACGTGTGGCTGCCCGACTCGATGGAAGGCCCGACCCCGATCTCGGCGCTGATCCACGCCGCGACCATGGTCACCGCCGGCATCTTCATGGTGGCGCGGATGTCGCCGCTGTTCGAACTCAGCGAGACCGCGTTGCTGTTCGTGCTGTTCATCGGCGCCACCACGGCCTTCTTCGCCGGCCTGATCGGCATCGTCCAGAACGACATCAAGCGCGTGGTCGCGTACTCCACCTTGTCGCAGCTGGGTTACATGACGGTGGCCCTGGGCGTGTCGGCATACAGTGCCGCGGTCTTCCACCTGATGACCCACGCGTTCTTCAAGGCGTTGCTGTTCCTGGGCGCGGGTTCGGTGATCATCGCCATGCACCACGAGCAGGACATGCGCCGCATGGGCGGCCTGCGCAAGTACATGCCGGTGACGTTCTGGACCATGCTCATCGGCACCCTGGCCCTGGTGGGAACGCCGTTCTTCAGCGGCTTCTATTCCAAGGACACGATCATCGAGGCCGCGGCGGAACACGCCCACGAAGCCGGCAACTGGATTGCGACCTACGGATACTGGGCGGTGCTGCTGGGCGCGTTCGTGACCTCGTTCTACAGCTTCCGCCTGCTGTACCTGACGTTCTTCGGCGCGGAGCGCTTCCGCGAGGCATCGCATGATGCCCACGCGCACGATGCGCACGACGACCATGGCCACCACGGTGCGCACGAGCCGCACGAATCGCCCTGGGTGGTGACCCTGCCGCTGGTGCTGCTGGCCATCCCGTCCATCGTGATCGGCTTCCTGACCGCCGGGCCGATGCTGTTCGGCACCGACATGATGGGACACGTGCAGCAGCTGCCGTTCTTCCTCGGTTCGATCGACGTGGCTGCGGCGCGCGACGTGGTCGCGAAGATCGGCGCGGACATGTGGCACGGGCCGGTCAAGTTCGCCCTGCATGGTTTCCAGGCGCCGACGTTCTGGCTGGCGTTCGGCGGCTTCCTGCTGGCGACCGTGATGTACTGGTGGAAGCCGGAGCTGCACGGCAAGGCGCGCCGCGCGCTCTCGCTGCCGGTGCGCATCCTCGAGGACAAGTACGGCTTCGACCGGCTCTGGATCCAGGGCTTCGCCGGCGGTGGCGTGGCGCTGGGCAAGGTCTCGCGCCAGGCCGACGAACGCGTGATCGACGGCTTTTTCGTCAACGGCAGCACGCGCGTGGTCGCCCATGCGGCGGGCCTGCTGCGCAAGACCCAATCCGGCTTCCTCTACGACTACGCCTTCGTGATGATCCTCGGCTTGATCGCGCTGCTGGCCGTACTGCTTCGCTACTGGCACTGACCGCATGTCGACCATGACCTCCCTCCCGTTGCTCAGCCTGCTGGTCTGGCTGCCGATCATTGGCGGCGCGCTGTGCCTGGCGCTGGGCGATGCCCGCGCCCAAGCGGCGCGCTGGGCCGCGCTTGCGTTCGCGCTGGCGACCCTGGCGGCGAGCGTGCTGCTGTTCACCGGCTTCGACTTCGCCGACCCCGGCATGCAGTTCGTCGAGCGGCACGCGTGGATCCCGGCGTTCGACATCCAGTACAACCTCGGCGCCGACGGCATCTCGGTGGCGCTGATCGGCCTGACCACGCTGACCTCGGTGCTGGTGCTGGTGGGCGCGTGGGCGCCGATCCAGAAGCGGGTCAACCAGTACGTCGCCTCGATGCTGGTCCTCGAAGGCGTGATGATCGGCGTGTTCGCAGCGATGGACGCGATGCTGTTCTACGTGTTCTTCGAGGCGATGCTGATCCCGATGTTCATCCTGATCGGCGTCTGGGGCGGCCCGCGCCGCGTCTACGCGTCGCTCAAGTTCTTCCTCTACACCTTCCTCGGCTCGGTGTTCATGCTGGTCGGCCTGGTATACCTGTACCTGAAGGGGGGCAGCTGGCAGCTCGCCGACATGTACGCGCTGCCGCTGTCGATGCAGGAGCAGGTCTGGCTGTTCTTCGCCTTCCTGATCGCGTTCGCGGTCAAGGTGCCGATGTTCCCGGTCCATACCTGGCTGCCGGATGCGCACGTCGAGGCGCCGACCGGCGGCTCGGTGGTGCTGGCGGCGATCATGCTGAAGATCGGCGGGTACGGTTTCCTGCGCTTCAGCCTGCCGATCGTGCCCGACGCCGGCCACGAATGGGCCTGGCTGGTGATCGCGCTGAGCCTGGTCGCGATCATCTACGTCAGCCTGGTCGCCCTGGTCCAGGACGACATGAAGAAGCTGATCGCCTATTCGTCGGTCGCGCACATGGGTTTCGTGACCATGGGCATCTTCATCGCCTTCGCCCTGGTCCGGGAGTACGGCAACCTCGACGCCGCGCGCCTCGGCCTGCAGGGCGCGATGGTGCAGATGATCAGCCACGGCTTCATCTCCGGCGCGATGTTCTCCTGCGTCGGCGTGCTCTACGACCGCCTGCACACGCGCCGGATCGCCGACTACGGCGGCGTCGCCAACGTGATGCCGTGGTTCGCCGCGTTCATGATCTTCTTCTCGATGTCGAACTCCGGCCTGCCGGGCACGTCGGGCTTCGTCGGCGAATTCATGGTGATCCTGGCCAGTTTCCAGGTGCACCCGCTGCTCGCGTTCGGCGTGGCGACCACGCTGATCACCGGCGCCGCGTACACGCTGTGGCTGGCCAAGCGCATCATCTGGGGCGACATCGGCAATGCCAACGTCGCGAAGATGAAGGACATCGACATGCGCGAGTGGATCGTGCTCGGCACCTTCGCCGCCGGCGTGCTGCTGATCGGCGTGTGGCCGAAGCCGCTGACCGACCTGATGGAGCCCTCCATCGCGCAACTGGCGAGCCAGCTCGCCGCAAGCAAGCTCTGAGGACGCAAGCCGGATGACTCCGACCATGCCCACCGCCGCCGAACTGCTGCCGCTGCTGCCCGAGCTGGTGCTGGTCGGTGCTGCCTTCGCGCTGCTGATGCTCGACCTGTTCGTCGAAGAGAAGCGTCGCGCCATCACCAATGTCCTGGCCATCGCCGTGCTGCTCCTGGTGGCGGCGCTGATCGCCTGCGGCGTCGGCGGGCAGGGGACAGTGCTCGGCGGCATGTTCGTGCGCGACACCATGGCCGACGTGCTCAAGGTCGTCGCCTGCGTGGTCACGGCGCTGTCGCTGGTCTACGTGTGGCCGTTCATGCGCGAGCGCGGGCTGTACAAGGGCGAAATCGCGGTGCTGATGATGTTCGCCACCGCCGGCATGATGCTGCTGGTCTCCGCCGGCAGCCTGGTGATGGTGTACCTGGGGCTAGAACTGCTTGCGCTGTGCTCGTACGCGCTGGTGGCGATCGACCGCGACAGCCCGCTGGGCTCGGAAGCGGCGATGAAGTACTTCGTGCTCGGCTCGCTGGCCTCGGGGCTGCTGCTGTACGGCATGTCGCTGCTGTACGGCGCGACCGGCACCCTCGACCTGGCGACGCTCAACGACGCGATCGCGGGTTCCGGCGAAACCACCCTGCTGCTGATGGGGACCGTGTTCCTGGTCGCCGGCGTCGCCTTCAAGTTCGGTGCGGCGCCATTCCACATGTGGTTGCCCGACACCTACCACGGCGCGCCGACGCCGATCACGGTGTTCATCGGTTCGGCCCCGAAGCTGGCCGCATTCGCGATGGCGTACCGCCTGTTCGAGGCCGGCGTCGGCCCGCTGGATGGGCAATGGCGCCTGCTCATTGCCGGCCTCGCGGTGGTGTCGCTGGCCGTCGGCAACCTGGTGGCCCTGGCCCAGTCCAACCTCAAGCGCATGCTCGCCTACTCGACGGTGTCGCACGTCGGCTTCCTGTTCATGGGCCTGGCGGCGGCCGATTCGGTGGGCTACGCGGCGGCGATGTTCTACGCGATCACCTACGCGATCATGTCGACCGCCGCGTTCGGCGCGATCGTGGTGCTGGCGCGCGCAGGCTACGAGGCCGACCGGATCGACGACTTCAAGGGACTGGCCGCGCGCAACCCGTGGCTGGCGGGGATGATGCTGATCGCGATGATGTCGCTGGCCGGCATCCCGCCATTCCTGGGCTTCTGGGCCAAGCTGGCGGTGCTCAACGCGGCGATCCACGGCGACCTGCTGTGGCTGGCGATCGTCGGCATCGTGTTCGCGGTGGTCGGCTGCTTCTACTACCTGCGCGTGTGCAAGGCCATGTACTTCGACGCGCCCGAAGAGGGCGCGCCCGAGCCGCGGACCGGCGACGGCGCGCTGCGCGCGGCGTTCAGCATCAACGCCCTGGCCCTGCTGGTGCTGGGTTTCGCCTGGAACCCGATCATGGCCTGGTGCCAGGCCGCGTTCATCTAGGCCAGTCCCGGGCTTGCCACGGCAGGCCCGGTCCCGCATAATTCCGCTTCTGCTGCGGGGTGGAGCAGTCTGGCAGCTCGTCGGGCTCATAACCCGAAGGTCGCAGGTTCAAATCCTGCCCCCGCTACCACGCTTTTTCGCGTGGCGATCAAGGCTCCTCGGAGCCTTTTTCGTTTTCGCGAAGCCTGGGCTTAGTGGCCGCC
>JALYWW010000117.1 GCA_030852515.1 Pseudomonadota bacterium
TGTTTCCACCGGGCATCGGCCAGTCGATGGCCTGGCCGGTGCGCAGGCCGAGCAGGGCGCTGCCGACCGGCGCCAGGATCGAGACCTTGCCGGGGCCGCCGTCGGCTTCGTGCGGATAGACCAGGGTCATCTCGCGTTCCTGGCCGCTGTTCTCGTCGCGGAAGCGCGCCGTCGAATTCATGGTGATGGCGTCGCCGGGCATGTCCTGGGGCTCGCGCACTTCGGCGCGCGCGATCTCGTCGCGCAGCGCGTCGAAGGCCGGGCCGGCATGGGCCGGACGCTCGAGCAGCGCCTCCAGGCGATCGCAATCCAGCCGCGACAGCACCAGCGGCGGAGAATCGGATCGTGACGGTGAATTGGCGGACATTGGAAACCTCCAGGCATGTTTGCCCAATAGCAATGCGGGCAGGACGTCGTGCGTCCCGCCCGCAGGTCGTTCGAATGGGGACAAGTTAGCCGGTGCGGGCCGCGGGTTCAACTGGCGCGGCGGCCTGGGCGGGCCGGGGCATGCCCTGGCCGGGGTCAGGGGTGAACAGCTGCGCAGGCAATGCCCGGAACACGCTCGCCAGTTGTCCCAGGAAGCCCCCCATCGCCGAACTCCTGCGCCAGGCCATGGCAATGCGCCGGCTGGGGTGCGAACCGCGGAACGGCAGCAGCACGATGTCCTCCGATCGGGCCACCGGCGGCTTCACCGCGAGGGTCGGCAGCAGGGTCACGCCGACGTTGGCGGCGACCATCTGCCGCAGCGTTTCCAGGCTGGTGGCGCGGAACTCGGACTTCTCTGCCGCGCCGGCGAGGTGGCAGACGTCCAGCGCCTGGTCGCGCAGGCAATGGCCGTCCTCCAGCAGCAGCAGGCGCTCGCCTTCGAGGTCGCTGAGGTCCAATGCCTCGCGTCCGGCAAGCCGATGGTGGCTGGGCGCGGCCAGCAGGAAAGGCTCCTCGAACAGGAACTCGACGTGCATCTGCTCGTCGTGCAGCGGCAGCGCCAGCAACGCGGCATCCAGCTTGCCCTCGTGCAGGCGCTCGAGCAGGACGTCGCTCTTTTCCTCTACCAGCAGCATTTCCAGGCGCGGGAAGCGCGCGCGCAGCAGCGGCATCACGTGCGGAAGCAGGTAAGGGCCCAACGTCGGGAACATGCCCAGGCGCACCGTGCCGGCTTCCGGATCCTGGTTGCGGCGCGCGGCCTCGCGCATCTGTTCGACTTCCCGCAGCACCCTGCGTGCGCGCTCGGCCATGTCGTGGCCGATCGGGGTCAGCATCACCTTGCGCGGCGCGCGTTCGACCAGCGCCACGCCCAACTCCTCCTCCAGCTTGCGGATCTGGGTCGAGAGCGTGGGCTGGCTGACGAAGCTGGCGGCGGCCGCGCGCCCGAAATGGCGATGGTCGGCCAGCGCCACCAGGTACTGGAGGTCGCGCAGGTTCACGCCGCCTCGGCCACGTCGGCGGGCGCCGACGTCCGGATCAGGTGGTCGAACGCGCTCAGCGCCGCGGTGCTGCCGGCCCCCATCGCAATCACGATCTGCTTGTACGGCACCGTGGTAGCGTCGCCGGCCGCGAATACGCCTGGCACCGAAGTCGCGCCGCGGTCGTCGATCACGATCTCGCCGCGCGGGCTCAGTTCCACCGCGCCCTTGAGCCATTCGGTATTGGGCAGCAGGCCGATCTGCACGAACACGCCGGCCAGTTCGACCGTGCGCGACTCGCCGCTCTCGCGATCCTTGTAGACCAGCGCATTGACCTTCTGGCCGTCGCCCAGTACTTCGGTGGTCTGCGCGCTGACGATGATGTCGACGTTGGCCAGGCTGCGCAGCTTGCGCTGCAGCACTTCGTCGGCGCGCAACTTCGAATCGAACTCGATCAGGGTGACGTGCTCGACGATGCCTGCCAGGTCGATCGCGGCTTCGACGCCGGAGTTGCCGCCGCCGACCACCGCCACGCGCTTGCCCTTGAACAGCGGGCCGTCGCAGTGCGGGCAATAGGCCACGCCCTTGTTGCGGTACCGGTCCTCGCCGGGCACGCCCATCTGCCGCCAGCGTGCACCGGTGGACAGGATCACGCTGCGCGCACTGAGGGTGGCGCCGTTCTCGAGCTCGATGCCGATGGTGCCGCCGGGTTCGTTCGCGGGCACGAGCTTCGTCGCGCGCTGCAGGTTCATCACGTCGACGTCGTACTCGCGCACGTGCTGTTCCAGCGCGACGCCGAGCTTCGGGCCTTCGGTGTACTGCACCGAGACGAAGTTCTCGATCGACAGGGTGTCGAGCACCTGGCCGCCGAATCGCTCCGCGGCCACGCCGGTGCGGATGCCCTTGCGCGCGGCATACACCGCCGCCGCGGCGCCAGCCGGGCCGCCGCCGACCACGAGCACGTCGAATGCGTCCTTGTTGCGGATCTTCTCGGCTTCGCGCGCGGCGGCGCCGGTATCGAGCCTGGCCACGATCTGCTCGACCGTCATCCGGCCCTGGTCGAAGGGTTCGCCGTTGAGATAGACGGTCGGCACGGACATGATCTCGCGCGCCTCGACTTCGCCTTGGTACAGCGCGCCGTCGATGGCGACGTGGGAAATATTGGAGTTGAGCACGCTCATCAGGTTCAGCGCCTGGACCGTGTCCGGGCAGCTCTGGCAGGAGAGCGACATGTAGGTTTCGAACGCGAACTCGCCTTCGAGGTCGCGGACCTGGTTGGCGAGCGCTTCCTCGATCTTCGGGGGGTAGCCGCCGACCTGCAGCAGCGCCAGCACCAGCGACGTGAACTCGTGGCCCATCGGGATGCCGGCGAAACGCACCGATACGTCGGTGCCCGTGCGCACGATCGCGAAAGACGGCTTGCGCGCGTCGTCGCCCTCGCGCAGGGTGATCCTGTCGGACGTCGAGGCGATGTCGCGCAGCAGCGCGTCGAGCTCGCGCGCGGCGTCGCTGTCGTCGAGCGAAGCGACCAGTTCGATCGGCTGGACGAGCTTCTCCATGTAAGCCGTCAGCTGGGTCTTGAGGTCTGCGTCAAGCATGGTGTGGCTCCGTAAAACTTGGGGCATCCCGGGCGGCCAACCGCCCGGGATGCGGGTACAGGCTTAGATCTTGCCGACCAGGTCCAGCGACGGCTTCAGGGTCTTGTCGCCTTCCTTCCACTTGGCCGGGCACACCTCGCCCGGATGGGAAGCGACGTACTGCGCGGCCTTGACCTTGCGCAGCAGCTCGCCGGCGTCGCGGCCGATGCCGTTGTCGTGGATCTCGCAGAGCTTGATCTGGCCTTCCGGATTGATCACGAAGGTGCCGCGCAGGGCCAGGCCCTCTTCCTCGATCATCACGTCGAAGTTGCGGGTGATCGCGCCGGTCGGGTCGCCGATCATCGTGTAGTTCACCTTCTTGATCGCCTCGGACGTGTCATGCCACGCCTTGTGCGCGAAATGGGTGTCGGTGGAAACGCTGTAGACCTCGACGCCGAGCTTCTTGAACTCCTCGTACTTGTCGGCCAGGTCCTCGAGCTCGGTCGGGCAGACGAACGTGAAGTCGGCCGGATAGAACACGACCACGGACCACTTGCCCTTGAGGTCGGCGTCGGAGACTTCGATGAACTTGCCCTGCTTGAGGGCCTGGGCCTTGAACGGCTTGATCTGGGTGTTGATGAGGGACATGCGCTTTGGATCCTCGCGGGTGGGTGGAAAACTTCAACAGGAAGGATCTTAGGGCCGTGTATTGGAATCATCAAATTGATTGATTTCATCAATACGATAGATGCAGTCTATCAAACTCTCCCTTTACACATGGCTTCACCCCGCAGGTACCGTCGCGGGTGTTCCATCCCGTTCATACCCAGGACGATGGAGGGAGTGCGATGGAAGTCCAGCCTTTGTTGCAGACCGCGTGCGTGCTGTTCCTGCTGGCGGCGTTGGGCGGGCTGGCGATGGCCGGCATCCGCTTCGGCGGCCGCCGCAATCCGCCGGTATGGCTGGCGATGGGGCACGGCGGACTTGCGGTCGCCGGCGTCGCCCTGCTGGCCTACGCGGTGTTCGCTTTCGCAGTGCCTGCGGCGGCCGCCTGGTCGCTGCTGCTGTTCCTGGTGGCGGCGGCCGGCGGGACCTTGCTGTTCCTGGCCTACGAATGGAATCGCGTCCTGCTGCCGGCATGGCTGGTGGTGGTCCATGGCGTGGTGGCCGCGGTCGCCTTCGTGCTGCTGGTGGTTGCGGCGATCGAATAGGCGGTCAGGTCTCGAGCAGCAACGCCAGGTCGGCGACGAAGTCGCGATAGGCCTCATGACGCGCGGCATCGCCGCGCTGGCGCAGGACCGCCGAGGGATGGACCGTGGCGAAGACCCGCGTGCCGTCGGCCAGGCGATGCCAGCGTCCGCGCTCGCGGGTCACCCGGAAGGCGCTGCCAAGCACGTTGCGGGCGGCGATGGCGCCGAGGCAAACCACGACTTGCGGACGGATGCGCGCCAGTTCGCCCTCGAGCCAGAGACCGCAGGCGCGTTGCTCGGCCGCGTTCGGGCTCTTGTGCAGGCGGATCTTGCCGCGGCGCTCGAACTTGAAGTGCTTGACCGCATTGGTGACGTAGATGCGGCTGCGATCGATGCCGAGCTCCTCCAGCGCCCGGTCGAACAGCTTGCCGGAAGGACCCACGAACGGATGTCCGCTCAGGTCCTCGGCATCGCCGGGCTGCTCGCCGAGCACGAGCACGTTCGCGTCTTCCGGGCCTTCGCCGAAGACGGTCTGGGTGGCGGGTTTCCACAGCGGGCAGCGCTTGCAACCCTCGGCGGCTTCACGCAGCGCCCGCAGGCTGTCGTCGACGGGTTCCGGTGCCGAACCTTCCGGCACGGCGCGCTTCCGGGGCTTGCGGGTGGCCATCGGCCGATCGTCCCGCAGCGCGCGTGCACATCCCGTGGGAGCGGCGGAAGCCGCGATTATCC
>JALYWW010000049.1 GCA_030852515.1 Pseudomonadota bacterium
GGGCTTCCCGTAGAACCTCCCCCGCCGCATGTCCTCTGCCTTCGGCACCGAAACCGTGCTGGAAGTCCGTCACTGGACGGACGACTACTTCAGTTTCACCACCACCCGCGATCCCGGGCTGCGCTTCACCAGCGGCCAGTTCGTCATGCTCGGCCTGGACATCCCGCAACCGGACGGCTCGAGCAAGCCGTTGCTGCGCGCGTACTCGATCGCCAGCGCCAGCTGGGAAGAGCAGTTGGAGTTCTTCAGCATCAAGGTGCCCGACGGCGCGCTGACTTCGCGCCTGCAGCACGTCCAGCCCGGCGACCAGGTGCTGGTGGGCCGCAAGCCGACCGGCACGTTGCTGGTGCATGACCTGCATCCGGGCCGCAACCTGTACTTGCTGGGCACCGGCACCGGCTTCGCGCCGTGGCTGTCGATCATCAAGGACCCGGAAACCTGGGAGCGTTTCGAACACGTGGTGCTGTGCCATGGCGTGCGCCAGGCCGCCGACCTGTGCTATCGCGACGAGATCACCCAGGTCCTGCCCGAACACGAATTCCTCGGCGAGCTGGTGCGCGGCCGCCTGCACTACTACCCGGCGGTCACGCGCGAGGATTTCATGCACGAAGGCCGGCGCCACCGTGGGCGGCTGACCGATCTGATGGCCAGCGGCCAGATGATGACCGACCTCGGCCTGCCGCCGCTGGATCCGGACCACGACCGCGCGATGCTGTGCGGCAGCCCGGGCATGCTCGCCGACTTCCGCGCCCTCCTCGACGGCCGCGGCTTCGCCGCCGCCCCGCGCATCGGCACCCCCGGCCACTACGTCTTCGAGCGCGCCTTCGTCGAGAAGTAATCGCGGGAAGGGCTCTTTGGCCACAGATTTCACAGATGAACACAGATGGGAAGCAACAAGCCCTATCTGTGCGATCTGTGAAATCTGTGGCTGAAATGCTTCTTCCGGTTAACTCATCGCATGAAGTGAGACGGGTAAGGGGTTGAATTGGTTGCAGGTTCGGGTGTCTGCCTGCTTAGGTACTAAAATTGCGACCATGAACATCGGGCACGACGAACTTACCCAGCGGCAGCAGGCGATCCTGGACTTCGTGCGCGAGCGCATCGCGGTGGACGGGTTGCCGCCTACCTGGGCCGAGATCGCGGCGGCGTTCGGCTTCCGGCAGACACGCGCGGCGCAGAAGCATTTGCAGGCGATCGCGGCCAGGGGATACCTGACGCTGTTGCCGGGGAAGGCGCGGGGGATCCGGTTGGTGGAGTCTGATCGCGGCTTCCGCCGCTCCCACGATCCACTGCAATTGCAGGTGCCGGTGCTGGGGCGGGTGGCGGCGGGCGTGCCCATCGGGGCGGATGCCGGCGCGGATGCGGGTGTCGAACGGGTGCTGGCGCTGGATCCGGCGTTGTTTTCGCTGCGGCCTGATTACCTGCTGCGCGTGCACGGCGATTCGATGCGCGACGAGGGCATCCTCGACGGCGACCTGGTCGCGGTGCATCGCCAGGCGCAGGCGCGCGACGGCCAGGTGGTGGTGGCACGGCTGGACGACGAGCTCACGATCAAGCGCCTGCAACTGCAGCGCGATCGCATCCGCCTGTTGCCGCGCAATCCAGATTACGCCGCGATCGAAATCCGGCCCGGCCAGGACTTCGCGATCGAAGGCCTGTATTGCGGCCTGGTCCGCAACCACTGAGCGCCGCCGCCATGGGCCAGGTGCTTGCACTGGATGCATTGCTGTCGGCGCAGCGCGTATGGCGCGGAGGACAACCTGTTGCGCCGCCGCGCGTGGCGCAACCGACCGGGCATGCGGCGCTGGACGCGGTGCTGCCGGGCGGTGGCTGGCCGGAAGCGGCGCTGACCGAACTGTTGCTGCCGGCCGATGGCGTGGGCGAACTGCGCCTGCTGCTGCCGACGCTCGCACGCCTGACCCGTGCCGCGCAGCCGGTGGTGCTGGTCGCCCCGCCCTACCTGCCCTTCCCCGCCGGTTGGCGCCAGGCCGGCGTCGACCTGGGACACTTGCACCTGGTCGAGGCCACGCCGCGCGATGCGTTGTGGGCCGCCGAGCAATGCCTGCGTTCGGGTTGCGTGGGTGCAGTGCTGGCCTGGCCGACGCCTGGCACGGACGATCGGGCGTTGCGCCGGCTGCAGGTCGCTGCCGACAACGGTCGCGCGCTGGGCTTCGCCTTCCGCGACCTGCGCGCCGCAACCAATCCGTCGCCGGCCGCCCTGCGCATCGCGATCGAAGGCACGCCGCCGCGGCTGCGCGTGCTCAAGTGCCGCGGCGGGAATGCATCGGCACGCCTGTTGCCGATGCCGACGACGAGCGCACGCTGAGGCCGCCATGCTTTGGGCCTGCATCCTGTTGCCTGCCGCCGAAGCCGCGCAGTGGCGCGACCTGCTCGCGGCTTGGGCGTATCGCTACAGTTCGCAGGTCGCGACGTGTTTCGACAATGCCGTGGTGCTGGAGATCGCCGCCAGCCTGCGCCTGTTCGGGCCGTGGCCGGCGTTCGAACGGCAACTGCGCGCGGACCTGGAAGCGTTCGGCGTCGCCCACCGCATCGCGGTCGCGCCCAATCCACGCGCCGCGTGGGTACTGGCCGGCATGCACGACGGGGTGGCGATCGTGCACGAAGCGACGCTGGATACCGCGCTGAAGCGGATCCCGGTGGCGCGCGCGCGGCTCGATCCGGAACATGCGCGCGCCCTGCATGCGATGGGCCTGCGCCGGCTCGGGCAGTTGTTCGCCGCGCCGCGCGACGCCCTGGGCAAGCGCTTCGGCACCCGCTTGCTGCGCCACCTGGACCAGTTGCGCGGCGCCCCGGATCCGTTCGAGACCTACGCGCCGCCGGACCGCTTCGACCTGCGCATCGAGCTCGGTTTCGAAGTGGAAAGTTCGCAGGCGCTGCTGTTCCCCTTGCGGCGCATGACCGCCTGCCTGGGCGCGTACCTGGCCGGACGCGATGGCGGGGTGCAGCGTTTCGTGGTGCACCTGGAACATGAAGGTCATGCCGACACCGAGGTCGTGGTCGGCCTGCTCGCGGCCGAACGCGACCCGGCATTGCTGTTCGACCTCGCGCGCAGCCGCATGGAACACGCGCGCATGCCGGCACCGGCGCGCGGCATGCGCCTGGTCGCCGAGCAGTTGCCGCCGTTCGTGCCGGCCGGGCGTGAACTGTTCGATCCGCGCCCGGCGCAGGCGGTGCCTTGGGAGACCCTGCGCGAACGCCTGCGCGCGCGCCTGGGCGACGAGGCCGTGCACGGCCTGGCCGCGCACGACGACCATCGCCCGGAACAGGCCTGGCGGCGCGTGCCGATGCCGGTCGCCGGCAACGTGCCGGTCGCCAGCGCGCCGCGGCCGACCTGGTTGCTGCACAAGCCATTGCCCCTGCGCGGACATGGGCACGTCGTGCTGGCCGGCCCCGAACGGCTGGAAAGCGGCTGGTGGGACGGCGGCGACGTGCGCCGCGATTACTACCTGGTCGACACGGCGCAGGGCCAGCGCGCCTGGGCGTTCCGCCCGGTCGGCGACGCCGACGCCCCGCTGATGCTGCACGGATGGTTCGCATGACCGCGGGAGCGGCGGAAGCCGCGAACTACGCCGAGCTGCATTGCCTGTCCGACTTCAGCTTCGGTCGCGGCGCTTCCAGCGCGGCCGAGCTGTTCGAGCGTGCGCGCGAGCAGGGTTACCGCGCGCTGGCGATCACCGACGAATGCTCGCTGGCCGGGATCGTGCGTGCACTGGAAGCTTCGCGCGCGACCGGCGTGCGCCTGATCGTCGGCAGCGAGTTCACCCTCGACGACGGTTTGAAGATCGTGCTCCTGGTCGAGGACCGCGAGGGTTACAGCACGCTGTGCCGGCTGATCACCCTGGCGCGCCGGCGTTCGGCCAAGGGCGAATACGCGCTCGGCCGTGCCGACCTGGACGCCGATGCCCTGCCCGGCGTGCTCGCCCTGTGGTTGCCAGGCGCCGGGCCTTCCCGAGAAGACGGTGCGTGGCTGGCACGGCACTTCGCCGGTCGCCTGTGGCTGGCGGTGGAACTGCACCGCGGAGCGGATGACGACGCGCGCCTGCAGGCGCTGCAGGCCCTGGCCGGCGACCTCGGCATTCCCGCCGTGGCCAGCGGCGACGTGCACATGCATGTGCGTTCGCGGCGCGCCCTGCAGGACACCATGACCGCGATCCGCCACCACTGCACCGTGGCCGAGGCCGGCTCCCGCCTGTTCCCGAACGGCGAGCGCCACCTGCGCACGCGCCGCGCGCTGGCCGCGATCCATCCCGAAGCCCTGCTGCGCGAAACCCTGCGCATCGCCGACCGCTGCCGTTTCGACCTGGCCCAGGACCTGGGCTACCAGTACCCGCACGAGCTGGTGCCGCCAGGCCATACCGCGCAGACCTGGTTGCGGGAACTCGTCGAAGAAGGCGTGCGCGAGCGCTGGCCACGAGGCGAGGACGCCAATGCGCGCGCGCTGGTGGAGAAGGAGCTGGCGCTGATCCGCAAGAAGGACTACGAACCGTATTTCCTCACCGTGCACGACATCGTCCGTTTCGCGCGCTCGCGCGAGATCCTTTGCCAGGGCCGCGGTTCTGCCGCCAACTCGGTGGTGTGCTACGTGCTCGGGGTCACCGCGATCGACCCGGCGCGCATGGGCCTGCTGTTCGAGCGTTTCCTGTCGGAAGAACGCAACGAACCGCCGGACATCGACATCGACTTCGAGCACGAGCGCCGCGAGGAAGTCATCCAGTACATCTATGCGCGCTACGGGCGCGAGCGCGCGGCGCTGGCGGCCACCGTGATCCGCTACCGCACCCGCAGCGCGGTGCGCGACGTGGCCCGGGCACTGGGCATCGACGAAGCCAGGGCCCGCGAGCATCCCCTGGTCGACGAGCTGCGCGACAAGCCGCGGCACCTGTCGCAGCACGTCGGCGGCTTCGTCGTCTCCGAGCATCCGCTGCACAGCCTGGTGCCGGTGGAGAACGCGGCGATGGCCGACCGCACCATCATCCAGTGGGACAAGGACGACCTGGACACGATGCGCCTGCTCAAGGTCGACGTGCTGGCGCTGGGCATGCTGACCTGCATCCGCAAGGCACTGGACCTGATGCGCGCGCAACGCGGCCGCGACCTGAGCCTGGCCACCATCCCGGCCGAGGACCCCGGCACCTACGCGATGATCCAGCGCGGCGACGTGATCGGCGTGTTCCAGATCGAATCGCGCGCGCAGATGGCGATGCTGCCGCGGCTCAAGCCCGAAACCTTCTACGACCTGGTGGTCGAGGTTGCGATCGTACGCCCCGGGCCGATCCAGGGCGGCATGATCCATCCCTACCTGCGCCGCCGGCAGGGACTGGAACCGGTGGACTACCCGTCGGAAAAACTGCGCCACGTGTTGCAACGCACGCTCGGGGTGCCGCTGTTCCAGGAACAGGTGATGCGCATCGCGATGGAAGCCGCCGACTACACCCCCGGCGAAGCCGACCAGCTGCGCCGCGACATGGCCGCGTGGAAGCGCCACGGCGGGCTGGAGAAGCACCGCGTGCGCCTGCTCGAGGGCATGGCTGCCAATGGCTACACCCCGGAATACGCCGAACGCATCTTCGAGCAGATCAAGGGCTTCGGCGATTACGGCTTCCCGGAATCGCACGCCGCCAGTTTCGCCCTGCTCAGCTACGCCAGCGCCTGGATCAAGTGCCACGAACCGGCGGTGTTCTCCTGCGCGCTGCTCAATTCGCTGCCGATGGGGTTCTACCTGCCGCCGCAACTGGTCAGCGACGCGCGCCGGCACGGTATCGAAGTGCGGCCGGTGGACGTGCGCCACAGCGACTGGGACTGCACGCTTGAAGGCGACGCGCTGCGCCTGGGCATGCGCCTGGTGTCCGGGCTGCGCGAGGACGCGTCGCGACGCATCGTCGCGGCGCGCGCGCAGGCACCGTTGCGCGACCTGGACGACCTGCTGCATCGCGCCGATCTCGACCACGGCAGCCTCGACCGGCTGGCCGAAGCCGCGGCCCTGCGCGGCCTGGCCGGGCACCGCCACCGTGCGCGCTGGCTCAGCGCCGGCACCGAAAAGCAGTTGCCATTGTTCGCCGGGGTTTCCAGCGACGAAGCGCGCATCGCGATCCCGCCGCCCAGCGCATTCGAGGACACCCGCGCCGACTACGCCAGTACCGGGCTCACCCTCGGCGCGCATCCGCTGGCACTGGTGCGGCGACAGTTGCGGGCGCGCCGCTATCGTCCTGCCCGTGAACTCGCGGATTTCAGCAACGGCCGCCCCGCCCGCTACGCCGGCCTGGTGATCCTGCGCCAGCGCCCGCAGACGGCCAGCGGCGTGACCTTCATGACCCTGGAAGACGAGACCGGCATGGTCAACGTGGTGGTGTGGCGCGACCTGGCCGAACGCCAGCAGCAGGCGTTCCTGGAATCGCGCCTGCTGGCGGTCGAGGGCCGCGTCGAGGCTGCCGAGGGCAGCCGCCACCTCATCGCGTCGCGGCTCGAGGACCTGACGCCGCTGCTGGCGGGCGTCGCCACGAAGTCACGCGACTTCCGCTGACCCCCGCCCACGCCTTCGCGCGTCAGGAGGGTTTGGACACCTCGCGCACCACTTCGGCGGTCGCCGACGGGTTGCCGTTGAGGGCGATGTCGGCCTGCGCGACCACACCGCAGATCCGGCCGTCGGTATCGACCACGGGCATGCGCCGCACCTGTCCTGCTTCCATCGCCGCGCAGCAATCGGCCAGGCTGGTGTCGACCGGCACGCTGCGGACCGGCGTGGTCATGTAGTCGCCCGCGGTGGCACGGGTGGTGTCCTTGCCGCCGGCGACCGCGCGGATCGCGATGTCGCGGTCGGTGACCACGCCCAACGGCATGCCTTGCTTGTCGACGACCGGGATCATCCCGCAGTCGTTGTCGGACATCATCATCGCCACCTCGCGCAACGGCGTGTCGCGCTCGCAACAGGCCGGGTTGGCGGTCATCAACGTATTCAGCTCCATGGGCATGGGAGGCTCCTGCCGTGCGGGGGAGCCAATACCGTGCCGCAGCCGCGGTTTGGCGGGCGTGAACCCGCCTGCGGCGCGCCCGCCCTGCCTTTCGTCACGGGCGCCGGCGCCATCGGCCGCGCTAGGCTTGGATCTTCACGATCCGACCGGGACAATCGCATGAAGCACCCCCTTGCCGTGGCACTGGCCCTCGCGCTGGCAGCCACCTCCCCCTACGCACAGGCACAGGACGCAACCCCCGTGGCGGCAGACGCCCAGCAATCCAACCCGTTCTTCAGCGAAAGCCCGCTGCCGCTGCACTACCCGCAGTTCGACAGGATCAAGGACAGCGACTTCGCCCCCGCCTTCGACCGCGGCATGGCCGAGGAACTGGCGCAGGTGGCCGCGATCGCCGACAACCCGGCGCCGGCGACCTTCGACAACACCATCGTCGCGATGGAGAAGACCGGCGACATCCTCGACCGTGCCACCGGCGTGTTCTACAACCTGGTCGGTGCCGACACCAACGACGCGCGCGAGCAGCTGCGCGCGGAATACGCGCCGAAGTTCTCCGCGCACAGCGATGCGATCCGGCTCAACGAAAAGCTGTTCGCGCGGATCAAGGCCCTGTACGACGGCCGCGAAGCCGCCGGCATGGACGCGCAGGACCAGCGCCTGGTCGAGGAGTACTACAAGAGCTTCGTCCGCGCCGGCGCCAACCTGCCGGCCGCCGACAAGGCCCGCCTCAAGGAAATGAACGCCGAGCTGGCGAAGCTTGGCACCACCTTCAGCCAGAACGTGCTGGCCGAGGTCAACGATTCGGCGGTGGTGGTCGACACCCGCGCCGAACTTGCCGGGATGTCCGATGCCGCCATCACCGCCGCGGCCGATGCCGCGAAGAAGCGTGGGCTGGACGGCAAGTACGTGATCGCGCTGCAGAACACCACCGGCCAGCCGCCGGAAACCGACCTCCATGACCGTGCGTTGCGCCAGCGCATCCACCAGGCTTCGGTCGCCCGCGGCAGCCGTGGCAACAAGTTCGACAACACCGCGCTGGTGTCGCGGATCATGCACCTGCGCCTGGAGCGGGCCAAGCTGCTGGGCTACCCGGACTACGCCTCGTTCGTGCTCGCCGACGAAACCGCCGGCACGCCCAAGGCCGTGAACGACATGCTCGCCCGGCTGGCTCCCCCCGCCGTGGCCAACGCCAGGCGAGAAGCCGCCGACCTGCAGGCAATGATCGACAAGGAACAGGCTGCCAAGGGCGAGCCGACGTTCCAGCTCGAGCCTTGGGACTGGGCCTATTACAGCGAGAAGGTGCGCCAGGCCAAATACGCCTTCGACGAGTCGCAGCTCAAGCCCTACCTGGAACTGGACCGCGTGCTCGTCGATGGCGTGTTCCATGCCGCCACCCAGCTGTACGGCATCACGTTCAAGGAACGCACCGACCTGCCGGTCTACCACGAGGACGTGCGCGTCTTCGACGTGTTCGACAAGGACGGCAAGCAGCTGGCGATCTTCCTGGCCGACATGTACGCGCGCCCGTCCAAGCGCGGCGGCGCGTGGATGAACAGCTACGTCGACCAGTCCGGCCTCACCGGCTACCTGCCGGTGATCGCCAACCACCTCAACATCCCCAAGCCGGCCGAAGGCGAGCCGACCCTGCTGACCTGGGACGAAGTGACCACCGCGTTCCACGAGTTCGGCCACGCGCTGCACGGCATGTTCTCGGACGTGAAGTATCCGTACTTCAGCGGCACCAGCGTGCCGCGCGACTTCGTCGAGTACCCGTCGCAGGTCAACGAGATGTGGTCCGACTGGCCGAGCGTGCTGGCCAATTACGCAAAGCACTACCAGACCGGCGAGCCGATGCCCAAGGCGCTGCTCGACAAGGTCCTGGCCAGCTCGAAGTTCAACCAGGGCTTCGCGACCACCGAGTACCTGGGCGCGGCGATGCTCGACCAGCGCTGGCACCAGGTCACCGATCCGTCGCAGATTCCCGCTGCCGACGGTGTGATGGCGTTCGAAGCCGCCGCGCTCAAGGCCGACGGCATCGACTTCGCGGCCGTGCCGCCGCGTTATCGCACCCCGTACTTCAGCCACATCATGGGCGGCTACGCGGCCGGCTACTACGCCTACATCTGGTCCGAGGTCCTGGACGCCGACAGCGTGAAGTGGTTCCAGGAGAACGGCGGCCTGACCCGCGAGAACGGCGACCACTTCCGCGCCACCCTGCTCTCCCAGGGCGGCAGCAAGGACGCCTTGCAGCTGTTCCGCGACTTCGCCGGCCACGAGCCGGACATCGAGCCCCTCCTGGAGCGTCGCGGGTTGAAGTAAGCAAGAACAGAAGCAGGATCAGCCACAGATTTCACAGATGAACACAGATGGAAGAGCAGATGTTTTTCCTATCTGTGAAATCTGTGGAATCTGTGGCTAATTTTTTGGTTTGCCTATAACTCCGGGAGAGTCTGACGGAGGGCAGCGGGCCAGCCTTCGGTTTGCCAAGGGTCGCTGCGCTGGCTTGCGGCACGGCGGAGGGCCTTGTCGAGCGGGTAGTCGTGGCCTGATTTGCTGCGGCCCAGTTCGCTCCACTTCAGCGGCACGGCGACGCCGGCCTGTTCGCGCGCACGCAGCGACCAGCTGGCCACGCTGGTCGCGCCGCGGCCGTTGCGCAGCCAGTCGATGAAGATCACCCCCTTGCGCTTGGCCTTGGTCGCTGTGGCGACGTAGCGGTCTGGCGACTGGGTTTCCATCGCCCTTGCGAACGCTTCGCAGAATCCCTTGGCCGTCGGCCAATCGTGCTCCGGGGCGATCGGCACCACCACGTGCAGTCCCTTGCCGCCGGACAGGCGCAGGAAGCTCTCCAGGCCGGTTTCCTGCAGGCGCGCGCGGATCTCGCGCGCCGCCGCCTTGATCGCGTTCCAGTCCACGCCTTCGCCCGGGTCCAGGTCGAACACCAGCCGATCGGGGTGCTCGACATCCTCGATCCTTGCGCCCCAGGGATGGAACTCGAGCACGTTCATCTGCACCAGGTCGAGCACGCCCTCGATGCTGTCGACGTAGACGTAGTCGTCGCGGCCGCCGCCCTTCTCGCGGATCGGCACCGCGCGCACGTTGCTGCCCAGGGTAGCGGCGTGGTGCTTCTGGAAGAAGCATTGCCCGGCGATGCCGTCCGGGCAGCGCACCATGGACAGCGGCCGCTCGCGCAGCTCCGGCAACAGCAGCGGCGCCACTGCGGTGTAGTAATCGGCGACCTGCTGCTTGGTGATGCGCAATCCCGGAAACACCAGCTTGCCGGGACTGCTGATCCGCGCCGCGGCGGGTGCCTTGCCCTTCGATTTCGTCGTGCCCACCTCGTCCACCGTCTTGTCCTCGCGCAGGCCCTTGAAGCTGGCCTGTCGCAACAAACCTTCCTTGCCCCAGCCGCGATACTCGAGTTCGGCGACGAGGCGCGGTTCGATCCAGGTCACGTCGCGCGGTCGCAACGGGATATGCGCCGGCAGCGATACGGTCGCCTGCTTGCGCGCCAGCGGTTGCATGCGCGCCTTGAGGTTGCGCAGCCGGGCATCGTCGAAGCCGGTGCCGACGCGGCCCACGTAGCGCAACGCGCCCTCCTCCCGCGTCGCCATCAGCAGCGAACCGAAGCCGGTGCGCGAACGCTTGGGCGCGGTGTAGCCGACGATGACGAACTCGTCGCCCTGGGCATGCTTGGTCTTGATCCAGCTGTTCGATCGGCCCGCGCTGTAGCGCGCGCCCAACTGCTTGCTGACGATGCCCTCCATGCCCTGGCGCTTGCTGGCGGCGAACACTTCGGCGCCGTGGCCGACGATGTGCTGGCTCAGCGCCAGCACCGGATCGGCGCCCTCCAGCAGCTCGGCCAGCAACGCCTTGCGATCCTCCAGTCGGGTCGCGGCCAGGTCGGAACCGGCCAGCGATGGCAGGTCGAACAGCAGGTAGCGCAACGGCGCCTTCGCGGTGCCGGAGATCACCTTCTGCAGCAGGCCGAAGTCGTCGCTGCCCTCGGGCGTGAGCGCGATCAGCTCGCCATCGAAACTGGCGTCGTCCAGGCGCATGGCCTCGAACGCGGCGACGATCTCGGGGTAATCGGGCGTCCAGTCCAGCCCATTGCGCGAACGCAGCGCAACCTTGCCGCCGCTGACCTCCACCAGCAGGCGGTAGCCGTCCCACTTGAGTTCGTGCAGCCAGTCGTCACCGGATGGCGGCGCTTCGCGCAAGGTCGCCAGCTGCGGTGCCGGAGGCTTCCAGTTTCGCGGCTTGGCGCGTGCGCCCGCCAGCGCACTGGCACGCGCCGCCCAGTCCTTTCGTTTGCGACGCACGGGCTTGGCCGTTGCCTTCTTCGCGACGCGCTTCCCGCCCGCCCCGTTGAGCATGTCGTCCGCCTCCAGGTCCGCGGCCCAGGCGTCGTCGCGCTTGAGCAGCAGCCATTGCGGCTTGCCGCTGCGCACCTGTGCGGTGCGCACCAGTTTCCAGGCGCCCTGCAGCTTCTCGCCGTGCAGCTCGAAGTCGATCTTGCCGGCGGCCAGGGCCTGCAGCGGATCGCCTTCGGCATTCCAGACACCGCGATCGAAGATGTCCACATGGCCGGCGCCGTAGTGGCCCTTTGGGATGTCGCCCTCGAAGTCCGCATAGCCGACCGGATGATCTTCGACCTCTACCGCCAGGCGTTTCTCGCCGGCCCGCAGCGATGGCCCCTTGGGTACTGCCCAGCTCTTCAGGCTCCCATCCATCTCCAGGCGGAAGTCGTAGTGCCGCGCGCGGGCGTGGTGCAGCTGGACGACGAAGATCGGGCGCCTGCCGCGCTTGCCGGGGGTGCCCGCGTCCCCGGGTTCCGGAGTTTCGCCGAAGCGGCGCTTGCGGGCGTACTCGCGCAGGCTCACCGCGCGGGATCAGGCGCGCTTGCGCGCGGCTGCCTTCTTCGTCCCCTTCTTGGCGGCCGCTTTCCTGGTTGCCGTCTTCTTCGACGCGGCCTTCTTGCTGGTCTTCTTGGCCGGAGCAGCCTTCTTCGCCGGCGTGCGCTTGTTGCGGTCGATGCTCTGTTGCAGCAGGGACATGAAGTCGACCACATTGGTTGCCGCCCCCTCCTCCGCCGCAGCTTCCGATTCCGGCGCGCGCTTGACCACGCCGTCGGCCTTCATCCGCTCGTTGATCACCTTGTGCAGGCGCTCGCGGAACTCGTCGCGGTACTCGCCTGGCTCCCATTCGCCGGACATGGTGTCGATCAACTGCTCGGAGAACGCGAGTTCCTTGGCGGTGATGCGGTAGTCGCCACGCGCGCCTTCCGGAATGTTGTACTCGTCCAGGTCCACCAGTTCCTGCGGATAGCGCATCATCAACAACAGCAGCGCCTTGCCGTGCGGAATCACCGCGCACAGGTGTTCGCGGGTGCGGATCACCACCCTGGCGATGCCGATGCGGCCAGTCTTCTCCAGCGCCTCGCGCAGCAGCACGTAGCCCTTTTCGGCCTTCTTCGCCGGCGCCAGCACGTAGGGTTTCTCGAAATAGCGCGGATCGATCGAGCCGGCCTCGACGAAGGCTTCTACCTCGATCGCGTCATGGCTCTCCGGCGCGGCCGAGGCGATGTCTTCCTGCTCCAGGACCACGTAGCTGCCCTTGTCGTATTCGTAGGCCTTGACGATGTCCTTCCACGGCACTTCCTCGCCGGTCTCGGAATTGACGCGCTCGTAGCGCACCGGCGCGTTGTTGCGCGAGTCGAGCATGCGGAAAGAGATGTCGGTCTTGCGCTCGCCGGTCATCAGCGAGACAGGGATGTTGAGCAACCCGAAGGACAGCGTGCCGGACCAGACGGGGCGGGCCATCGGCGCGGCCTCAGTCCGCGACGGGCGTGTCGTCGCAAAGGCGGCCCGGATTGCAGAGCTGCGCGACCTGCCAGCCGGTGCGGGCATCGCGGCGCACCTGCGGCCAGGACAGCGGCGAACCACCGCGGACCTCGCCCCATTCATCGGCCATCTGCCGTTCGACCTCGCCCCAGCTGCGCCCCGGGTACAGCACATTGGCTTCCTCGCCGAAGATCCGCGCGCGCGCGCGTCCCTCATCGTGCAGTGCGGCATTGGAATGCGGCAGTCGGACTATCATGCGATCGGCTCCATCCGGGGCGATCATTACCGCAACCCCCGCGTTGCCGCCGCGTGAAAGCCGGAAACAAGGCTTTTAACCACAGATTGCACAGATTCCACAGATTGAAAGAACTGTTGCTCTCCATCTGTGTGCATCTGTGCAATCTGTGGCCAAAAGCTTTACCGAGGCGCGATATACCCGCCCGGGACGCCGTGGGGCGACAGGACCAGCTGCCAGAGCTGGATGCGGCGGGCGCGGAAGGCGGCCATCGAGGCGGCCAGGTAGAAACGCCACATGCGCCGGAAGCGCTCGTCGTAGCGCGGCGGCAGGCTATTCCATGCGGCGTCGATGTTGTCGCGCCAGGCCTGCAGCGTCAGGTCGTAGTCGGTGCCGAAGTTGTGCCAGTCCTCGGTCACGAACAGGCCTTCGCTGGCGGTGGTGATCTGCGCGGCCGACGGCAGCATCGAGTTGGGGAAGATGTGGCGCGCGATCCACGGGTCGGTATGGCGCACCGAGACGTTGCTGCCGATGCAGTGCAGCAGGAACATCCCGCCGCCGCTGGCCTGGTCGTCGCGGAGGCAGCGGCGCGCCACCTCCATGTAGGCACGGTAGTTCTTCGCTCCGACGTGCTCGAACATGCCGATCGAGAAGATCCGGTCGAAACGGCTGTCGTCGCTGGCACCATCCAGCGCGTGGTAATCCTGCAGCCGGATCTCCACCGGCAGGCCCGCGCACAGCTTGCGCGCGTACCCGGCCTGCTCGCGCGAGATGGTGACGCCCACGCCCTGCACGCCGTAGCGCCGCGCCGCGAACTCCAGCGCCTCGCCCCAGCCGCAACCGATGTCGAGCACGCGCATCCCCGGCCGCAACCCGAGCTTGCGGCAGATCAGGTCGAGCTTGGCTTCCTGCGCATCGTCGAGGGTGCCTGCCTCGCGCCAGTAACCGCAGCTGTAGACCAGGCGCTTGCCCAGCATCGCCTCGAACAGATCGTTGCCCAGGTCGTAGTGCTGCTCGCCGACCTGGAACGCGCGGCGCCCTGACTGCAGGTTGAGCAGCCATGCACGCAGGTCGTCGAGGCGCGAATGCAGCCCGTGCACGCGCCCGTCGACGCCGTGGCGCATCAGCCGGTACAGCATCCCGTCCAGCGACCGCACCGTCCACCATCCGTCCATGTACGAATCGCCCAGGCCCAGCGAACCCTCGCGCAGGACGCGTCCGTAGAAACGCTCGTCGTGGATGGCCGGGTCGCAATCGCCGGGTCCGTCCGGGTGCACGCCCGCCGATTCCATCAATGCGATCACGCGCTGCCGCAATGGATGCATCCGGTCCTCCCGCTCACCCGCCCTGGAACAGCCTCCGGTACTCGGCGGCGACCAGCGGCAACAGCACCGCGGCCGGCACTTCCACCGCCTGCACGCCGTCGGAGTACGGGCCGACCTGGTACGGCGGGAAGACGAAGCGCAAGGCCTGGATCCTGCCGTCTGCGCCGAGCACGGGCTCGAACTGGTCGAAACTGGATGCGACCGGCGCCGTGCCCTCGTCGATCATGCTGCCGGCGCTGCGCAAGAGCGACGCGCGTTCGTCGGGCGGCAGCGCGCGCATGTCGGCGCGCTGGGACAGGCTGGTGAACAGCTGCTCGCGCACGTATGCGGAGATCGGTTCCCAGCCGCCCGGGTCGGCCAGCAGGATGTCGGCAGTCAGGCGCCTTTCTTGGCGCGGCAGCCACACGAAGCGGGCCACCAGTGGATTGCCGTGCGCGCCGCCTGTGTAGCTGCTGCCGTTGGCCGCGATGGCAACGATCTCCGGCGTGGACACGAGGGTGGTGAAGCCCAGCGACAGGTCATAGGGTGCGGTCGGCCTGGCGTCGCCAAGGCCGTGCAACGCGGTTTCCAGGTCGGCGCGTGCCGCGTCGGCATACGCCTTGAGCAAGGCCGCCAGCCCCGGATGTTCGCGAGCCACGGGCGGATAGCTGATGCCGATGATGTAACGCGGATCGCGCTCCACCACGTCTTCCAGGACAACGGGGTCCGTGGCCGATGCGTCGCTTGCAGCGCCTGGGATCGCGCCCTCGCCGGCCGGCGGTGTTACGGCTTCACGCTTGCAACCAGCCGACAGCAACAATGCCGCCAGCAACAAAAGGGTGAATCGCGACATCGCGGGCTCCTTGCCCTCGCCTTGTCCGCGTTCATGTTGCCGGGACTGGCGTGATGCCAAAGAAAAAGCCCGCCGAAGCGGGCTTTTCCATCGATCAGTGACGATCGAAAGGGTTCAGGGCTGGATTACAGCGCCTGGACCTCATCAGCCTGCAGGCCCTTCTGGCCCTGCACGACCTTGAACGAGACCTTCTGGCCTTCCTGCAGCGACTTGAAGCCGGTGCCCTGGATGGAACGGAAGTGCACGAACAGGTCCGCGCCGCTCTCGGGGGTGATGAAGCCGAAGCCCTTGGCGTCGTTGAACCACTTGACGGTTCCGGTCTGACGATCCGACATTTGTCTAACTCCTTGAAACGATTTTGTTGATTTGGCACGGAACGCGACACGCGGACCGAGACTGTCGAGCAAGGGGTATAGACGCGACGATGTAGCGGATCGTTTGGATCAACCGCATCGGGCCACGATGTACCGTGATCCCGCTTTGAACAGTGGGCGCACCTTAACCTACTTTCAGGCAAAAGTGTGAATGCGGCCTTTCTGGCTACACGGCCCCCCGGCAACCCCGCAGGCGTTGGCTGGCACCGGTCTCACCATTCGCTGCGCTGCGGCAAAAGTCCGCGCAACTCGGCATCGGTCAGGTTGCGCCACTGCCCGGGTTTCAGGTGCCCCAGCTTGACGTTGCCGATCCGGACCCTGGCCAGCTGCTTGACCCGATGCCCGTAGTGGGCCGCCATCAACCGGATCTGCCGGTTCAGGCCCTGCACCAGGACGATCCGGAACCCGAACCGGCCCAGCTTGCCCGTGCGGCAGGGCAAGGTCGGCTGGCCATGGACGGGCACCCCGCCCCGTGCCATGCCGCGCAGGAATTCGTCGGTGACCTGGTGGTTGACCGCGACCAGGTACTCCTTCTCCAGCTTGTTTTCCGCGCGCAGGATCTCGTTGACGATGTCGCCGTTGCTGGTGAGCAGGATCAGGCCCTCGGAATCCTTGTCCAGGCGCCCGATGGGGAAGATGCGCTGCTCGTGGCCGACGAAGTCGACGATGTTGCCCTTCACCGACGACTCGGTCGTGCAGGTGATGCCGACGGGCTTGTTGAGCGCGATGTAGACATGGCGGCGCTGGCCCTTGGCCGCGGTGCGGGGCCGCAGCACCTCGCCGTCGATCCGGACCTCGTCGCCCTCGCCCACCTCGGCGCCGATCCGCGCGCGCTGGCCGTTGACCGTGACCCGGCCTTCGGCGATCAGGCGGTCGGCCTCGCGGCGCGAGCAGAAACCGCTGTCGCTGATGTGCTTGTTGAGGCGCATGGGGCG
>JALYWW010000118.1 GCA_030852515.1 Pseudomonadota bacterium
GCCAGATGGCGTCGCCGATGCGATGCGACAACGCCTCGGCGTCACGGCCGAAAGGCGGGATGAAGCCGCGCGAGGACAGCTCCAGCGCGCCGACCGGCTTGAGCGCGCAGTTGGCCAGCTGGTTTTCGAGTGCGGAGAGGTCGAGCGAAGCGGGAAAGCGGAAGAACGTCAGGTTGCGAAAGAACATCGATGCGGGGGATTCCGTGGGGGCGATGCAAGTCGCCATGGATGCGAAGGCAGGAAACGGATTCTAGCCCGTCGGGGTTGTTACCGATCCGCCTCGAGCTGGTATTCCTGCCGAACCTTGTAGGGGCTGGCCATGCGCGAGGGATCCGGGGGGAACAGGGTGATGTATCCGGCGGCGACCGCACGGTCCCGCATCAGCTCGCCGGCGCCTTCGGCTGCTTCCACGACGACATCGGCCACCGTCCCGTCCGCATCCACGGTCATGATCCACGAGAGCCTGCCAGCGTAGCTGCCTGGAGGAATGGCGGGGTCGTAGTTCGGGCGGCCCAGCACGTACGGGCGCCGCGGGTCGGCAAGGAACGGCGCGTTGCGGAGCGTTCGTGCGACCTCGATGGCCTTGGTGGCCACCAGCTTCCCGTCCGCGTACACGTTGAACATCCACTCGCCGGGCGCTCCGCGCAGGTCCAGGTTGGCCGCGAAGCATTCCTTGCTGCCGTTGAAACCGTCGTATCGCTGGCTGCCGGCTGGCTTCCCCGATGCGTCCCTGGCGTCGATGCGCAACGAGCCGTGGATTACCGGTCCTATGGCCACGACGCAAATCCTGTGGTCCTGGGCTTCATCGAGCACGAAACCCTGGGCCTCTCCCCGCGCCAGTGCGTCCCGGGATGCGGGCGACCACAGGAACTCGATGTACGCCTGGTCGCCTGCATGGGCCAGGCCGGCCATGCAGGACAGCACCAATACGGCAACGACGACAGGTCGCATGGTGCCAGGCGCGGCTTACGCCGCTCCTTCGGCCGGTTGGTTGCCGGCCAACCAGGCATGCGCGTCGGGCAGCGCGCCACCGCGCATGCCCAGCGCCATGAAGTCGAACAGTTTGGGGTCGCTGAGCTGCGAAGGTCGGACGTCGCTAAGCGCGCGGGCGATGGTTTCGATGCGCCCGGGGGATTCCTTCTCCCAGGCATCGAGCATCTTCTTCACCTGCTTGCGCTGCAGGTTCTCCTGCGAGCCGCACAGGTTGCAGGGAATGATCGGGAAGGCCTTCGCCTCGGCGTACTCGGCGATGTCGTCCTCGCGGACGTAGGCCAGCGGCCGGATCACCACGTGCCTGCCGTCGTCGGACAGCAGCTTGGGCGGCATGCCGCCGAGCTTGGCGTGGAAGAACAGGTTGAGGAAGAACGTGGCCACCAGGTCGTCGCGGTGGTGGCCCAGCGCAATTTTGGTGAAGCCTTCCCGCTCCGCGTACGCGTACAGCGCGCCACGCCGCAGCCGCGAGCACAGCGAACACATGGTCTTGCCTTCCGGGATCACCCGCGAGACGACCGAATAGGTGTCCTGCTCGATGATGTGGAAGTCGACGCCCAGCGAACGCAGGTAGCCGGGCAGCACGTGCTCGGGGAAGCCGGGCTGCTTCTGGTCGAGGTTGACGGCGGTGATCGAGAACGACACCGGTGCCTTCTTCTGCAGTTGCAGCAGGATGTCGAGCAGGGTGTAGCTGTCCTTGCCGCCGGACAGGCAGACCATGACCTTGTCGCCGTCCTCGATCATGCCGAAGTCGGCGATCGCCCGGCCGACCTGGTGGCGCAGGCGCTTGGCGAGCCGGTTCTGCTCGTGTCGGGGCATTGCAACGGACATGCGCCATTGTAGCGTCCGGTGGCGCTAAGCTTGGACGGCCATGGACGCTTTCGCATGAACCAGCCCACCGATCCCGCCGAGCTGTCGGTGCTGGCCGAGCGGCTGTTGTTGCTGCGCCAGGAACACCGCGACCTCGACGATGCCATCGCCCGCCTGCAAGCCGACATTGAAGCCGACGAACTCGCGGTCAAGCGGCTGAAGAAACGCAAGCTGCAGCTCAAGGACCAGATCGCGCGCCTCGAAAGCGACCTGATCCCCGACCAGCCGGCGTAACCCTTCTCCCGCTTGCTGGAGAAGGTGCCCCGAAGGGGCGGATGAGGGGCTTCTACGGTGACCTGATCGCTTCCGGGCTGATCTTCTCGATCGTGTGCCGCAGCTCGCGGCCGAGGATGACCTTGGCGTCGCGCGCCCAGGCGGCCAGGCGATCGTCGAACACCAGCTTGCTGTTCTCGTCGGGCCACACCAGGCGCAGTTCCTTGAGCTTCTGGATGAAGCCGCGGAACAGCGACTTGTCGAAGAACTCCGGTGCCGCCGGCGCATACAGCAGGCTCAGGCGCTGCGCGGCCATCTGGCACATGGTCTCCAGCTCGCCGGCGCCGAGCGTCCCCGGGCCGTTCTTGGCCAGCACCGAAATCGCGATGTAGTAGCGCTCGAATGCCTGCTGCAGCGGATGCCCGATCGCGCGCAGGCGGAACACCTCATCGGACTGGCCGGCATTGCGCGCCAGGATGCCGCCGTCTTCTTCATTCACAAGCTCTAGCAGCCCTTCGCGCACGAACAGGTCGATGGTGCGCTCCAGCCGCTGCGCGAACTCCTCGTCGGTCCATGGCAGGAACAGCTCGGACTTGAGGAACGGGTACATCGACTGGCCCAGGCGCAGCACCGAGGCCCGCGGCATGCGCCGGTTGTGGTGGAAGCAGCAGGCGATCCAGCCGGAGGCGGTGAACAGGTGCAGGACGTTGTTGCGGAAATAGCTCAGCTGCACCGCGGTCGCCGGATCCACCGCGATCACGTCGCCCAGCGGGTGCGCGGTGCGGGTCAGCATCGCGATCTCCTCGCCGTGGGCCACGATCTGTTCGGGCGTGTGCGGGGTGACGGTGACCCGGTCGCCGTAAGGCACTTCGGTCAGCAGCGACTTGGACAGCGCGATCTGTGCCAGCAGGTCGGACTCGCCCATCGCGTGCTTGGGCGTGGACAGCAGCGCCAGCGCCAGCAGGTTGACCGGGTTCACGTCGGCGGCGCGATTGACGTTGACCTGGATCTGCTGCGCGGTCGCGTCGACGGTATCGGACAACCAGTCCGGCCGGTCGCCCTCCGGCAACGGCGTGCGATCCCACTCCGGTGCGTGCGCGGAGATCATCTCGTCCAGCAGCACGGGCTCGCCGAAGTTCACCACCACCTGGCCGTAGTTGCTGCGCAGTACCTTCGGTATCCCGAACAGCAGGCCCAGGATCGATTCCTTTTCCTTCGGCTTGCCGACCAGCTCGTCCTGGTAGCTGTCGCCTTCCATCAGCTTCTCGTAGCCGATGTACACGGGCTGGAACAGCACCGGCCGCGTGGGCTGGCGCAGGTAGGCGCGCACGGTCATCGCCAGCATGCCGCCCTTGGGCTGCAGCAGTCGCCCGGTGCGCGAACGCCCGCCTTCGATGAAGTACTCCAGCGAGTAGCCGCCGGAAACGAGCTGCGCGACGTACTCGCCCAGCACCGCCGAGTACAGCGCGCTGCCGCGGATCGAGCGGCGGATGTAGAACGCGCCGCCCTTGCGCAGGATGGTGCCGATCACCGGCAGGTTGAGGTTGATCCCGGCAACGATGTGCGGCGGCACGATGCCGCGCGTGTAGAGCAGGTAGCTCAGCAGCAGGTAGTCCATGTGGCTGCGGTGGCTGGGCACGTACACGACCTCGTGGCCCGGCGCGACCTGCTTGAGCGTGTCCAGATGGTGGACCAGCACGCCGCGGTAGATCCGGTTCCAGACCGAGGTCAGCAGGAACGACACGGAGCGCACCACCGGATGCGAGTAGTCGGCGGCGATCTCGTAGGCGATCGCGTGCGCCTTCTTCCACGCCGCGTCCTGGCTGCTCTTGTCGCGGCGGGCCTGGTCGGCGATCGCTTCGCGTACCGCATCCGAGGCCAGCACCTTGTCGACCAGCAGGCGCCGGGTCGACAGGTCGGGGCCGATCACCGCCTCGCGGATGCGGTGGAAGTGGGTGCGCAGCACGCGCGACAGCTTGCGCACCGTGCGTTCCGGGTCCAGCCCTTCCTCCAGCATCTCGCGGATGGACACCGGCTGGGCGAAATGGACCAGGGTGTCGCGGCCGTTGAGCAGGATCGCCAGCAGCCGGCGGAAGCGGCCGACCAGCGCCCAGTTCTCCGAGAACAGCACCGAGAACCAGCCGCTCTGCTTGTCCGGCGAGCGGCCGACGAAGATCGACACCGGTACCAGCTGCACGTCCAGCGCCGGGTCGGTGCGGTGGGCCTCGATCAGCCGCGCCAGCGAGCCGGAATGGGTCTTCACCGGTGCCGGCTTGGCGGTGGCCAGGCTGGCGGCGCGATTGAGGGTGCTGCCGGCGTTGCGCCGCGACAGCGCGACGTAGGCGCGCTTGCGCCCGAGCGGGTCGCCGGGCAGCGGGCTCAGTGGTGACGGCAGGCCGGACTCGCGGCAGGCGCGGTCCAGGATCAGGGCATTGGACAGGCCGTAATCCTCGAGCACGTAGCAGATCGGGCGACCATCGGCTTCGGGGCCGCCGGCGGGCTCGACCTTGAGCCCGATCCACGGCGCCAGGACCCGGCCGAGCAGGCGCGCCCACCAGGGTTGGCGGGCCTTCACGCGACGCGGCGGGAGCAAGCGCTGTGGCGCCGGTTCGGGCTGCGGCGGCTCGCCGAGGGGGAGATTCGATTGGGTCGGCATCGCCGCCATTATCGCCGAGGCGGCGTTGCGGGCGCCGTCGCGGCCGTTCCGGCCGGCACCGGGGCCGGCGGCGGC
>JALYWW010000050.1 GCA_030852515.1 Pseudomonadota bacterium
GAACACGACCAGGGGAGCGCCAAGCGCGGTTGCCAGGGTGGCGCGGGTGCGCGGATCGTCGCGGTCCTGCAGGCGCCACGGAGACAACGCCAGCACCCGCGCGCCCTGCGCCGCCGCCGCGCGACGCATGCTGGCGTGCGCCGCGGACGGGCGCAGCGAAATGACCGTGCATCCTGCCAGCGGCGACGACATCGGCGAATGTTGGCATAGTCCGCGCATGCCGACCGATACCGACATCCTCCATTCCCCCGCGCTGCGCTCGCTCGACGCCCATTACCGGGCAATGCCGCCCGTCGCCGCGCTGCAGTTGCGCATTGCCGGCTACGACGGCGAACGCCTGCGCCTGCGCGCGCCTCTTTCGGCCCACGTCAACGACAAGGGCTGCGCGTTCGGCGGCAGCCTGTCCTCGCTGATGACCCTGGCCGGATGGGGGCTGGCGACGTTGCGGCTGCAGGAGGCCGGGCTGGATGCGGCGGTCTACGTGGCCGACAGCAACGTGCGTTTCCGGGTGCCCCTGTTCGCCGACCTCGAAGCGGAGGCATCGCTGCAGGACGGCACCTGGGAAAGCGTCATCGCCGAACTGAAGGCGAAGGGCCGGGCCAGCATGACGCTAGCCTCCAGGGTCGGGCCGGGCGACGGCACCGCGTCGGCGGTGGCCAGCGCCCGCTATGTCGCGATGGTGGGCTAGGATGCAGGCATGACACCCCGACGCCGCAGTACCCGCGCCTTCCTTTCCGGCCTGGCCTGGCTCGCCGCCCTGGCGGCGCTGCTGGCGGTGTCGGCCTGCGCCACCACCAAGGATCGCGGCAGCGCGCTGCGCGATGCGCAGTACGCCTGGTCGGCGGCGATCCGCTGGGGCGACTTCGAGGGCGCCTGGACGATGGTCGACCCGGAGTACCGCGAAGCACATCCGATGACCGCGCTCGCGTTCGAGCGCTACAAGCAGGTCGGCATCACCGCCTATCGCGAACACGGCGCCAGCGCCGGCGAGGGCACCGCGACCCGCCAGGTCGAACTGGGCGTGGTCAATCGCCATACCCAGCAGGCCCGGCAGGCGCGCTACGTCGAACGCTGGCGCTACGATGAGGACACCGGCACCTGGTGGATCACCAGCGGCCTGCCGGACCTCTGGCAGGACTGACGATCGCGGTCCGACCTGCGACAATCGCGGCATGGACTTTGCCGAACTGACCGCCTTCGCGGCCCGCCACCCCATCCTTTCGCTGGCCCTGGCCGGCCTCACCCTGGCCATCATCGGCAACGAGATCGCCGGCCTGTTTCGTGGCTTCAAGGGCCTGCAGCCTGCCGGCCTGACCTCGCTGGTCAATCGCGAGAACGCGCTTGTGGTGGACCTGCGCCCGATCGGCGACTTCGAGAAGGGCCACATTCCTGGCGCGAAGAACGTGCAGATGAGCCAGTTCGACCCAGAGAACAAGCAACTCGCGGCCGCGAAAGCCTTGCCGGTGGTCCTGGTCTGCAAGGCCGGCCAGGTCGCCGGCGGTGCCGCCAGGCGCCTGCGCAAGGCCGGATTCGAGAAGGTGTTCGTGCTCGACGGCGGCATCGGCGCCTGGCAGCAGGCCGGCCTGCCGCTGGTCAAGGGCCGGTAGACCCCCGCCCGCCCGCGGCCCTGCATGCGATAATCCGCCTCTTTTCCGCATACAGCGCTGGAGTTCCAGATGGCCGAGCAAGACACCTCCCCCAACGGCGTCGCCGCGTCGCCCGAGAACGCACCTGCCGGTGCCCAGTTCACGGTCGAAAAGATCTACCTGAAGGACGTGTCCTTCGAGGCCCCGGGCGCACCGCAGGTGTTCGCCGAGCAGGGCCAGCCGCAGCTGCAGATGAACCTGACCCAGAAGGTGCAACGCGTCGCCGAGAACGCCTGGGAAGTGGTGCTGGGCGTGACCCTGACCTGCACCATCGCCGAGAAGACCGCATACCTGGCCGAAGTGCAGCAGGCCGGCGTGTTCGGCCTGGCCGGTTTCGACGAGCGCACCCTCGACGCACTGCTCGGCACCCATTGCCCGAACGCCTTGTATCCCTACGTGCGCCAGGTCATCGGCGACCTGATCCAGGGCGGCGGCTTCCCGCCGTTCCTGCTGCAGCCGATCAACTTCGAGAGCCTGTACGCCGAAAGCCTGCGCCAGCGCGCGCAGCAGGGGCAGGATGGCGCCGGCCTGGCCGACGCGGAAGCTGCCGGCAACGCCTGACCCGGCATGCAGCCGCTGGCAAAGCCTGTCGCCGTCCTCGGCGCCGGCTCCTGGGGTACCGCCCTCGCCGCGCTGATCGCGCGGCATGGGCACCCGACGGTGCTGTGGGGCCGCGATGCGGCGGTGGTCGAGGCGATCGACGCGCGCCACGAGAATCCGCACTACCTGCCGGGCATCGCCCTGCCGGATGCACTGCGCGCCACCACCGACCTCGCCGCGGCGATGTCCGGTGCGGGCCTGGTGCTGGTCGTGGTGCCGTCGCATGCCTTCACCAAAACCCTGCAGGCGCTGGCGCCCTTGCGTCCTGCGGATGCCGGCGTGGCCTGGGCGACCAAGGGTTTCGAACCCGGGTCCGGGCGCTTCCTGCATGAAGTCGCTGCCGACACCCTGGGCCCCGGCGTACCGCTTGCCGTCGTCACCGGCCCGTCGTTCGCCAAGGAAGTCGCCCAGGGCCTGCCGACTGCCGTGACCGTGCATGGCGACGATGCCGGCTTCGTGCAGCAGGTCGCATCGGTGCTGCATGGCCCGAACTTCCGCGCCTACACCGGCGACGACATGCGCGGCGCCGAGCTCGGTGGCGCGATGAAGAACGTGCTCGCAGTCGCCACCGGCGTCGCCGACGGCATGGGCCTGGGGCTCAATGCGCGTACCGGCCTGGTCACCCGCGGGCTCAACGAGATGCTGCGGCTCAATGCCGCCATCGGCGGCCGTCCGGAAACCCTGATGGGCCTGGCAGGCCTCGGCGACCTGGTGCTGACCAGCACCGGCGACCTGTCGCGCAACCGGCGCCTGGGCCTGGCGCTCGGGCGCGGGCAATCGCTGCAGGACGCGGTGCGCGAGATCGGCCAGGTGGTCGAGTCGGTGCAGACCGCGGATGAAGTGATGCGCCTGGCCGACCGCTACGGCCTTGAGCTGCCGATCGCGCAGAACGTGCGCGACGTGCTGCACGGCGACATCACCCCGGCAGAAGCCCTGCAACGCCTGCTCGCGCGCGAGCAGAAGCCCGAGTACGCCGACGACGGGCTGTTCGCGCCGCGGCAATAAAAAACCCGGCCGCACCCGTCATGGGCATCGGCCGGGCCCGATCGCGACTGCCGGGGGAGGGAGCCTTCGCGATCTCTACCGGTTGTCGGTTACCAGGTCAGGCGCGGACCCACGAACCACTGGGTATCGCTGTCGACGAACTTCACGTCGGCGGCGACGCTCCAGCGCGGGGTGAACTTCACCTGCGCGCCGAGCCGGCCGTAGAACTCGCCGTCGTAGTCGTCGCCGTCTTCGTAGCCGGCGAGCGCATAGCCCTCGAACTGCTGCGTCATCGCACCGCGCAGGCCGGCCTCGACGCTGTAGCCGTCGCTGTCCAGGCCGCTGCCGGCATCGAACTTCTCGTAGGCGACGCGGCTGAGCAGGTCCATGTTCGGGCTGAGCGCGTGGTTGTAGCCGATGCCGGCGCGCCACTGGTCGAAGTCGATGTTGCCGGGACCGTCGAGGTCCTGCTGGCTGAAGGCGCCGAACACGTGGAAGTTCTGGTTGATCGCGGCCGAGCCGTCCACGCCCCAGCCGTCGGCATCGCCGCCGCCGGTGTTGGTGGCGACATAACCGCCCTGTACATAATTGTAGGAAATGCCGTCGGCGGCGGACGCAGCGAACGGAACGGCAGCAAGCAAGGCCAGCGCAAGGAGGGAACGCTTCATCGGGGGGACCTCTGTTGTTCTTGTGGTGGACAGATTCTGCGTGGCGTCCTGCAACGGCGCCTGAAGCAGTGAACACCGGAAAGGGGAACTTTTGCCCCGGCGTTCAGGCAGCGCCATCGAAGCCGAGCTGGCGCCAGGCCTCGTAGACCACGATCGCGATCGCATTCGACAGGTTGAGGCTGCGGCTTCCGGCGCGCATCGGCAGGCGCAATCGCTGCGCCGATGGCAGGGCGTCGAGCACCGCGCCCGGCAGGCCTTCGGTTTCGCTGCCGAACAGGAAAGCATCGCCGTCGCGGAACGCAGGCGTGTCGAAGCGGACCCCGCCGCGCGTACTGAGCGCGAACACCCGCGGTGGCGTGCCGTTGTGCCGTGCGATCGCTTCGATCGCGGCATCGAGCGCGTCGTGCACCTGCACGCTCGCGTACTCGTGGTAGTCGAGCCCGGCGCGCCGCAGTTGCGCGTCGTCCAGCGAGAAGCCAAGCGGCCGCACCAGGTGCAGGCGCGCACCGCTGTTGGCGCACAGGCGGATGGCGTTGCCGGTGTTGGGCGGGATCTTCGGCTGGTGCAGGATGACGTGGAGCATGCGGTCGGCGGGCATCACCAGGGCAGCGCATGCCCTTGCCAGTCGCGGAAGCCACCGCTGTCCGCCGGGGCCGCTTCGGCAATGACCCGCAACAGGCCGGCGACCGAGTCGGCGGCCGGAACGGTCGCGTTGTCGCCGCCCATGTCGGTTTGCGCCCAGCCCGGGTGCAGCGCGAGCACGACGATGCCGCGCGGCTGCAGGGCCTGCGCAAGCATCGCGGTGGCCATGTTCTGCGCGCTCTTGCTGATGTTGTAGCTGGGCGTGCCGAAGCGGGCGACCGATGCGATCGAGCCGAGCACGCTGCTGATGTTGGCGACCCGGGCGCCGTCGGCGAGGCGCGGCGCCAGCGCCTGGGTCAGCAACAGTGGCCCCATGGCATTGGTGCGGAAGCTGTCCTCGACGACCTTGGCATCGAGGCTGCCGAAGCGCTCGCCCGAATGCAGCACGCCGGCGCAGTTGACCAGCAGGTCGAGGGACAGTGCTTCGTCCAGCAGCGGCAGCTCGCGGGCAAGTTCGGCGATCGATTTGGCGCTGGCGACATCCAGCGGCAGGACCCGCAGGCGACCGGGGTGCTCGCCGGCCAGGCGGTTGAGGTCGGTTGCCTTGCCCGGCTGACGACAGGTAGCGACCACGTGTGCGCGGGTGGCCAGCAGCTGGCGGGCGAATTCGAGTCCGAGGCCGCGGTTGGCGCCGGTCACAAGGCAGGTGCGCATGTCCATGCAGGCAAGTATGCCGCCTGCAAGCGGTTGCGGTGACCAATGGCAGGGATCGCGACGATGGCGACGGGTTAGGATTGCCCGGTTCCCATTCACATCGATCGCAAGGAGTGCCACAGATGTCCGTTCCCCGTTCGCGCCCCGTTTCCCGCCCGGCCGCATTCCTGCGCCAGGGCCTCCTCGCCCTTGCGCTGACCACCGCGCTGGGTGGCGGGCTTTTCGCCCCGCCCGCACTGGCCGAGGCCGCGAAGGCGACAGTCGACATTCCCTACGAGCAGTTCACCCTGCCCAACGGCCTGCGCGTGATCGTGCACACCGACCGCAAGGCGCCGATCGTCGCGGTCAACACCTGGTACCACGTCGGCAGCCTCGACGAACCGCAGGGCCGCACCGGCTTCGCGCACCTGTTCGAGCACCTGATGTTCAATGGTTCGGAAAACCACACCGGCGAATTCTTCGATCCGTTCGAGCAGGTCGGCGCCACCGACATGAACGGCACGACCAATAGCGACCGCACCAACTATTTCCAGAACGTGCCGACCACCGCGCTGGACATGGCGCTGTGGATGGAATCCGACCGCATGGGCCACCTGCTCGGCGCGATCGACCAGAAGACCCTGGACGAACAGCGCGGCGTGGTCCAGAACGAAAAGCGCCAAGGCGAGAACCAGCCCTACGGCCAGGTCTACGAAGTGATGACCAAGGCCCTGTACCCGGCCGACCATCCCTACAGCCACACCGTCATCGGTTCGATGGCCGACCTCAACGCGGCCTCGCTGGAGGACGTGAAGAACTGGTTCCGCACCTGGTACGGCCCGAACAACGCGGTGCTCGTGCTGGCCGGCGACATCGACGTCGAGACCGCGAAGCGGAAGGTCGCGAAGTACTTCGGCGACATCCCCGCGTCGCCGACGATGACCAAGCCGACCCCGGACGTGGTCACGCTCGACGCGCCGAAGCGCATCGAAATGCAGGACAGCGTCCCGCAGGTGCGCATCTATCGCGGCTGGAACATCGCAAAGTACGGCGACCCGGACGTCGAACGCATGCAGCTGTTCGCCCAGGTGCTGGGCGGCAGCAAGTCCTCGCGACTGGACCAGCGCCTGCTGCACCAGGACAAGCTGGTCGACTCGATTTCCGCCAGCGCCAGCGCGCAGCAGCTCGACGGCGGTCTGATGATCACGGCCAACGTGCGCAAGGGCGTGGACCCGGCGCTGGTCGAGAAGGCGATCGACGAGGAAGTGCAGAAGCTGCTCCGCGACGGCCCGACCGCGACCGAGCTGGAGCAGGCACGCACCATGTTCAAGGCCGGTTTCATTCGCGGCATCGAGCGCATCGGCGGCTTCGGCGGCAAGGCCGACGCGCTGGCCGAGTGCGCCGTTTACACCGGCAACCCGGGTTGCTTCCGCGACAGCCTGAAGGTGATCGAGACCGCGACCCGCGATGAAATCCTCGCCACCGCCAACCATTGGCTCGACAAGGGCAGCCTGACCCTGGTGGTGAGTCCGGGCGAGCGCACTCCGTTGCCCGAAGATCCGGCGGTCGCGCCGGCATCGCTCGAGCTGCCCCCGGTCGACCCGAAGTTCACCACCACGGCCAGCGACGTGGACCGCAGCAAGGGCGTGCCCAAGGTCGACGAGTTCCCCGAACTCGCCTTCCCGGAGCTGCAGCGTGCGGTACTGTCCAACGGCACCAAGCTGGTCCTGGCCGAGCGGCATGGCATCCCGGTGGTGCAGATGAGCTACGAGTTCGGCGGCGGCTATGCGTCCGACCCGAAGGACAAGCTCGGTGCCGCCAGTTTCGCCATGGGCATGCTCGACGAGGGCGAAGGCGACCTCGATGCGCTGGCATTCGCCAACCGCGCCGAGTCGCTGGGCGCCAGCCTCGGTGCCAGCAGCGCGCTCGATGGCAGCAGCGCCTATCTGTCCGCGATCAAGGACAAGCTCGAACCCTCGCTCGCGCTGTTCGCCGACATGCTGCGCCAGCCGCGCTTCGAGCAGAAGGAAATCGACCGGGTGAAGGCGTCGTGGATCGCCGGCATCGGCCAGGAGAAGGCGCGCCCGAACGGCGCTGCGCTGCGCGTGCTGCCGCCGCTGCTCTACGGCGAAGGCCATCCGTACGCGATCCCGCTCAGCGGCACCGGCACCGAAGCCTCGATCGCCGCGCTGACCCGCGACGACCTGGTTGCCTATCACGATGCCTACGTGCGTCCGGAAGGCGCGACCCTGATCGTGGTCGGCGACACCACCATGGCCGAGATCAAGCCCGCGCTCGAAGCCGCGTTCGGCGACTGGAAGGGCCAGGGCAAGGCACCTGCAGCCGCCGCGATCCCGGCGGTCGAACGCCCGGCCACCGCGCGGGTGTTCCTGATCGACCAGCCCGGCGCGATCCAGGCCAACATCTTCGCCGGCCAGCTGATGCCGTCGACCAAGGATGCCGGCACCACCGCGTTCGACTTCGCCAACACCGTGCTCGGCGGCCAGTTCTCGGCCCGCCTCAACATGAACCTGCGCGAGGACAAGCACTGGGCCTACGGTGCGTACAGCTTCACCCAGGATGCGCTGGGCCAGCGTCCGTGGCTGGCGTTCGCGCCGGTGCAGATCGACAAGACCGTGCCGTCGCTGCAGGAAATCGCCCGTGAAGTCGGCGAATTCGCCAGCGGCAAGGCGCCGGCGACGCAGGCCGAGGTGGACAAGGTCAAGGCGTCGGAGATCCGTGGCCTGCCGGGTTCGTTCGAAACCGCGCGCGCGGTGATGGGCGCGATCGGCGACATCGTCCAGTACGGGCGTCCGGACGATTACGTCACCCGCCATGCCACCGAGATCAAGTCGCTGACGGTCGGCCAGGTGGTCGAGGCCGCCAAGGCGATCGATCCGGACGCGCTGACCTGGGTGGTCGTGGGCGACCTGTCGAAGATCGAACAGCCGATCCGCGACCTCAAGCTCGGCGAAGTCACCGTGATCGACGCCGACGGCAAGGCTCGCCCGTAAGCTGTACCGTTCAGACGCACCGGGCCACAATCCGGTGCGTCTTTCTTTCCCGGGAGCCCGTCATGCGCCTTGTCCCATTCGCCACGACCGCCTTCCTCCTCATCGGCCTGTCCGGCTGCACCTGGGTGCACATGGCGCCCGGCGCCAAGGCGGTGCGGGTGGTCGCCACGACCCCGGCCGGCTGCGAGCAGCGCGGCGAGGTCGAGGTCTCGGTCAAGGAGCAGATCGGGTTCTACGAGCGCAACAGCCTGCGGGTCCGTGACGAGCTGGAAACCCTGGCCCGCAACGAGGCTCCGGGCCTGGGCGGCAACACCGTCCAGCCGCTGGACGGCTTCGAGGACGGCACCCAGCGGTTCACGGTGTGGCGCTGCGGGGGTTGAGGGCACAGTTGACCGGGGTTCAACGGCGCGGGTGCTAAACTGGCTTGTTCCCACAAGCTTCCGGGTGTACGCCCATGTTGTTCCAGCACGTCGCCATCGCCGGCCTGGCCCATATCGACGCTCCGCGCCGGTTGAGCTCCGACGAGATCAACCGCCGCCTCAAGCCGACCCTCGACCGCCTCGGGATCAAGACCGACGTGCTCCGGGATATTGCCGGCATCCATGAGCGGCGGCTTTGGGACGAAGGCGTGCAAGCCTCCGATGCGGCCACCCTGGCGGGGGTCAAGGCCCTGGCTGATGCCGGCATCGATCCCAACAAGGTCGGGTTGCTGGTCAACACCTCGGTCAGCCGCGATTACCTGGAGCCGTCCACGGCCTCCATCGTCAGCGGCAACCTCGGCCTGCCGGATACCTGCCAGAACTTCGACGTGGCCAACGCCTGCCTGGCCTTCCTCAACGGCATGGACATCGCCAGCCGCATGATCGAGCGCGGCGAGATCGACTATGCGCTGGTGGTCGACGGCGAGACCGCCGACCTGGCGTACGAAAAGACCCTGGAGCGGATGACCCGCGCCGACTCCACCGAAGAAGACTTCAAGAACGAAATGGCGACCCTGACCCTGGGGTCCGGCGCCGCCGCGATGGTGCTCGCCCGTGCCGAGCTCGCCCCGGGCGCGCCGCGCTACCGGGGTGGCGTCACCCGCGCGGCCACCGAGTGGAACAAGCTGTGCCGCGGCAACCTCGACGGCATGATCACCGACACCCGGATGCTGCTGATCGAGGGCATCAAGCTGGCCCAGAAGACCTTCGAGGTCGCCCGGGTCAAGCTGGGCTGGGTGGCCGGGGAGCTCGACGAGTTCGTGGTCCACCAGGTCAGCAAGGTCCACACCGCCGCGTTCACCAAGGCGATGGGCATCGACCCGCGCAAGGTCCTGACGATCTTCGGCGAACACGGCAACATCGGCCCGGCATCGGTGCCGATCGTGCTCAGCAAGCTGCGCGAGATGGGGCGCCTGAAGAAGGGCAACCGGATCGCCCTGCTCGGGATCGGCTCGGGGCTGAACTGCTCGATGGCCGAGGTTGTCTGGTAAATAAGCGAAGATTAATTAGCAAATAAGCGGCGCTAATTTTATAATCGACGAATGGCCCGCCCCAACCGTTCAGTCGAGATCGACGCCGCCCTGCTGCAGGCGGTGACGGCACACCCCCACGATCTGGTCGGCATGGTCGCGGCGCAACTTGGCCTGTCCACGGCGCGGATCAGCATGCAGGTGCGCGAGTTGATGGCCGGGGGCTATCTGCACAAGGCCGGGACGACGCGGCCGACCTACACGCTGGGGCCCAATCGACGCTTCGAACGCCGCTACCAGCGCGAGGGGCTGGCGGAGGACGCGGTCTGGTTCGAGCAATTGCTGCCACTGCTGCGTGATCTGCCCCGGAACGTCATCGACATCGCGCACCACGGGGTCACCGAGATGGTCAACAACGCCGTCGATCATTCCGATGCCAGCCAGGTGCTGGTCCGAATGGATCGAAGCGGCGACCGGCTCTGGTTCGAGGTCGCCGATGACGGCATCGGGATCTTCCGCAAGATCACCCGCGCGCTGGACCTGCCCGATGAGCGCCTGGCGCTGCTGGAGTTGTCGAAGGGAAAGCTGACCACCGATCCGCGCCGCCATTCCGGCGAGGGCATCTTCTTCACCTCGCGCATGTTCGATGCCTTCCGGATCGCATCGGAAGGGCTGGTGTTCGATCACGACGCGAACTACGAAGCGGACCTTCTCGACGATGCGGACGAAGCGGGCGGCACTCGGGTCGAGATGCGGATCGCAGTCGATTCGGGCCGAACGGCGAAAGAGGTCATCGACCAGTATTCCAGCGGACCGGACGATTACAGCTTCGCGAAAACCGTGGTCCCGGTACGCCTGGCGAAAGTGGGCGACGAGAATCTCGTTTCGCGCTCGCAGGCAAAGCGCCTGCTGCAGCGGGTCGACCGGTTCCGCTGCGTGGTGCTCGACTTCGCCGAGGTCGCCGGCATCGGCCAGGCGTTCGCCGACGAGATCTTCCGGGTATTCGCCAACGAGCATCCGGAAGTGGAGTTGATCGCGATCCATGCTGCAGCCGAGGTGCAACAGATGATCCGTCGTGCGGAAGTACTTCGTGACGAACAGGGCGGCCAGTTGCCGCTGTTGAAATGATGGCCGTCGACGCGGGGCTTCCCGATTATCCGTTCCAACCCCGTCGCATCGAAGTGCGCCCGGGCATCGCCATGTCGTACCTGGACGAAGGTCCGCGCGACGGCGAAGTCATTGTCATGCTCCACGGCAACCCGTCGTGGAGCTATTACTGGCGGCACCTGGTTGCCGGGCTGGGCGACCCGGCTTCCGCAAAGTCCTACAGGTGCATCGTGCCCGACCACGTCGGCATGGGCCTGTCGGACAAGCCCGACGATGCCGCCGATGCTTCGCCGCGCTACGACTACACGTTGCAATCCCGCGTCGACGACCTGGCAACGCTGCTCGACAAGCTCGGCATCACCGGTCCGGTCACGCTGGCGGTGCACGACTGGGGCGGCATGATCGGTTTCGGCTGGGCGCTGTCGCACATGGCGCAGGTACGGCGACTGGTGATCCTCAACACCGCCGCGTTCCCGCTCCCGGCGGCGAAGCCCATGCCGTGGCGGCTGACGCTGGGACGCGATTCGCGCATCGGCGGCTGGCTGATCCGGCGCTTCAACCTGTTCGCGCGCGGTGCTGCCCGTTTCGGTACGCAGCGCAAGGTGCCGAAGGCGGTGCGCGATGCCTACACCGGTGTCTACGACGGCTGGGACAACGCGATCTCGACCCTGCGCTTCATGCAGGACATTCCGCTACGCGAAGGCGATCGCGCCTGGCCGCTGGTGGCCGAGAGCGGGAGGCGCCTGCACGAGTTCGGCGATCGGCCCGCATTCCTCGGCTGGGGGCTGCGCGACTTCGTGTTCGACCGGCACTTCCTCGACGGTTTCCGCCGCGCGTTGCCGGAGGCGGAAGTGCACGCGTTCGAGGACGCCGGACACTACGTCCTCGAGGACAAGCATGAGGCGCTGGTTCCGGCGATCCGCAGGTTCCTCGACGCGAATCCTATGCGGCCATTGGTGGTGGCAGCGCCGGTGCCCAGTCCTCAGGCTTAAGCGCAGCCATGCCGTGGGCGATGCGCGCCTTGTCGCATTGCGGGCTGGGCACACCGAACTCCCACGACGCGTCGACCGCGCGGCACACGCTGGGCCGCACCGGATGGATGCTGCAACGCGAACGCACGCCGATCTCCGCATCCAGTGCCACGCAGCGCGGTTCCTTCTGCGAAGTCCCACGCATCACCCGTTCGTGCTGGCGCAATGGCTCGGTCAGTTCACCGGGTACGACCCCGCCGAGCGCGGGCTCTGCCTCGGACCAGTGGAAGCTGATCCGGAAGTGGGCGCAGCAGGCGCCGCAGGCAAGGCAGGGATGGTCCATGCGCGATTTTGAGGCGTCCCCGGCACGGGCGACAATAGGCCAATGACCGAACCCTGCAACATCGCCGCGGCGCTGCCCCGGCTGGCGCGCGACCGCCCCGCCCAGGTGGCCATGCGCTGCCCCGGCCGCGACGGTCGCTACGACCAGCAGGTGACCTATGCCGAGCTGGACGCGCGCAGCGACGCCATTGCCGCCGGCCTGGCCCGACGCGGGATCGGGCGGGGCAGCCGAGTGGTGGTGATGGTCCGCCCGACCCCGGAATTCTTCCTGGTGATGTACGCCCTGTTCAAGGCCGGCGCGGTGCCGGTCCTGGTCGATCCGGGCATCGACAAGCGCGCGCTGAAGCAATGCCTCGGCGAGGCCCGTGCCGACGCCTTCGTCGGCATCCCGCTGGCGATGCTGGCGCGCAGGCTGCTGGGCTGGGCGCCGACGGCGAAGCTGCGGATCACGACCGGCGCGCGGGCCGTGCTGGCCGATGCGACCCTGGCCGCGGTCGAGCGCGAAGGCGCCGGCGCCGGGCCGCAACTGGTGGCGACCGCACCCGACGATGTCGCCGCGATCCTGTTCACCTCCGGCTCGACCGGCGTGCCCAAGGGCGTGGTCTACCGGCATCGCCACTTCGTTGCCCAGATCGCCATGCTCGACAGCATGTTCGGAATCGAAGCCGGCGGCGTCGACCTGCCGACTTTCCCGCCGTTCGCGCTGTTCGACCCGGCGCTGGGGCTGACCTCGATCATCCCGGACATGGATCCGACCCGGCCGGCGCAGGCCGACCCGCACAAGTTGTTGCGCGCGATCGAACGCTTCGGCGTGACCCAGCTGTTCGGGTCGCCGGCGCTGATGCGGGTGCTGGCCGAACACGGCGCAACACTGCCGACGGTGCGGCGCGTGACCTCCGCCGGCGCACCAGTGCCCGCTGACGTCGTTGCGCGCATGCGCGGGCTGTTGCCCGATGACGCGCAGTTCTGGACGCCGTACGGCGCGACCGAATGCCTGCCGGTCGCGGTGATCGAAGGGCGCGAGCTGGAAACCACGCGTGCTGCCACCGAGCGGGGCGCCGGTACCTGCATCGGACGGCCGGTTCCGCCGAACGAAGTACGGATCATCGCCATCAGCGACGAGGCGATCGCCGACTGGACGCAGGTGCGCATGTTGCCGGCGGGCGAAGTCGGCGAGATCACCGTCGCCGGCCCGACCGCGACCGACAGTTACTTCAATCGCGACGCCGCGACCGCGCTGGCCAAGATCCGCGAACGCGTTGCCGACGGCAGCGAGCGCATCGTCCATCGCATGGGCGACCTGGGCTACTTCGATGCCGAAGGACGCTTATGGTTCTGCGGCCGCAAGTCGCAGCGTGTCGAAACCGCGCATGGGCCGCTGTACACGGAGCAGGTCGAGCCGGTGTTCACTGCACATCCCGATGTGTTTCGCGCCGCACTTGTCGGGGTTGGCCCGCGCGGCGCACAGCAGCCGGTGCTGGTATACGAGCTGGCGCGCGGCGTCGGTCGCGGTCGCTTCGATACACCTGAAGACCTGCGTCAGATGGCAATGATGCATCCGCATACGGCTTCGGTTACGACGTTCATGCGCTATCCGAAGTCGTTGCCGGTCGACATCCGCCACAACGCCAAGATCTCGCGCGAGATGCTGGCCGCATGGGCGGCACGGCAGGCATTGGCCGGTCGCGAATGAAACTCCTCGTCACCGGCGGCGGCGGCTTCCTTGGCCAGGCCTTGTGCCGCGGCCTGGTCGAGCGCGGGCATGAGGTCGCCAGCTTCAACCGCGGCCACTACCCGGCGCTCGAAGCGATCGGGGTGCGCCAGGTCCGGGGCGACCTTGCCGACGCCGATGCAGTGCGCGACGCGGCGCGGGGTTGCGACGCGATCTTCCACAATGCCGCCAAGGCCGGCGCCTGGGGCAGCTACGACAGTTACCACCGCGCCAACGTCATCGGCACCGACAACGTCCTCGCCGCCTGCCGCGCCCACGGCGTCGGTCGCCTGGTCTACACGTCCACGCCCAGCGTGACCCATCGGCGCACGCATCCGGTCGCGGGCGGGACGGCAGACGAGGTGCCTTACGGCGATCACCTGAAGGCGCCGTACGCCGCAACCAAGCTGGCCGCGGAAAAAGCGGTGCTCGCCGCGAACAGCGCGAACCTCGCCACCATCGCATTGCGTCCGCGCCTGATCTGGGGCCCGGGCGATCAGCAGATCCTGCCGCGCCTGGCCGAACGCGCGCGCGCCGGCCGCCTGCGCCTGGTCGGCGGCGGCGACAACCTGGTCGACACGACGTATATCGACAACGCGGCGCAGGCGCATTTCGACGCCTTCGAGCACCTGATGCCGGGCGCCGCCTGTGCCGGCCGCGCCTACTTCATCAGCAACGGCGAGCCAAAGCCGATGCGCGAGATCGTCAACGCGTTGCTGGCGGCGGTCGGTGCACCGCCGGTGACCAGATCGTTGTCCTTTCCCGCCGCCTACGCGATCGGCGCGGTGTGCGAGGCGGCCTGGACCGTGCTGCCGCTGCGTGGCGAGCCGCCGTTGACCCGGTTCCTCGCCGAGCAGCTGGCGACCACCCATTGGTACGACATGGGGCCGGCCCGGCGCGACTTCGGATATGCGCCGCGGGTGACGATGGCCGAGGGGCTGGAGCGATTGCGGTCAGCCGAGCATGGCTCGGCTCTACAATGCCCGTGATGACCGATTTCCCGTTCAACTGGAAGGTTCCTGCCGGGCGCGCCCTCGAGGCTGCGCTCAACCGCGCGCTGGCCCTGGATCCGGAAACCCGCGCCGCGCTTGTGCCGCTGCAGGGCCGCGCCGTCGAGCTGGCGGTCGAGGCGCCGCCATTGGCCATGCGCCTGGTGGTGGAAGGCGAGCGGCTTACGGTCGGTCCGGCACAACCCGGCAACGAACCCGATCTTGGCGTGCGCGCCACGTTGGGCGGGTTGCTTGCGCAGTTGCCGATGCTGCGTCGCGACGACGCGCCGCCGGTCGGTCGCATGCGGGTGTCCGGCGACGCCGATCTTGCGCGCCGGCTGCAGCGCCTGGCCGAGCGCTTCGATCCCGATTGGCACCAGCCGTTCGTCTCGGTGTTCGGCGACGTCATCGGCGTGCAGATGGCCAAGGCGATTGCGGCCGGCCTGCGCCACGCACGCGATGCCGGTCGCGACCTGGCCGAAACCGCGGCCGAGTATGTGACCGAGGAATCTCGCGACGTCGTCGCGCGCGCCGAACTCGACGCGTTCCACGACGACGTCGACACCCTGCGCGATGACGCCGCGCGCCTGGCCGCACGCATCGCGCGCCTGCGCGCGACGCTGGACGAACGCGCCGGAGCATCGCGATGAAATCCGGCCTGCGTGCGTTGCGCATCGGCCGGGTGCTGGTGCGTTATCGCCTCGACGACCTGTTGTCCGGCACGCCGGCCGAGCGCTGGCTGAAGCTGATGCGCCCGTTCGTGCCGCGCGCCTCGCGCGAGATCGCCGCGCAGCCGCGCGGTGTGCGCCTGCGCCTGGCGCTGCAGGAACTCGGGCCGATCTTCGTCAAGTTCGGGCAGATCCTCTCGACCCGCCGCGACCTGCTGCCGCCGGACATCGTCGACGACCTGGCGCTGCTGCAGGACCAGGTCGCACCGTTCGACGGCGAGGTGGCGCGCACCATCGTCGAGGGTGCGCTCGGCGCGCCGATCGGCGAACTGTTCGCCAGCTTCGACATCGTGCCGCTGGCCTCGGCCTCGATCGCGCAGGTGCATGCGGCGACGCTGCCCGCCGTCGCCGGCAACGCGCCGCGCGAGGTGGTGGTCAAGGTGCTGCGCCCCGGCATCGAGCGCCAGATCGCCGGCGA
>JALYWW010000012.1 GCA_030852515.1 Pseudomonadota bacterium
CGCTTCTTCACCGAGCCGGACGGCTGGGTCGGCCACTTCACCGGCACCGACATCGCCAAAAAATTCCCGAGATACGAGTAGGAGCCTTTTGCCACAGATTCCACAGATGAACACAGATTGGGCAGTCGCGCTCGAAGGGCGCCAGGAACCGCTCTTCCATCTGTGTAATCTGTGAAATCTGTGGCCAAATAATCTTTTTCATGACAACGATCCTGACCGACATCGAGGGGACGACGAGCAGCATTGCGTTCGTGAAGGACGTGCTGTTCCCGTATGCGCGGGGGGCGTTGCCGGGGTTCGTGCGCGAACATGGCGACGCGCCGGAGGTGCGGCGCTGGCTGGACCTGGTCGCGGTCGAGCATGGCGCGATGTGCGACGACACGATGATCGTGGAGACGCTGCAGGGCTGGATCGACGAGGACCGCAAGCACACCGCGCTCAAGGCGCTGCAGGGGCTGATGTGGCGCGAGGGTTACCTGCGCGGCGAGCTCAAGGCCGACATCTATCCCGACGCCGTCGAGGGATTGCGGCGCTGGCACTCGGCCGGGCATCGCCTGGCGGTGTATTCCTCCGGATCGGTGCCGGCGCAGAAACTGCTGTTCGCCAATACCGAAGCAGGCGACCTGTCCGGCCTGTTCGATGCCTATTTCGATACCGAGGTCGGACACAAGCGCGAGGCCGTCAGCTATGCGGCGATCGCCGGCAAGCTCGGCGATGCGCCGGGCGACATCGTGTTCCTCTCCGACGTGGTCGCCGAGCTCGATGCGGCGCGCGAGGCTGGCATGCGCACGGTGTTGCTGGATCGGCTGGAGGACTATCCGCAGCCGCGCGACGACGCGGCGGCGAACGGCCATCCGCGCGTAGAGACCTTCGACCAGGTCGATCAGTTCCTGTCGAGGCGATAGCGGGTCTTCGCCCTCTGCTCGCCACGCCACGGATCGAAATGGCGCACTTCGATCGCGTGTTCGCCCAACGCCAGGTCCGTCGGCAAGCTCCCGCGCCACAGGTGCTGCGAGACATCGGCTTCGGGCGAACGGTCGTAGCCGCGCAGTCCGGTCGCCGCGTCGTCGCGTGCGTTCTCGGCGAGCAGCCGCGGATCCGGCTGCAGGACCTTGCGCATCGGTTGCCAGTCGCCGTCGTCGATGCGGTACTCGACCCGGCTGCCATCGAACCCCATGTACACGTTCGCGTACACGCCGAACGCCGGATAGGCGCCCTGCCTGAGCACCTTCGGTGCGTGCAGGCCGATGGTGGTGTCCGCCGCGTCGCGGGCTCCGTGCCATGTCAGCCGGTAGTCGCCGTGCTCCGCCACCTGCAGGCGCGCGTAGCCGTTGGGCGTGCCGTCGGCCATCGTCGCGTCCGGAACGCCGGCCGCATCCTCCACCCCGGACCAGAACGCGCCGCAGGCCGCACCCACGTTGTACTCGTGCAGCGGACGCGCGCCATGCCAGCCGGTGGCGGCATCGTGGAAAACGTGTCCCTGCTTGTGGGTATGGCCGCTGAGCAGCAACACGTGCGGGAACTCGCGCAGCAGCGCGAACAGGCGCTCGCGGTCCGTCGCGCGCAGCTGGAAGAACGGGATGTGGGCGCCGATGACCAGCAGTCGGCCCTTGTCCACGGTCGCCAGGTAGGCCTCGAGGAAATCGAACTGGTCCTCGCGGAGTCCGCCGACGTAGGCCGGTCGCTGCCCGGGTCGCGCGATGACATCGTCCAGGCCGATGAAGGTCGCCCTCGCCTCCTCCCAGGCCACGGTGTCCGGGCCGAAAACGCGATGGAACGTCGCCAGCGAGTCTGCATCGTCGATGGCCGCGGCATCGAGGTCGTGATTGCCGGCCACATGCAGCCACGGAATGCCCAGCGCGCCGGTAACCGCGTTGAGCGCCGGATAAAGCGACAGGTCATCGTCGACGATGTCACCCAGGGTCATCCCGAGCGCGGCTTCCGTATCGAGCAGCGGCTCGACGATGTCGGTGTAGTAGTCGTCGACATCGACCAGCGAGGCCACCTGCGGGTCGGCGAAAAGCAGGACATCCAGCGGGCCTTCAACGTCCCGTGGGGCGGACAGGCCGACGTCGAAGCGATCGCCCGCGCTCGCAGCCTGCCATGACGCCGGCAAGCCGTCCGGACGCCTTCCTAAGCCGCGGCCGGCAGGTTTCACCGCGAACACGATGTCGCCGGTGCCTGCCGTGATCGCGTAGCTGCCGTCGGCTGCGCTGCGTACGATGGCGCGGCCGTTGGACAGCTTGACCCCTTCGATGCCGGGTTCGTCGCCATCGCGCACGCCGTTGCCGTTGGCGTCCTCGTAGACGACGCCGCGAACCACCGCCATGCACGGTGCACAGCACAACAGCAGCAGGAGCCAGGCCAGTCGCATGGTCCGGATTATCACCGGCCCGGGGGCGTCCCGGTAGTCGCGCGCTGCTCGCGCCCGGCCAGGACCGACAGCGCGTCGGCCAGCCCGAGCCCGCGGGCGCGCAGCAACACGACCAGGTGGTACAGCAGGTCCGCTGCCTCACCGCATAGCGCCGCGTCGTCCCGGGCGACGCCCGCCAGCGCCGTCTCCACCCCTTCCTCGCCCACCTTCTGCGCGATCTTGTGGATCCCGGCCTCCAGCAAACGCGTGGTGTAGCTTCCCGGCGGTCGCTGCGCGGCGCGTTGCGCGACGAGCGCATCGAGCCCGGCCAGCGTGTCGCCTGGCGCGTTGGCAAAGCAGCTGCAGCGCTGCAGGTGGCAAGTGGGCCCATGCGGCCGCGCCCGGACCAGCAGCGCGTCGCCGTCGCAGTCCGGCTCCAGCGCCACCAGGTCGAGCCAATGGCCCGACGATTCGCCCTTGGTCCACAAGCGATCGCGACTGCGGCTGTGGAAGGTCACGCGCCCACTGCGCAGGGTCTCGCCCAGGGCGTCACGCGACATGTAACCGAGCATCAGCACGCGGAGGGTGTCGGCGTCCTGCACCACCGCCGGCAGCAGCCCGCCCTGGCGATCCCAGGCCAGCGTTGCGATGTCGACGTCCACCAGCTTGCCGACGCTCATGGCTGCCTGACCTCGATGCCCCGGTCGCCCAGGTACTGCTTGAGCCGGGGGATCTCGATGGCACCGGAATGGAACACGCTGGCGGCCAGGGCGGCGTCGGCATCGGCCTCCCGGAAGGCGTCGACAAAGTGCTCCGGCGTGCCCGCGCCGCCGGAGGCCACCAGCGGCACATCGCACGCCGCGCGCACCGCGCGCAGCTGGGTGATGTCGTAGCCGTCGCGCACGCCGTCGCGGTCCATGCAGTTGAGGACCACTTCGCCCGCACCCAGGGCCTGCACGTCGCGTACCCAGTCGAGCGTGCGCCGCGACAGTGCCCGCATCGTGGCCGGATCGCCTGCGTGGCTGCGCACGCGCCACTCACCATCCGCGTCACGCTGCGAGTCGATGCCGACCACGACGCACTGGCTGCCGAATTCGCTGGCCAGCTCCGACACCAGGGCGGGCCGCTGCAGCGCCGGGGTGTTGACCGAGATCTTGTCGGCACCGGCGTTGAGCGCCGCGCGCGCGTCGTCGACGCTGCGGATGCCTCCGGCCACGCAGAACGGGATATCCAGTACCCGCGCGACGCGCCCGATCCACGCCCGGTCGACGCCCCGCTCGCGCGGGCTGGCGGCGATGTCGTAGAACACCAGTTCGTCGGCGCCCGCATCGCGGTAACGGCGGGCAAGCGACACGATGTCGCCCACATCGACGTGGTCGCGGAAGCGCACGCCCTTGACGACACGCCCGTCGCGCACATCCAGGCAGGCGATGATCCGTTTGCTCAACATGCCGCCAGTACCTCGCGCAGCGACAGCCTGGCTTCCAGCAGCGCCTTGCCGAGCACGGCGCCGGCGCATCCCGCCTGGCGCACCGCGGCCACGTCGCGTGCGTCACGCACGCCCCCACTGGCCTGCACGTGGATGCCGGGCCATGCGCCACACAGCATCGTGTACATCTCCACCCCGGGACCGGTGAGCATCCCGTCGCGTTCGATGTCGGTGCAGAGCAGGTGCTTCAAGCCCGCGGCAGCGTAGTCGGCCGCGAGGCCGGGCAGTGTCCGTCCCGATGGCCGGGTCCAGCCGTGGGACGGCAGCCACCACTGTCCGTCGCCACCACGCCGCGCGTCCAGCGCGACCGTGATCCGCTCGCAGCCATAGCGCTCGATCCACTGCATCACCTGCTCGGGTTGGCGGATGGCAATCGACCCCACGACGACCCGCGCCGCGCCCGCCTCCAGCAACGCCTCGACATCCGCCTCGGTGCGCACGCCGCCACCGGTTTGTACCCGCAGCGAGGTCGCGGCGACGATCTCGCGCAGCAGCGGCCGCAGCAGGTAGCCGCCGGCGCGGGCCGCGTCCAGGTCGATCAGGTGCAGCCATCGCGCACCCTGTGCGGCATGGGCCAGCGCGACCTGCAGGGGCGCATCCGGATAGCGGGTCTGCTCGGCATAGTCGCCCTGCCGCAGCCTGACCACGCGACCGTCGCGGACATCGATGGCGGGATAGACAACGAAGTTCATGCCGCCTCCAGGGTGAGGAAGTTCGCGAGCAGCCGTGCTCCGGCGTCTGCCGACCGTTCCGGATGGAACTGCGCGCCAAGGACCCGGCCACGCTCGACGACCGCGGCAAAGCGCTGGCCATGGGTACAGGCAGCGATGCAATCGGCGGTCACCGGCGCGGCGAACCCGTGCACGAAATAAACCTGCGACTCGGCGGCCATGCCATCCAGCAACGTCGACGAACGGAGCGGCTCCAGCCGGTTCCAGCCCATGTGCGGAATGCGTTGCCCCCCACTGCCGGCCATGCGTGCGACCCGGCCCTCCAGCAGGCCGAGACAGGCGACATCGCCTTCCTCCGACGACTGGTACAGCAGCTGCATGCCCAGGCAGATCCCGAGGAGCGGCACGCACAGCTCGCGCAGGGCAACGTCCAAGCCGCGTTCGCGCAGCAACGCCATTGCGGGGGCTGCCGCGCCGACGCCGGGCAGGATCACCCGCCGCGCGCCGCGCAGGCCGTCCGCATCGCGAACCAGCACCGGCTCGCAGCCCAGGCGCTGCAGCGCGAACCGGACCGAAGCCAGGTTCGCGCCACCGGCGTCGATCAATGCGACGCTGCTCACAGCGATCCCTTGGTGCTCGGCAAGCCACGGCCGTCTCGGCCGATCGCCTGCCGCAACGCGCGCGCCACCGCCTTGAAGCAGGCCTCGACCTTGTGGTGGTCGTTGTCGCCGTCGACCTCGAGGTGCAGGTTGAGCCCGGCGCCCTCGCACAGCGAGCGGAAAAAATGCGGCACCAGTTCGGTCGGCAGGTCGCCGACGCGCTCGCGCGCAAACGTGCCTCGGAACACGAAGCAGGGCCGACCGGAAAGATCCAGGGTGGCGCGTGCGAGCGATTCGTCCATGGGCAGCGTGAACCCGTAGCGGGCGATTCCGCGCTTGTTCCCCAGCGCTTCGCGCAGCGTCGCACCCAGGACCAGCGCGCAATCCTCGACCGTGTGGTGCTCGTCGACGTGCAGGTCGCCGTCGCAGTCGACCTCCAGTCCGAGCCCGCCATGCTTGCCGAGCTGCTCGAGCATGTGGTCGAAGAAGCCGAGGCCTGTGCGGATCCGCGGTTCGGCGGCAAGATCCAGGTCGATCGCGACGGTGACGCGGGTCTCGCTGGTTTCGCGTTGCTGCCGCGCCTGGCGCGGCGCATCGGCCAGCTGGTGTGCGATCGAGGCCCAGTCCGTGCCCTCGCCGAACTGCGGCGACTGGAGCTTGAAACCGCGGATCCCCAGGTTCCGGGCGAAGGCCAGGTCCGTATCGCGGTCGCCGACCATGGCCGACCGCGCCCAGTCGACGTCGCGATCCCCGGGGTAGTGCAGGACCATGCCGATGCCTGGCTTGCGGGTCGGTGCCTGCTGTTCCGGCAGGCTGGCATCGACCAGCACCTCGCGGAACACGATGCCTTGGCTTTCGAACAGCTGCAGCATCATCGCCTGGGGGCCGTCGAAGGCCTCGCGCGGGAAGGACGGACTGCCCAGGCCGTCCTGGTTGGTCACGATCACGAACGCATAGCCCGCATCGCGCAGGCGCAGCATGGCCGGGATCACGCCTGCGACGAGCCGGAGCTTGGCGCAGGTATCGACCTGGAAGTCGGCGGGCTCTTCGATCAGGGTGCCGTCGCGGTCGACGAACAGGATGGGCGTGCCGCTCATGCGACCTCCGTCGCGGCCGAGGACAAGGCCGCAACGACCGCATCGTTCTCGGCCGGCGTGCCGACGCTGATGCGCAGCGCATCGCCCAGCTGCGCATGCGTGCGCATGTCGCGGACCACCACGCCGGCCGCCAGCAACCCGGCCAGCGCGGCATCGGCATCGGCAAAGCGCACCAGAAGGAAGTTGCCCTCCGACGGATAGATCCGGCGCACGCCGGGCAGCGCGGCCATGCGCGCGCCCAGTCGCGCGCGCTCCAGGCGCAGCTGCCGGACGCGTTCGGACGTGCGCGCCAGCGCTTCGGGTGCGAGCGCGGCCAGCGCAGCGTCGACGCAGGGTTGCGGCAGCGGATACGGCGCCTGGCAGCGGCGTGCGGCCCCGATGATGTCCTCCTGCGCGAGCAGGCAACCGACGCGCAGCCCGGCCAGCGCGTGCGCCTTGGACAAGGTCCGCAGCACCGCGATGTTGTCGTGCGCGTCCAGCAGCGTCGCTGCCGAGGGCTGTGTCGCGAACTCGCCATAAGCCTCGTCCACGACCACGATCGCGCGTCCGCGCAGGCCGGCCGCCAGCGCCGCGACCGCGTCCGACTCGATCGGGTCACCGGCGGGGTTTCCGGGCGAGCACAGGAACAGGAGGCTGGCTCCGGCCGCAATCGCGGCCTCGCCCATGGCATCCAGCCGCAGACGGAAGCCGGCGCCGTCGTCGTGCAATGGCACGTCCACGACGCGCGCGCCCTGCAGCCGGGCGCAGACCGCGTACATCCCGAACACCGGCGGGGCGACTACGATCGCGCCCTGCCCCGGCCGGCAGAACGCGCGCAGCAACAGGTCGATGCCTTCGTCGCTGCCGCGGCCCATCAATACCTGCCCGGCGCGCACGCCGTGCAGGGCGGCCATCGCCTCGCGCAAGGCCTGGGGTTGCGGCTGCGGGTATCGACGCCAGACGTCGCCGGTGTCGCAGGTCGCCGGCATCGGCGATTCGTTGGCGTTGAGCCAGATCGTGCCCTGCACGTCCTCGCTGCGCGCGGAGCGGTAGCCGCCGAATCCGCGCAGGTCCTCGCGCAGCAGTTGCGCCGCGGTCGACGCGCTCATGCCGCTCGCTCCAGGCGCAGCTCGACCGCGCGCGCGTGGGCCACGAGGCCTTCGGCCCGGGCCAGGGTCGATGCACAGCCGCCGATCGCGCGGATGCCGCTGGGCGTTGCGGCCTGCACGGTCAGCGCCTTCTGGAAGCTGGCCACCGACAGTCCGCTGCAACCGCGTGCGGCGCCGCCGGTGGGCAGCACGTGGTTGCTGCCGCTGCAATAGTCACCCAGCGCCTCGGGCGTCCAGTCTCCGAGGAACACGGTGCCGGCCGATGCCACCCGCGGCAGCCACGCACGTGGTTCGCGCAACGCCAGGATCAGGTGTTCGGGCGCGTAGTCGTTGCCGATCTCGACGGCTTCCGCGATATCGGCGACCTGGACCAGGCGCGACTGCGCCAGCGCCTCGCGCGCGATGGCTGCGCGCGGCAGCGTCGGGAGCTGGACTGCCAGCTCATCCGCGACGGCCCGCAGCAAGCGCGCCGAGTCGGACAACAGCAGCACCTGCGAATCGGGCCCATGCTCGGCCTGCGACAGCAGGTCGGCGGCGACGAAGGCCGCGTCGGCACCGTCGTCGGCGATCACCATGACTTCCGACGGCCCGGCCGGCATGTCGATGGACGGCCCGCCCGGCATCGCCGATGCCTGGCGCTTGGCCTCGTCGACCCAGGCATTGCCCGGGCCGAAGAGCTTGTCGCAACGCGGCACGGTCGCGGTGCCCACCGCCATCGCCGCGATCGCCTGGGCGCCACCGAGCTTGAACACGCGCACGTTCCCGGCCAGTCGCGCGGCAACAAGGACAGCCGGATCCGCGCTGCCGTCGTCGCGTGGCGGCGTGCACAGCACGACTTCCGGACAACCGGCGAGCCGGGCCGGAATGGCGAGCATCAAGGCGGTGGACGGCAAGGGCGCGGTACCGGCCGGGACATACAGGCCGACCCGGCGGATCGGCCGGTGGATCCGTTCGCAAAGCACGCCCGGCGCCGTTTCCAGCGCGTATGGGTGCGCGATTCCGGCGGCATGGAAGGCTTCGATGCGGGTCGCGGCCTCGCGGATCGCCGCTTGCACGGCAGGCGGCACCGCGGCGTGCGCGGCGGCGAATTCCTGCGCGTCGGCTTCGAACGAATCGAGCTGCACGCCATCGAAACGCAGGCCGTAGTCGCGCAGGGCCTGATCACCGCGCGCCGCCACCGCCGCGAGGATCGCGACGACCCCCGCGCTCGTCTCCGCTGCCGTCGCAAACGAAGGCCGCTGCAAAACCGTCGCGCGCGCCTGCGTGTCCAGGGCGGCCCATTCGAGGATCCTCATGCCAGCATCCTCTCCACCGGCAACACCATGAGCCCGCACGCGCCTGCGCGCTTGAGGTCCTCGAGCCGCTGCCAGGTAACGGCGCCGTGGCACAGCGATTGCAACGCCAGTGTGTCGCCGCCATCGATGACGCAGATGGTCGGCGGCTCGGCGTCCGGCAGCAGCGGCAACAGGCGCGGAAGCGATTCCCGCTTTGCCTGGAACAACAACAGTTTGCTGTCACGGATGCGCAGGACGCCGTCGATCCGGCGCAGCAACATGTCGGCAAGGGCCGCGCGCGCATCGTCGAACGGCGCCGCCGGGCCCGCCAGCACTGCTTCGCTGCCGAGGATGTCGCCAACGGCCTTGAGTCGGTTGGCCACCAGGGTCGCGCCGCTGGACACCAGGTCGCAGATCGCGTCGGCCTGGCCCAGGCGCGGTGCGATCTCGACCGACCCGGACAGCACGACCACCTCCGCCTCGATCGCGTTGTCGGCGAGCCAGGCGCGCAACAGCGCCGGGTAGCTGGTAGCGATGCGCTGTCCGGCCAGTTGCGCGACGCCCTGCCATTCCTGCTCCTCGGGCACCGCCAGGGCCAGCCGGCAGGCGCCGAAGCCCAGCGCGCGCATTTCCACGAAGGCGGGGGTTGCGCCCATCGCCAGCGCTTCGCCGGCCTGTTCCAGCAGGACATTGCGGCCGACCACGCCCAGGTCGCAGACACCGTCGGCGATCAGGCCGGGAATATCGTCATCGCGCACCAGCAGCAGGTCGACCGGCGCGGATTCCCCGTGGCAGAACAGGCGGTCGCGGTCCTCGCGCCAGGACAGGCCGCATGCGCCCAGGAGCGCGCGCGCCGGGTCGCCCAGGCGCCCGCTTTTCTGGATGGCGACGCGCAAACGCTCGCGCGCCGCCGGGGTGGCGGTCGAGGCCATGGCGGGTTCCTCAATGGGAGTCTTGGTGTCGGGACTGGCGGCGCGACGCGGCGGCATAACCGCCGGCGCCGAGCTCGAGCGTGCGCGCAACGCGACCGATGGTGGTCACGCTCACCTGGGTGCGCTCATGGATCTGGCGGTACGGGATGCCCTGCTGCAGCAACGGCACCACCCGCCAGCGATCGGCCATCGCCTCGAGTTCGGCGGGTGTGCACAGGTCCTTGAGGAACGCCGCGACGTCCTGCGGCCGCTCCAGCGATGCGAACGCCCGTGCCAGCGCCTTCAGCGAGGAGCTGGCTTCGCGTTGCGGCAGTGGTTCCGGGCGTTGCTTCACGTTGTTCCAATGTATTAACGCGTTAATACATTAGGGCAAGCGGAAGACCGGCGTCAAGCCCTGTTGTTCCTGCCTTGTTTCAGTCCCTGGCGGAGGCGATCGCGGACAGCACCGACCCGGACACGATCCGGACGGCCTCGCCTACGTCGCCATCGAGGGCACGGTCGTGCTCGAGGAAACCGATGCGCTCGCGGATCGCCGCATGCGCGGCGGCGACCGCCCTGCCGGGCCGTGCCTCGCCTTCGACCATGCGCAGGCGCAGGTCCAGCGCCTGGGCAGCGGTCATCAGCTCCAGCCCAAGCACCTTGCCCAGGTCGTCGGCCATGGCCAGCACATGGCGTGCCTCGTTGGCGCCCATCGACACATGGTCCTCGGCGTTGGCCGAAGTCGGGATCGAGTACACAGACGCCGGCATCGCGCGGCTGGCCAGGTCGTTGACGATGGCCGCGGCGGTGTACTGCACGATCATGTAACCCGATTCGGTGCCGTCCTCGTTGCCGACCAGGAAGCCCGGCAGGCCATCGCTGGTCGCCGGGTCCACCAGCTTGTTGAGCCGGCGCTCGCTGATCGAGGCCAGCACCGGGATCGCGGCCTTGACGTAGCTCATCGCCAGCGCCAGCGGCATGCCGTGGAAGTGGCCGGCGGAGATCACCTGCCGGTCGAGCGGCGCGCCTTCGGCATCCGGGAACACCAGCGGATTGTCGGTGACCGCGTTGAGTTCGATTTCGAACACGCGCGCGGCCTGGGCCACGGCATCGCGCACCGCGCCATGCACCTGTGGCACGCAGCGCAGCGAGTAGCTGTCCTGCGGTTGCACCTTCTTGCCGGGCACGCGCGCATAGGCGATGTCGGCCAAGGTCGATCCCTCGAGCAGCTTGCGCAGCCGCGCCGCCACGTGCACCTGGCCCGGATGCGGGCGCAGCGCATGCACTTCTTCGGCGAATGCGCCCAGGCGCCCGGCGAATGCGTCGAGGGTCATCGCCGCGGCGAGGTCGGCGGTGTCGAGCAATTCCTCGAGCTTCGACAGCGCTAGCGTGCCGGTGGCGAGCATCTGCGCGGTGCCGTTGTTCAGTGCCAGGCCTTCCTTCAGGCCGAGCGTCACCGGCGACAGGCCGGCGCGCTGCAGGGCTTCACCGCCGGGCAGGCGCTCGCCCTGGTAGAAGGCCTCGCCGCCGCCGAGCAGCACGATCGCCAGGTGCGACAGCGGCGCCAGGTCGCCCGATGCGCCGACCGACCCGAGCTGCGGCACGACCGGCACGATGCCGGCATTGAGCATCGCCGCCAGCGACTGCAGCGTCGACACGCGAATGCCCGAATGCCCGCGCAGCAAGGTGTTGATGCGGATGCACAGCATCGCCCGGACCACGTCCGCGGCGAAGGGCTCGCCGACGCAGACCGCATGGGTTTCGATCAGGTTGCGCTGGAGCTTTTCGGATGCGCCGCGCAGCGCATGGCCGGCGCCGGCCAGCAGCTTGTCGGCATTGCTGCCGAAGCCGGTCGAAATGCCGTACAGCGGTTCGCCGCGATCGACCTGCGCGGCAAGGAAATCGGCGGCGCGGGCCACGGCTTTCAGTGCCGCCGGATCGAGCTCGACCGACGCGCCATTGGCCACGGCAAGCAACTGCTGGCGGGTCAGCGACTTGCCATCCAGGCGGATCGACTTCATGCGTCCCCCTCGGAATGGCCTTCATCGGCATTTGTTCGGTGCGTATACATTCCGAACTGCAAGCAAGGCAACAACAATTCCTCTAGAAACGCATTAAAACTCATAGATCGTCACCAAAAGACACTCGCCCTATATCGTAGGACCAGAATATTCTGCTCCTCGATTTAATCCCGGGCCAACCCTGCTTAGTTCGAACCGCAGATCGAATGGTTTTGACAATGTTCTCGCTATGGGTTCTCACTTGGTGTCCAAGTTTTAAGTCTTTAACGGAGACAAGCCCTTGCTGTCGCTCGCTCTCGCCATAGAAAACAACAAAGCGAATTCCTGCTTTGTCTGCGTAGGCAATCTGTCGTTTTAGTTTTCTTCTCTCTAGCTGCGCTTCGACGTTGAATCCAGCCGAGCGAAGATTTTGAGAGATCTTGAGCGAATCACCGAGCATCGAGTCGTCCATAAGCGCAACCAGCACGTGGACCGAGCTTTCAGCAGTGGCGACGATGCCGGCTTGCTTCAGCTGGTAGAACAGCCGGGTCAGACCGATGGAAATGCCAACGCCGGGCAGCTGCGACTTTGTGTAGTGGCTGGCGAGGTTGTCGTAGCGGCCGCCCGAGCAGATCGAGCCGATGCCGGGATGCGCATTGAGCGTGGTCTCGTAGACAATGCCGGTGTAGTAATCCAGGCCGCGCGCGATCGAAAGATTGAGCGCGTAGCGCGACTCGGGCACACCCAACGCGCGCAACTGCTGCAGCACCTGACGCAACTCGTCGCGGCCCTCCTCGAACAACGTGGTGCCGGTCCCGAGGGCATCAAGGCTGGCCATCGCATCGTCATGGCTGCAGGAGCGCACGCGCGAGAACGCCATCAGGCGTGCGACCACGTCGGCCGCGAGGTCGAAACCTTCGCCCGCCAGCGTCGCGGCCACGGCTTCTTCGCCGCGCTTGTCGAGCTTGTCGAGTTCGCGCAGGACCAGCATCTGTCGCTCGCCCTCGATGCCCTGCCCTTCGAAAAAGCCGCGCAGCAGCTTGCGGTGGTTGAACTGGATGGTGAACTCGCCGATGGCGAGCTTTTCGAACGCGGCGTTGATCACCGCCGGGATCTCGGCATCGAAGCGGGTGGACAGCGTGTCCTTGCCGATCACGTCGATGTCGCACTGGTAGAACTCGCGGAAGCGGCCGCGCTGGGCGCGCTCGCCGCGGTACACGCGCTGCATCTGGTAGCGGCGGAACGGGAACGCCAGGTCGTGCTCGTGCTCGGCGACGTAGCGCGCCAGCGGCACGGTCAGGTCGAAGCGCAGGGCCAGCTCCGGGCGTCCGGGTTCGGCTTTCTCCAGGGCCCCCGTCGACTGCACGAAGTAGACCTGGCGCTCGGTCTCGCCACCGGACTTGGTCAGCAGCACGTCGGTGAGCTCGAACACCGGGGTTTCCACCGGCAGGAAGCCATAGGCCTCGAAAGTGCCGCGGATCGCGTCGAGCATGCGCTGGAAGGCGACCTGGTCGCGCGGCAGCAGCTCCATGACGCCGGGCGGGGTGCGGGGCTTGATCAACGCGGGCTCCGTGAATGCTGGACGGGCCGACAGTTTACCGGCCAGCCCCTTGCTCGGGACCCTGCGGGACCCGTAAAATGCGCGGCTCACCTGTCGGGGTGTAGCTCAGCCTGGTAGAGCGCTACGTTCGGGACGTAGAAGTCGCAGGTTCAAATCCTGTCTCCCCGACCAATCGAAAGATGCAGAAAAGCCTCTGAAATCAAGTATTTCAGGGGCTTTTTGGCTTTGAACTTCGGACCCTGCAATAGCGGCTTCGCCGCCCCATGGGGCATCTTTTCGGTGCTTCTGGCCCATTGGTGCCCCGCAGGTGCCCCAATTTCGACTTCTACGCTAATACCCATGAGGTCGCCGGGGCCATCTGGCCTACCTTACGGCGCGCAAGCCCCTTAGGCTCATTTCTTGAGACGGTGGGCAACGACGCTGGTTGTTCTAACGAGGGGGCAAGCCAGATGTGGGATTTCAGACCACTGCGGGTAGATATTGAGCGATTGTTCGGGCGCGATCAGGTTGGGCTGGTCCAGCCTTGTCTCAACTCAATTCACGCTTGGCGCGGTTATGCGCGATACCACTTCTCCGAAGCCAAACGCCTGATGGCCGAAGCCGTTGGTGATCGTCCTCATCATGAGATGGTTGGCGTGATGCTGGGCGCCTTCGACAAGGAGGATGGCGATTTCGAATGGGCTCGCTTCCAAGCCGCGGCTCACATCACCGCCTGCGTTCATGCCATGCACTCCCTGGCCGACGTGATCGGCCAGACCCTCTATTTGGGCATGGGTATGAACTTGGATCCGACCTTGACCTTCAAGGAAGAGCGTCGAGTGCGGATCGGGAGCGTTGGCGATCGGCTCCTGCCTGGGCTTTTGGCTAACCAGGTATCAGCACTGGTGAAGCACCAAGACTTCGTCTACCTCGCAGCGATGAACAACCACTCAAAGCACCGGAGTGTGGTTCCGGTGGGCTTCTCTGTGGACTTCACCGGCGAGGATGAGGAGTCCCACGGGTTGAAGTTCAATGCCTTCCAATACGACGGAAAGAGCTATACCGCGCGATGGGTCCGCTCCACCCTGATCGCCGAGTATCAGCGGCAGGAGACGCTGCTGCATGACATTGGAAACGAGCTCAACTCAGAGTTGGCGAAACGAGCTTAGAGGGTAGGAGGCTTCCGCATCCGCTGCATGTTGGCAGGAACCGGCTGCGGCCCGGCTCGCTGCAGCATCGAATTGGTGATGCCTTCTACGTAGAGCTTCGCAAGTGCTGGCTGTCCCAGAAGAGCCAAGGCGTCGCGACTGGGCCCAGGATCAGGCGCCATGAACTCCAACAGCTTTTCCTTGGGAGTCTGTGTGTAGACACCCAGCAGTCGGTCGAAGAACTCCATGGGGTCATCCACCCTGCCCTGCGGCTGGCGCATATCTCCGAAGAATGTCTCCGGATAGCGCTTCCAGGCTGCAAACTCCGGCTCGTTCAATTGGTTCTGGTAGATCACTCGTCGGCCATCTTCCAAGTGCAGGACCAGCGTGACCTTGCCGCTCTTCTCGTCCACGCAGGCGTCTTCCAACTCGCCTACCTGCCCGTCGTCCATTTGATACCGGTGCCCGATTAAAAGGCGCTGGTTCTCATTCACGCCTGGAATTTCACCATCAAATGTGGATGGCACTTCGTTGTGCTCCACCATCGACGCAAAGAAAGCCTCAACCTCTGGGTGCTGCTCTCGTTGTTTGATCTTTTGCCGGATGGTGGTGAGCTGCCCCGTTCGATATTCGTTGGTCTTGAATCCTTCTAGAATCGCCCCAGCATCGGCGACAACCTCATCCAAATGATGGTGGTCGGGGAAGTTGGTGATGAATACCAAGGCGCCGGGAAGTTCGTCAGCTGACTTGCTGCCTTCAAAGCCCCGGAGGTTGCTCACTGCCGCTGTCCGCCAGTCGTAGAAGCTGTCGGCGACGCGTGGCTTGGCCGGTGTGTTGATATCTACGAAGACCAGCCGCTCTACCTCTGTCTCCTTGCGAAGCGCATCGCTGACCAAGCCGACGAACTTGCCGAAGCCGGATTGGGACTTGGCTTCCGGGCTTTTGTTACGCATCTTGCATTCAACCCAGAAACTCTTGCCAGTCTTTGGATAGGTTGCGGTGAACTCACCGTGGGTCTTAGTGCGATCGGTCTCGTCTTCCCAAGTCAGATTGAAACCCGCCCGCAGGAACATGGCAGCGACCCGAATCTCGTATCGGGCGCCCGCGAACTGGTCTGGGTGCTTCAAACGATGGAGTAGCCGATCCTGAATTCCAGGCGTGTGAGCTTGGTCGGCGTTGTGTTCCAAGGTGTAAAGATCGTTGGCAAGGGTGAGGTAAGCGCCGACGGCACCCGTCATCAGGACCTGCTTGACCTCCCCCTCCGCTGCCGGCTGCGCCTTGGATAGAGCCATCAATCGCTCATGCCAACCTAGTATCGGGTGGCGCACATCAGGCCCCTTCGCCGCTTCGCCCTGAAACCATTCCCTACCCAGAACGTCAACGATGTAGGCATAGAGGAAATCGTGGAATGTCATCCACTTGCCCCAACATTTCCGACTGCCTACAACTACGAGGCGAGTGCCGTCAGCGTCAGCAGAGATGATCCCCCGCCCTAGCCCCTGCTGCCGCTCACTTTGAAGGCGATGAATGGCTGCTTGACGCTGGGCCTCTGCGGCACCGCGAGAAATCATCTCTTCGTAGTCGGCGTTTTGGCCACCATGACAACGCTTGAACTTCTTCCCGCTACCGCAGGGACAGAGTTGGTTTCGACTTGGCCCTTTACTTTTCAATGATGTCGGCACCTGAGTTGCGCCATTGAAAGACAGGAAAATTCACGACTTCACATGAGCAGCAGAAGGCTACTTCAACGCCAGGAAGTAGGTTAAGCCCTCAATGCGCTCCAAGTAGACGTCTAGATGGTGGTTATCCACAAGCTCCATGTTTGACGGCGTGTTGGCAAGACGAAATGCCCTTTCGCGGAACGCAGGGCCGTCGTTGCAGTAGCCAGTGATGAAGTCGTAGCCCTCCTTCCCATGCAGCCTGAAAGGTGTGCCGACAGTGCACTTGAGAAGCGCCTCCGCAAAGCCGCCCAAGACTTTTCGCCGCCCAAATCGCACCGACACTTCCGGGGGACCCTCCTCGTCAAATACGAGGTCGTATCGCTCCGCGTCAATGTGTAGCAGTTCAGCCAGAGGATGGCGTCTGCCGTAGCCAAAGCTTTCGGCATTGCCAATCATGACCTCCACTCGTTCATTGGCAGGAAAACGCGCGCCTGGGTAGCCTTGTATCCGAGACGGATATTCATACCAGCGTTTGTCTAAGCACTCCGGGATGAAAGCATGGAGCTTCCTTGCGGTGAACTTGGGGTTGCGACTGATGACGCAAGCTGCAAAACCCACCAATTCACGAAGGTTAGTGAGATCTAGCTGCTTCCCTCGCAGCAGATCCTCGGTAAGCCCATGAACAGCAAACGCCTCCGGAGTGCTGGGGTGGTCGGGCTGCTGAAAGCCGGCGTAGCTTGCAGCTACCACCAACTGTCCATCCTCCGATTGGTCCACCAGTTTGCACACTATGTAGATAGGCCGGTCTTCGCGGCGCACCCCGGTCGTATCCAGCTCCACGAGCAGTGCGGGAAACGAAATCTGCTGCCTTCTCATGCCTACTCCTTGGTCAGGCCCTAATTGGCAAGCGTCATCCACATGGCTGTGCCCTGTCTGGCGTGCTCTTCGGCAAACTCCTTCGGATCCCAATTCATGCCTGTCAGAAGCAACCCCAAATCGGCTACATGAGCTTGACATCGGTCACCGAACGACAGCACCTCATTAAATGTAAGTCCAATCGCCTCAACATCGAAAGCTTCTGGTTCTTCACCTAGCTTCTTCATCTCGAAGTGAGAGTGGCGTTTGTCGCGGAACGTCTTGATCTTCGCAGCCACCGGATCAGATCTGATGGCCGCCATATCGGCTTCCAACCGCTCCCAGCGCTCATCAAACTGCGCGTAGCTGGCTTCCTGATCCTGCTTCTTGAACCGCTCCATGATTACAGCCGAACTCTCCGCAGATAGACCGCCGATCTGGCCATCGTGCAATTCATCAAACATGTGGCCGTATGTGTCTCGGAAGTGGGCCTTGATTGTTGGATCTGCGTGGATCTTGCGCCAAAGATTGGGCAGGCTCCCAGATCGCCTGTCCTCGTCAAGAAAGAGCCGCGCCTGATCCCGCAGTAGATCTTGACCGAGCAGCGGAGCCAAGTGGTTCCAAGCCCGTGCCCCTGTTGTCTTGTCTATTTTTCTCTTCAAAGCCGCCTGGACGTCGGCGTTCTGCAGAAGTGGCGCAAGGATGTGCCGGCGCTCATCCAAGATGTGGCACTCCTGGGTCAAGGCACGAATGAACCCTTCGATCGGCGCAACTCGCTGGAATAGATCTTCCGGCCTCACCGCTTCCCCCTGTCGATTCGAAACAGATCAATGACATAGAGGGCAAGTTGCCGGTTAAACCGCGGGCCTGCCCCCTTCCCGTCTCCTATTGAGCGACGCTGCAGCGCTAATCTGCAACCATGATCAATCTAGACGACTGGGGCTGGGCTCTCCACCCTGCTACGGAACCCGAGTTCGAAGCCATGATGGCTTCTCTCGACGTGCATCTGGCCAGTTGCGGGGTCTTGCCTCATCAGCGCGCTTTCGCTGCGCAAAGCCTAGTGGCTAAGACCTTGGGTATGACTTTCTCCATCCCGCCCCCTCCTCGCCGCAGTTCCCGCGCATTCCATGCCGACGACACTATCAATTGGGTCAGCGATTGGTTCAAAGCCGTCTATGGAAAGCGCCTCAATCCCCACTTCGAAGCCAGATCCCTGGCGGTAGACATTCGGGGAACGCTATGGCGCATGCGCCTGCCAATCATCTACGGGACCATGCAATGGTTCTTCGATCCAGACTTGGACAACAAGGGAATTTCGCTAGCAGTGCGGGCACCGGCAACCGGGAACGCCCTCACTCTCATCGAAGATTTCACCCCGGCAATGGCTCAACGCCTGACTCACGATGAGATCAAGGAAATAGGTGCCTCTCTGCTTCTAGGCTACGAGGGCGTGGAAGCTCTGGATTTCTTCAAGGAACATGTTCTCTTCGACCAAGCCCGTCTGGACTATGCCCATAGCGTCGATGCATTGGTATCTGGCATTGCCTGGAACAAGGCCCGATGGGAGACGGCCCAGGCCGCCGAGAAGATCATCAAGGGATTGTTGAAGTTGGCCGGAAAGAACTTCCCAACCCAAGGAAGAGACGCTCACAACATCACGCATCTGGGTGGACTAGCAGCCGATCACTTGGGTGTTGCCATTCCGAAATCGGTCTTAGAAGCCATCGACTGCAAACCCGCAGTTCGCTACGGCGAGGAAGAGGCGACAAGAGCGCTGGCGCTTGCAGCGCATCAAGCCTTCTTGGAGCTGCTTCCAGTGCTAGTCAAGGCCAATCACAGCTAGGTATGGCTAAACGTTCTCGGCGTTCGCAGCGAGATCCTGGGCTAGATGGCGTTCGGCGTGCAGATCGGTGGCGGTGGTCAGGAATTCCCGGATGTTGGCTAGACCCTTTGGCCCAAGTCCCTTGATTGCCAAGAGGGTGTCATCGGTGGCGGCTTGAACCTTGGCTAGGGTCTTGTATCCAGCAGCTAGCAAATTCTCTCGCACCGGCGCTGGGACAGGAAGCAGGTGGATGGTCCGAGGTAGAACTCGATCTACCAGGGCCCTCCCGCTGTAAAACTTTGAGTTTGGCGTCCCGCGAGGCCCGCGCTCCTTGGTCAGCGCCCGCAGTGCCGCGTCCATTTCGGCGATTGTTCCCGAGCCTTCTGAAATCGTGCGGACGGCAATCAAAAATGGCAGGTAATCGCCGCCATCCGAAGGAACTGGGCCAATTTCGGAGGCCATGGAAGCCCCTTCGTCCAAGAAGTTCCACTCCGAGCCTAGGTCGGGGAGCCAGATCCCCTGCCACATTTCGGTGGTGAGTTGCGGAGGGCCATCCGGGGATGCAGGAACAAGGCGATTGTGCTGGCGGAGGATGGCCAATGGCGTTCGCATCTGCATGGTCGCGCAGAAGCGCCAGCCAGTGATGATGTCCTCATTGCCAGGGGGCACCATCGGCATGTCATGGCGACGGGTCTCGACGGCTAGTGGAGCAGCAGAGTGAACCTGCCGGTCGCGTCCGAACAACTTGCGCAGAAATGCCACCATGCCCACAGCTCCTCCTAAATGCCCACTTCATCAGAGTAGTGGCTATGGCTTCTCATCGCCCCGCTCCTGATAGGTCTCGCTAATGAACTCGATGAACGCAACGGCCGAAGCCACCGCCAAGCGCGCATGACGGGGCTGCAAGCCTCTGTGCTTCCCGTCGCGCCCATGACCCGTGCCATACAGGCCACGTAGTTCGGCCAGATTGTGCGGAATAGAAGTTAGGTTGCGCAGGATTTTCCGGATGTTATCGGCTCCGCGTGCCTCTTCCGGAATGCCTTCTGGAACCAATGCCAAGGTCTTGACCACCAATTTCGTCAGGTCGCCTAGGTCCATTGCCCGCGTGTATCCAACCCCGCACTTTGTCAGGATCGTCTTGCAACAGGTTTCGACAAGATCTTTGGCTGTGCCGATTGCTAGGTCTGGATCTATGTCAACGGATCGTTCAAGCCGTTGAATTTCTTTCGCCATCCATCCGGCATCCAAGGCATCGGCAACGGTGCGAGCGCGACTTACAACCCGCGCGCCCTGGTGGAGGAATTTCCGAGAGGTGAACCTCGGCCGGCCACCAATGCGTTCTTCCTCGATCAACTCCCATCCCGCGGGTCGAAGTTGGTCATTCATATGGGACACGATGCGTAGGGCTTCGTCTCGGTCGGGACGAACAATCGGATGGGCTACCTCACACAGGAACCGCAGGAACTTGTCGGCGGGTCCGCCCAAGAGTGCGAACCTAGCATCGCCGAACACCCAATCGTCATCCCAATCGTTGTTGTTGACGGTGTGCTGCCAGATATCACCAGCGGCATCGGTATAACGACGGTCGGTGGAATGCAGTTGGTCCAGGTCGTAGAGGCGGCTCAGGAACTCGACATCGTTTAGCGAGCCCTGCCAATGGACACCTTCAAGCCGGAGACCGTCCACGATGTTCTTGCGAACCTCCCGCGGCAGTGTGGAACCTTCTGCACGCCAATCCTTCTCAATCATGCGGGCTGGCACGATGCTGGCGGAATACCAATCTTGGCTTTCGGGCTCCATCACCGCCTTGATCCGACCATTGATCTGTTCCTCGATCTGCTCCCGGCGAGGACCAAGCCGGGCATAGTCCTGCGCCGGCACATCGAAGTAGATCGTCCAGATTTCGGTGCCACCGTTCCAATTGTCGAAGCCCGTCTGTTCTGCTCGCGCCGGAAACTGACTGACCACTGCAGCGGCATCAGTCATGCCCTCCGCTACTAGCAGGTTGTGCACCGTTCCGAGAACGATCTCCAAGCTGTCTTGATTCATTTGCCACCTTGAACATCAGTGCGCCTAGCGCCCATCAGAGTAGCCTAGCCATATTCAGCAGTCAGGCCGGCACGCACTCAAGGAGACTTTCTCGTTGGCAAACATAAGCGGTATCGAAAAGGCTTTCGCCAGCTATGGCGCAAAGTTGACCAACCGGATGTGGGCGGTGTCGGCGCCGACCGAAGATGCCGTGGTGTTGAGTCTGTGGGCTCACAAGTTCAAGCGGGGGATGGTCTACGAGGATCGGCTGTCTCGTTGGTCCGGCTCAGGGAACACCTTGTTCCGGCAGCATCTGTCGCAAGCGGCTGCCAATGCCCTGCCCATCCACCTGGTCATTGCCACCTGCTCGGACCCCGCGGCCGTGGACAGGGGCGAGGACGCCTCAAAGTTCAAGAACACCTTCGCAGTCCGACCGGAGCTGGTTGGCGAGGTCGAGCACTTCGATGGGGACGAATTTCGGATCAGATTCACCCGTGTCTGACGCCTCGATCCACCGCCAAGGCTCGGCTCGTGGCAACCCATTTCGTCGGCTGAATTGGCGATTGGTGTCCCATAGGTGCCCCATGGAGCTACCATGACAGACCTAAGGTGCTTGTTTCTAAAGACATTTGTTGCAAAATGCACTATATTCGGGACGTAGAAGTCGCAGGTTCAAATCCTGTCTCCCCGACCATCGAGATACTGCAATAAAATCAAGGTGTTGAAGAACCGGCCTCGCGCCGGTTCTTTTGTTTCCGCCGCCCGTCCTCAACGCACCGGCAGCTCGATGTAGCTCGCCGCCTTGGGCGAATGCCAGATCCGCTGGGTCGCCTTGCGGTAATCCGCGGGTTTGGCGAAGAAGATGTTGGGCACGAAAGTCTGCGGGTTGCGGTCGTACAGCGGGAACAAGGTCGACTGCACCTGGACCATCACCCGGTGCCCGCGCTGGAAGGTGTGATTGGCGTTGGGCAGCGGGAATTCGTATTCCAGGACCTTGCCCGGCTCGATCGCTTTCGCCGTTTCCAGGCTTTCCCGATAACGGCCACGGAACATCGTCAGGGCAAGCGGCAACTGGTAGCCGCCCATCTCCGGCCGCGAAGCCACGGTGTCGGGATAGACATCGATCAGCTTCACCACCCAGTCGCTGTCGCTGCCGGTGGTGGACGCCTGCAGGTGCACCTTCGGCTCGCCCGCGATCCGCAGCGGCTCGGTGAGCGGCTCGCTCACCCAGGTCAGCACGTCGGGGCGGCCGTCGACGAAGCGCTGGTCCTGGACCAGCCACGTCGTCCACTGCTCGCGGTCCGCGAAGTGCACCGGGCGCGGAACATGCGGCACTGGCTTGGCCGGATCGGAGACGTACTCGTCGTACTCCGCCTGCCCCGCCGCCGGCGCCTCGAACGACAACGCGCCGCCAGCCTGCAGGTACAGCGATTTCGACTTCGCCGCGCAGCCCTTCGCGCAGCTCTGCGGCCAGGCCTGCAGTCGATCCCAGCGATCGGCGCCGGTGTCGTAGACCAGCACCGGCGGCGTGTCCGCCTTCGGCGAGCCCGGCACCAGGTACTGGTCGAAGAACGGCTTGAGCACGTCGCGGCGGAACTGCAGCGCGGTGTCGCCATTCCACTGCAGCGCACCCAGTTCGCGGCCTTCGACCTTGACCTGGCTGTGCCGCCACGGGCCCATCACCAGGTAGTTGAGGTCGTTGCCGCGATCCTTGCCTTCCATCGCCGCGTAGGCATGGTTGGCGCCGTACATGTCTTCCTGGTCCCACAGGCCCTGCAGCCACATCGTCGGCACCTGGAGCGGGACGCGCGCGAGCAGCTTGTCGACCGCCTGCTCCTGCCAGAAAGCGTCGTACGCCGGGTGTTCGGTGAGTTTGGTCCACCACGGCACCTGCTCCAGGCCGATCGACGTGGCGTAGTCGGAGGCGGAACCGGCGCGCAGCAGGGTCGTGTAGTCGTCGTAACCGGTGCTGGCCAGCGGCACGCCATTGCCGCGCCGGGTCATCTGGCCGATGAAATAGCGGAACATCACCTGGCGAAAGGCCCCGTAGCTGAACCAGTCGTCGCCGATCCAGCCGTCCACCATCGGGCTGTAGGGCGCGGTCACCTTCAGCGCGGGATGCGGGTCGAACAGCGCCATCGCCGCGGTGAAGCCGTCGTAGGACGAGCCGAGCATGCCGACCCGGCCATTGGATTCCGGCACGTTCTTCACCAGCCAGTCGATGGTGTCCCAGGCGTCGGTGGCGTGGTCGGTATCGCTGCCGTTAAGCGGGCCGCGCAAGGGGCGCGCGGTCACGTAGTCGCCGCCGGACCGATGCTTGCCGCGCACGTCCTGGACGACGCGGATGTAGCCGCTGCGCACGAACACCTCGTCGGTTGCCGGCAGGACGTCCAGCATCCGCGGCGAGGCCATGCGGCTGGTGCGCCCATCGGCGTTGTACGGCGTGCGGGTCAGCAGCATCGGTGCGTCCTTCGCACCCTTGGGCACCACGATCACCGTGTACAGCTCGACCCCGTCGCGCATCGGGATCATCACGGTGCGCTTCTCGTAGTCGTAACCGTCGGTCGGGGCGACGAATTCCGCCGGGATGTCGGGTGTCGACGGCGGCGTCTGCGCGAAGGCAGGCGCGGCGAACAGCATGGCCGGCAAAAGGCAGATGCGGATGATGGCAACGTGCATATCGGGTCCCCGGTGACGAAGCCCCGACTTTAGCGCAGCGACGCCAACCTTGCGCGCAGCACATCCATCCGCATGTCGCCTGCAGCGCCCGGAGACACCCGCGCCGCAAGGCTGGCCTGCGGGTCGCCGTGTTCCCAACGCGCCGGATCGGCGGCCTGGCGGTATGCATCGCGGAACGGCACGCCTTCCTTCGCAAGCTCGACGGCCAGGTCGGTGGCATACATCGACGGGTCGAGCGCGGCGCGAAGCGCTTCGGGCTTCCATTGCATGCGGCGCAGCAGGTCCGGCAGCAGCGCCAGCGCCTGCAGCCCCTTGCCGAAACCATGGAACAACGCGCCCTTGGACACCTGCAGGTCGCGGTGGTAACCCGACGGCAGCGACAACAGGTGTTCGATCTCGGCCTTGGCCGCAGCGACGCTGGCGTAGGTGCCGCGCATCAGCTCGACCACGTCCGGATTGCGCTTGTTCGGCATGATCGAGCTACCGGTGGTGTATTCCGGCGGCAAGGCGACGAAGCCGAACTCGGCGCTGGTGAACAGGCCCAGGTCCCAGGCGATGCGGCGCAGGTCGAGCATGGTGCTGCCCAGCGCTTCCAGGGCGGCGAGCTCGAACTTGCCGCGCGAGAGTTGCGGATACGTGGCCGCTACCTGCATGCGGCCGAAGCCGAGCGCCGCGGTGGTGTGGTCGCGGTCGAGCGCGAGGTTGACGCCGTAGCCGGCGGCGCTGCCGAGCGGATTGGCATCGATCCAGGCCCCGGTGTCGCGGGCACGTTGCGCATCGTCGATGAATGCTTCGGCCCAGCCGGCCCACCACATGCCGGCCGACGACACCACGGCGCGCTGCAGGTGGGTGTAGCCGGGCATCGGCAGGTTCGCTTCGGCTTCGGCGCGATCCAGTGCAATCCCGGCCGTTTCGACGGCGATGGCATGCAGCGCGGCGAGCCTGTCCTTCAACCACAACCGGGTGGCGACCAGCACCTGGTCGTTGCGGCTGCGCCCGGTGTGGATGCGCTTGCCGGTGTCGCCCAGGCGTTCGATCAGTCGCGCCTCGATCGCCGAGTGGCCATCCTCGAAGCGATCGTCGAGGACGAAAACGCCGCTGCGGAAGTCGTCCGCAAGCGCGGACAGCTCGCGCGCGATGCCGGCCAGATCGTCGGCCGACAACACGCCGATGCGCTGCAGGCCTTCGGCATGCGCCTGGCTTGCGGCGATGTCGTGGAGGAAGAACTCGCGGTCCAGCAGCACGTCGTCGCCGGCGAGGAAGGCCTGGATCTTCGCGTCGATCTCGACGCCGGGCTTTTGCCAGAGCAGGTCAGCCATCGATGGGAACTCCGGTGAGTTCGGCCAGGCCGAAGGCCAGGTTGAGGTTCTGCAGCGCCTGAGTGGCCGCGCCCTTGAGCAGGTTGTCCTCGGTGGCCACGACGACAAGGCGGCGACCATCTTCCGACAGGGTAAAGCCGCCGATCTCGTCGTGGTGGCGCCCGGCGATGTTGCTGACCCACGGCGCCTCGTCGATCACGCGGACCAGCGGTTCGTTTTCATAGCGCTGGCGATAGCGCGTCTGCACTTCCTCCAGCGCGAACGGCCGCGACAGGTGCAGGTTGGCGGTGATGGTGATGCCGCGGAAATGCGGTGCGACGTGCGGCATGAACTCGACCGGATGGCCGAGCCGGCGCGCGACCTCGCGTTCGTGCACGTGTCCGATGAGCGCATACGGCATCAGGTTGTCGCGCAGCTTCGCCGGATCGTTCCTGTCCGACGGCGTGGTGCCGGCACCCGAATATCCGGAGACGCCGAAGCACTGGACCGGACCGTCGAGCACGTCGAGCATCGGCGCGATCGCCAGCTGCATCGCGGTGGCATAGCAACCCGGATTGCTGATTCGGCGCTGGCCGCGATACTCGCCGCGGGTCAGTTCCGGCAGGCCGTAGTACCAGCTGTCGTCGAAGCGGTAGTCCGCGGACAGATCGACGATGACCGGATCCGCGCCCACGGCATCGAAAGCAGCCACGCACACCGCCGCCTTGCCGTTGGGCAGCGCCAGCACCACGGCGTCGGCACCCTGCCCCGGCAGCTCCTCGTGCGCAGGCGCGCTGTAGCGCAGGTCGCCACGCCAGGCATCGACGTGGTCGGCCACGCGCTGGCCGGCGAGTTCGCGCGAGGATACGAACGCCAGGTCGAAGCGCGGGTGCCCAGCGACCAGGCGGATGAGTTCGGCGCCGGTATGCCCGCGCGCGCCGACGATGCCGAGCTTGATCGATGGCTCAGCCATGGACGTGGCGCTCCAGTTTCTGTTGCAGGCCGGCCTTTACCGCCGGCCACTCGCCGTCCAGGATCGAGAAGCACACGCTGTCGCGCAGGCTGCCATCGCGATGGCGCACGTGCTGGCGCAGGATGCCTTCCTCGGTTGCGCCCAGGCGCGCGATCGCCGCGCGCGAGGCGGCGTTGTGGGTGCTCGTGTGGAAGCCGACGCTGGCGCAGCCCAGCGCCTCGAACGCGTGCCCGAGCAGCAGCAACTTGGCTTCGGTGTTGAGGCCGGTGCGCTGCACCGACTGCGCATACCAGGTGTAGCCGATGCACAGGCGTGGCGTATCCGGCAGCAGCTCGTAATAGCGGGTGGTGCCGACGATGCGGCCTTGGGCATCGCGCACGGTAAAGGCGAGCTGCTCGCCGGCCGCCTGCTTCGCCAGCGCACCTTCGAGCCAGGCTTCGACGTCTTCGGGCTTCGGCACGTTGGTGAACCACAGCTCCCACAGCTTGCCGTCGGCCGCGGCCGCGGCGATGCCGCCGGCATGCTCGCGTTGCAGCGGCTCCAGGCGCACGTGCCGGCCCTGCAGCACCGGTGGCAGGGTCCATGCGTCGTTCATGCCTGCGTCGTTCATGCCGGTTCCTCCAGGGTCGCTGGCCGCGTGGCGCAATGCTCGAGACAGCGCCCGATGCCGGCCAGGTCGTCGAAGCCGTACCAGAATACTTTCCAGCGCGGCTGCTTGATGCAGCCGTCGCATTCGGCGAAATAGAACGGGTTGACCGCGTTGCCGCGGCGCGAACGCCAGAACAGGCGGGGCACCTGCTCGCGCATCACCTGCCAGACCGCGCGTCCGAGGCCTTCGCCCTGGGCGTCGTCGAGCACCGCGAACTTGTCCAGGTAGATGCCCTCGCTTTCGCTGGTCAGGACCACTGCGGCGCGATAGTTCTCGCTGACATAGGCGCGGTGCAGCACGGTGCGCTCGAAGTAGTCCGCCGCGAGCCTGCGCCCGAACGCGGATTCGATCAGTTCGCGCAGCCGCGGCAGGTCGAGTTCGTTCCAGGACGTGGCTTGCAGCACGCGCTCGCCACGGCGCACCAGGGTGCCCGATCCCTTGTGGGTGAACAGTTCCTTGGCCAGCTCGGCCGGGCGCGTGATCGAGACCGACGACGCCGGCGACAGTCCGTCGAGCAGCAGCTTCACCTGTTCCAGCTTGACCCGCATGCCGCCGTCGATCCACGGCTGCGCCATCAGGTGCTCGTACTCGGTGGTCAGGTTGATCGAGTCGATGATCCTGCCGTCGCCGTCGAGCAGGCCGCCGGTGCCGGTGAGGAACACGACCTTGTATGGCCGCAGTTCGCGCACCAGCGCATTGGCGGCGAAGTCGGCATTGATGTTGAGGATCTGGCCGCCGCTGGTTTCACCCAGGCTGGCGATCACCGGGATCGAGCCGGCCTGCAGGCTGGCCTGGATCGACGCCAGGTGCACGCCGGTGACGTTGCCGACCAGCCCAAGGTTGTCGCGATCCCGGAAATCGGCTTCGAACACGCCGGACACGATCGAGGTCGCGCGGCCGTCCTGCGCCTGCAGCGCCTCGACCAGCTTCAGGTTCTGCGCATGGAACACCCGGCGCACGATCGCCAGGGTTTCCGGCGAAGTCACGCGCAGGCCATCGACGGTGCGCTTTTCGATGCCGGCTGCAGCGAGCTCGGCATCGAGCTGGGGGCCGGCGCCATGGATCACGATCGGAGTCAGGCCCACGTCCTGGAGGAAAGCCAGCGACGAGGTCAGCGCCTCGAAGTCGTCGCGCAGCACCGCGCCGCCGACCTTGACCACGGCAAAGCGCGCCGCGTCCAGCTGCGAGAAGCGCTTGAGGTACTGCGAGATCTCCTTCGCGCTGCCCATGCTGGACAGCAGGCGGACGATGGTCTGCCTGGTCTCGGCCGCATGCGGCTTCAGGTCGTTGAGGGTCACTGCAGGATCCTCGCGATCGACTCGGCGTAGTTGCGCAGCTGGCGCAGCGACACCCATTCGTCGGCGCTGTGCGCCTGGGCGATGTCGCCGGGCCCGTACACGATCGCGGTCATGCCCGCGCGCGAGAACAGCGAGGCCTCGGTCCAGAAGTCGACCGCGTTGCCGATCGGCAGCTGCAGGTCGTCGGCCAGGTCGCGCGCCAGCAGGCGGCGCTCCTCGGCCATGGCGACGTCGCCGCTGGGCAGCGACGGGCCACGGAACGTTTCTTCATAGCGCTCGAGCATGCCGGCCTCGGCGCAGGCACCGAAGCGGGTGTGCAGCTCGTCGATGTCCTGCGAGGGCAGCGGCCGGAACCCGAAACGCACCTCGGCTTCCGGCGCGATCACGTTGGCCTTGATCCCGCCCTCGACCTTGCCGATGTTGAAGCGCAAGCCGGTCAGACCGCCGAAACGCAGGTGTGCGTCGCCTTCCACCAGGTCCAGCGCGCGCGAACCCCAGCGCATCGCCTGGTGCAGGGCATTGGCCTGAAGCGCGGCGGTGCCGGATGCATGCCCGGCCTCGCCCTTGAACCGCAACAGCACCGAGCTGATGCCGCGATGGGCGAGCACCGCCTCGCACCGGGTGGGCTCGGCGATGATCGCCTCGGCATAACCATGGGCTGCATCCAGGAACGCCTGGATGCAACGCGGATCGTTGGCTTCCTCGTCGCTGCTGAACAGGAACGCCGCATCGCCCGTGGTCGCGCTGGCCGCGGCGATCAACCCGGCCGCCGCGCCCTTGATGTCGCAGGCACCCAGGCCGATGGCGCGCTTGCCTTCGATCCGAAGCCTGAAAGGATCGGCACTCCAGTGCGGCGATGACGGCACCGTGTCCAGGTGCACGTTGAACACCCGCGTCGGCTTGCCGCGCACCGCCAGCAGCGACAGCGCGCCGTCGCCGTGGTCCTGCAACGTGCACGAGAACCCCGGCAGCTGTGCCGCGATGTAGTCGAAGATGCCCGTCCCGATCGCCCGCGGCGGATTCCGCGTATCGAAGGACACCAGCTTCTCCAGATGCCCAAGCACACGAGACAGCAACAGATCGCCTGAAACGCCCATTCCCGATTCCCTATTCCCCATTCCCGCTCTTGCCATTGACCTCGGCCCACAACGTGCTGCTCATCCCGAACAGCTTGATGAAGCCTTCGGCCTCCTCCACGCCCCAGTCCGCGCTCTGCGCATAGGTCGCGCCCCTGGCGTTGAGGATGTGCGGCGAACGCACCGCCACCGCATCCACGCGACCGCCGCGCGTCTCCAGCAGCACCTCGCCGTTGACCATGCGCTGCGACGACGCCAGGAACGCTTCCAGGTCGGTCTTGAGCGGATCGTGGAAAAAGCCTTCGTACACCAGCTCCACCCACTTGCGCGCGACGTCGGGCTTGAAGCGGTTCTGCTGCTTGCTCAGCACCGCCTCCTCCAGCGCGCGATGGGCGGCAAGCAGGGCGGCCAGGCCCGGCGCCTCGTACACGATCCGGCCCTTGAGCCCGATGGTGGTGTCGCCGGTGTACATGCCGCGGCCGACGCCGTACTGCGCGAACAGGCCATTGAGGTGCCCCAGCAGCTGCGGGCCGGAAATCGCCTCGCCGTCCAGGGCCACGGCTTCGCCACCGATGAAGCGCAAGCTGATCCGCAACGGTTCGAGCGGCCATTCGGAGCGTGGCGCGCACCAGCCGCGCGCACCCTCGCCCGGCGCTTCCCAGCGGTCGATCTCGCCGCCGGACATGGTGATGCCCAGCAGGTTCTCGTTGATGGTGTAGGCCTTCTGTTTCGACTGCACGCCGAAGCCGCGCTGCTCCAGGTAGGCCTGTTCGTACGCGCGCGTCTGCGTGTGCTCTTTCTGGATCTCGCGGATCGGCGCCACGATGCGATAGTCGCCAGAGGCTTTCACCGCCAGGTCGAAGCGCACCTGGTCGTTGCCCATGCCGGTGCAGCCATGGGCGATGGCATTGGTGCCCAGGTCGCGCGCGCGCGCCAGCGCCGCGTCGACGATCAGGTAGCGGTCCGACACCAGCAAGGGGTATTGGCCCTGATAGCCTTCGCCGGCCCATGTGAACGGCTTGACGAAACCATCCCAGATCGCGGGACCGCCATCGATGGTGAGGTGCGAGGCGACACCCAGTTCCGCAGCACGCGCCTCGATCGCTGCACGCTCGACTCCGTCGACGCCGCCGGTATCGGCGAACACGGTGTGCACGTTCCAGCCCTGCTCCCTGAGGTACGGAACGCAGAAGCTGGTATCCAGGCCGCCGGAAAACGCCAGGACGATGTCGTTGCTCATGCCTTGCTCCCCGCCAGTGCCGCCATCACCGCCTTCTGCACGTGCAGGCGGTTCTCGGCTTCGTCGATGGCGATGCAGCGCGGCGAGTCCATCACCGCGTCGGTGGCCTTGACGTTGCGGCGCAACGGCAGGCAGTGGCTGAACACTGCATTGTTGGTCAGCGCCATCTTGGCCTCGTCGACGATGAAGTGTTTGTATTTCTCGCGCAGCGGTTTCTCCGCTTCCCAGTTGCCGAAGAACGGCAGCGCGCCCCAGCTCTTGGCGTAGACCGCGTCGGCGCCGGCATAAGCGCTCTCGATGTCATGGCTCACCTGCAGCGAACCGCCGTTCTCGGCAACGTTCTGCGCGGCCCAGCCCATGTAGCGCTCGTCGAGCACGTACTCGGGGCTCGGGCACAGCAAGGTCACGTCCATGCCCATGCGGGTGGCTATGGTTAGCGCGGAGTTGGCGACGGCGGTGTTCAACGCCTTCGGGTGGTAGGTCCAGGTGAGCACGTACTTCCTGCCACGCAGGTCCGCGCTGCCGAAGTGCTCCTGCAAGGCCATCGCGTGGGCCAGTTCCTGGCACGGGTGGGTGATGGTTTCCATGTTGATCACCGGCACCGTCGCGTGCTTCGCGAACCCCTGCAGGACGCGGTCCTGGCGATCCAGCGACCAGTCGACGAACTTCGGGAACGCGCGCACGCCGATCATGTCGGCGTAGCGGCTGAGCACCTTCGCCACTTCGGCGATGTGCTCCTCGGCGTCGCCGTCCATGACCGTGCCGGCGTCGAACTCGATCGGCCAGGCGTCCTTGCCGGGCTGCAGCACCACGGCGTGGCCGCCGAGCTGGAAGGCACCCAGTTCGAAGCTGGTCCGGGTGCGCAGCGAGGCGTTGAAGAACACCAGCGCAATGGACTTTCCCTTGAGCGCGTCGCCGGACGGATGGCGCTTGAAGCGCGCGGCCTCGGCCAGCAGCGCGTCGATCTGCGCGCGGGTCAGGTCCTGGGTATTGAGGAAGTGTTTCATTTCGGGGCCGGGAGAGGGGAAACGGGGAGAAGGGAGACAGGCGAAAAACAAAAAAGCCCAGCGCGGGGGCTGGGCTTTTTCCTGGATGCAGCGATGCGTCCGGAGTTACCCAGCAGGGGGGAATTCCGGTCGGCGCGCGCGCGAAGTCATGCCCGCCGCCATGCGGGCGGAGCTGAGGAGGACGACGGCGGAGGGGCACTGCTTCATATCGGCGCATCGTCGCATGGCGCCCCGGCATCCGCAAGCAGGTGCGATCAGGGCGAGACGTAGGGCTGGATCGAGACCTGTACCCGCAGCCGGTTGCCGGGATCATAGGGGAGCCGCGAGCGGTACTTCAGGCCGCGGTAGACGTAGTCGACGTCGTAGGCGATCGGGCGACGATAGGTCTGCTTCACCGGCACCATCTCGCAATTGGGCGGCAGCGGAGGGGTCGGCTCCGGGGGCGCCGCCTCGCTGCCGAGCGCATCCTTCACCTTGTCCACGATCCTGGCCAGGCCGCGCGGCCGGTCGGGCGGCGGTACCACCTCGCCGTCGCAACGCTGCTCCATGCGGGTGGCGGTGAGGGTCTGGTAGATCGGCTCGACCCGGAGCACCTGCGCATAGCCGGTGCGGACGCTGCGCTTGGGCGCCGCGATTTCCTGGGCCATGGCGGGCATCGAGGCCACCACGCTGGCGGCCAGCAACCAGGCCGTCGGTAAGCGCATCGTTGGCAGGTCTTGGTCGGGCACGGGACCCGAAGTGTATGCCAAGGCGATGAATCGAGCCTGATAACCCCAAGCCTGATGACCCCCAGCCTGATACCAGGGCCCGTCACCGGTAGAATCGGCGCATATCGAATCAGCACGGCCCCCCGGCCCGCCCGACATGAGCCTGCACCTCCACAACACCCTGACGCGACGGGTCGAGCCGTTCGTGCCGCTCGATCCGGCCTGCCCGACCATGTACCTGTGCGGGCCGACGGTCTACAACTACGTCCACATCGGCAACGCCCGCGGCCCGGTGGTGTTCGACGTGCTGGCCGCCCTGCTCCGCCGCCGCTACGGCCGCCTGCGCTACGCCCGCAACATCACCGACGTCGACGACAAGATCAATGCGGCGGCGAAGCTCGCCGGCATCCCGATCTCGACGATCACCGACCGCTACACGGCCGCGTACCGCGAGGACATGGCTGCGCTGGGCGTGGTGCCGCAGGACCTGCAGCCCGAAGCCACCGCGCACATCCCGCAGATCGTGGCGATGATCCTCAAGCTGGTCGCCTCCGGCCATGCCTACGCGGCCGAAGGCCACGTGATGTTCTCGGTCGCGAGCTATCCGCAGTACGGCAAGCTCTCGCGCCGCGACCCGGACGAGATGCTGGCCGGCGCCAGGGTCGAGGTCGCGCCGTACAAGCGCGACCCCGGCGACTTCGTGTTGTGGAAGCCCTCGCCGTCCGACCTGCCCGGCTGGGATTCGCCCTGGGGCCGCGGCCGCCCCGGCTGGCACATCGAATGCTCGGCGATGGCCGCCGCGCACCTGGGCGAGACCATCGACATCCACGCCGGTGGCATCGACCTGCAGTTCCCGCACCACGAGAACGAGATCGCGCAGAGCGAATGCGCGCACGGCGGCAAGGTCTTCGCACGCTGGTGGCTGCACAACGGCATGCTCGAGTTCGGCGGCGCCAAGATGTCCAAGTCGGTGGGCAACATCGAACGCGTGCACGACCTGCTCCAGGCGCACCCGCCCGAGGCGCTGCGCCATGCGCTGCTCGCCGCGCACTACCGGCAGCCGCTGGACTGGTCCGCCAGTCTGGTCGAACAGTCGGTGCGGACCCTCGACCGGCTGTACGGCACGCTGCGCGACCTGGCCGATGTCGATGCGGTGGGCGCGACCATCCCCGATGCCATCGAGGCGGCGCTGGACGACGACCTCAACACGCCGGCGGCGCTGGCCACCCTGTCCGGCATCGCCGCCGACGCACGCAAGGCAACCGGCGCCGGCGAGCGCGCGCGGCTGAAGGCGGACCTGCTCGGCGCCGGCCTCGCCCTGGGCCTGCTGCAGCAGGATCCGGCGGCGTGGTTCGCGCGCGGCAGCGCCGGCGACGACGATGCGCGCATCCAGGCGCTGGTCGACGAGCGCGCGGCGGCCAAGCAGACGCGCGACTTCGCCCGTGCCGACGCGATCCGCGCGCAGCTGGCCGGCGAAGGCATCCTGCTCGAAGACACGCCGCAGGGCGTGCGCTGGGTCCGCAAGGCGTGACTCCGCTCGAGCCCACTGCCGCGGAAGCGCAAGCCGCGATCGCCGAGGAGTTCGCCTTCTTCGGCGACTGGTCGGAGCGTTACCAGTACCTGATCGACCTCGGCCGCAAGCTTCCGGAATTCCCGGACGCGTGCAGGACCGAGGAGCACCGGCTGCACGGCTGCCAGTCGATGGTCTGGATCGTGCCTTCGGGTGACGCCTCGCGCCTGGACTTCGCCGCGATCAGCGATTCGGCGATCGTGTCCGGGCTGGTGTACCTGGCCCTACGGGTCTATTCCGGGCGCCCGGCGGCGGAGATCGTGGCCACCGAGCCGACCTTCATCCACGACATCGGCCTGGCCAGGCACCTGTCGCCGACCCGCAGCAACGGACTCTCGGCGCTGCTGGGCTTCATCCGCGCGCGCGCCGAAGAGGCGCTCGCCGAACCGTGACGTCGCTGCTCCCGGCGCCCGATTCGCCACTGCGGAACGCCTCGTTCCTGCAGCTGATGGTGTTCCGCATCTTCTCCATCCTCTCCTACCAGGGCGTGGCGGTGACGGTGGGCTGGCATGTCTACGAACTCACCCGCAATCCGTTTTCGCTCGGCCTGATCGGCCTGGCCGAAGTCATTCCGTACTTCTGCACCGCGCCGTTCGCCGGTTACCTGGTCGACCACGTGCACCGGCGCAAGCTCGGGATGTTGGCATGCCTGCTGCTGGCGGTGACCCCGCTGCTGCTGGTGGCAATCACGCTGGGCTGGCTGCCGGTGACCGGCACCTGGGCGATCTATGCCGCGGTCGCGCTGACCGGTTCGGTGCGCTCGTTCCTGAGCCCGGTCTACAACGCGCTGTTCGCGCGCGTGCTGCCCAGGCAGCAATACGCGAGGGGCGCGGGTTTCGGCAGCGTGATCTTCCAGGCCGGCCTGGTGGTCGGCCCGGCGCTGGGCGGGGCGCTCACCGGCTTCGGCGGCAAGCACGTGGCCTATGCGACGGCGGTGGTGTTCGCGCTGCTGGCGATGGTCGCGGTGCGCACACTGCGCGTGACCGAGCCGCCACCGCCGCCGAAGATGCCGGTGCTGCGCAGCATCGGCGAAGGCGCGCGCTTCGTTTGGGGCCACCAGATCCTGCTCGGCGCGCTGGCGCTGGACATGTTCGCGGTCCTGCTCGGCGGAGCGGTCGCGTTGCTGCCGGCCTTCATCAAGGACATCCTGCAGCTGGGGCCGGAAGCGCTGGGCATCCTGCGCGCGGCGCCGGCGCTGGGTTCGATCTGCGTGGCCTCGTGGCTTGCACGCAAGCCACTGGAGCGCAACGCCGGGCGGATCCTGCTGTTCGCGGTCGCCGGTTTCGGCCTGTGCAACATCGGCTTCGGCCTGTCGACCAGCTTCTGGCTGTCGGCCGCGTTCCTGCTGTTCTCCGGCGCCTTCGACGGCGTCTCGGTGGTGATCCGCTCGACCATCCTGCAGCTGGCGACGCCCGACGACATGCGCGGGCGCGTGTCATCGATCAACGGCATCTTCATCGGTTCGTCGAACGAGCTCGGCGCGTTCTACGCCGGCTCCATGGCCCGCCTGCTGGGCCTGGTCCCCGCGGTCGTACTAGGCGGCTTCGTCACCATGACCGTAGCCGCCATCACGGCCAGGCGCGCGCCGAAGCTGCGCAACCTGGATCTCAAGGAACTCCACTAAGCCCGGAACCGCTCTCCGGCTACCGGCTCCCGATTCCCGGCTCCCGCACCCTCAGTCGCCGATCTGCTTCTGCAGGTGCTCCCAACGCTCCTGCTCGTCGATCGTGCGCTCGGCGGTGAGGCGCGCTTCCAGGCGGTCCAGGCCGATTTCCTCGCCCGAATCGACGCTGTAGCCGTACTCGCCCGAGTCCACGCGCTTGAGCGTGCTGTCGATCTTGCCGATCAGTTTGCGGTAGCGGTCGCGGGTGCGCAGTTCCAGCGAGTTCTCGGTTTCGCGGGTGGCGCGCTCGGCTTCGTCGCCGACATCACGCACTTCGTCCTTGAGGTTCTCGATGGTCTGCTTGGATTCCTCGACCAGGTCCGCGCGCCACTGCAGCAGGCGCTGGCGGAAGTACTCGGTCATCAGCGGGCCCATGTACTCCTCTTCCGCGCTCGGCTTGTAGCCGCTCGGCAGGATCGGGCGACCGCTCTCGTCGGTCTTGTACGGGATGACCTTGACCTTGCCGCGCGGTGCGGGCGCACTCGGCGCGGCAACGCGGGCGACCGCGACCTTGCCGACCGGACGCGGCTTGCTCGGCGCCCTGGAAACCGGCGTCGGCTCGACCGGCGCCTGCTTGGCGGCGCGCGAAGCGGCCTTGGCGACCGGGCGCTGCGGCGCCGGCTTCTTCGCCGCCGGTGCCGGCGCGGCCTTCTTCGCGACCTGGACCGGAGCCTTCTTCGCAACGACCTTCTTGACTGCGGGCTTGGCTACGGGCTTCTTGGCGACCGCCTTCTTCGGGGCGACCGCCTTCTTCGGCGCAGCCTTCTTCGCGACCGGCTTCCTGGCGGGTGCCGCCTTCTTCGCCACCGGCTTCTTCGCCGGGGCGGCCTTCTTCACCACGACCTTCTTCACCGGAGCCTTCTTCGGCGCGGTCTTCTTCGCGGGCGGAGCCTTCTTCGCAGCCGGCTTGCGCACGGCCTTGCTGGCGGCTGGCTTGGTCTTGGCTGCCTTGGCGGCCTTCTTCGCGGGTTTCTTCAATGCCACGAGCGGCGTTTCCTCTTGGTTCCCTTGAGACGGGAAAGCGCGCTGTTATACCCTGACCTGACTACAGCGGCAACCGCGCAAGCCTGCACGGGGCCGCGTCCAGACATCGTGATCGCACGCCTTCTCATCATTCTCCTGCGTGGTTACAAACGCTGGCTCAGCCCGCTGCTGGGGCCGCGCTGCCGTTTCGTGCCCACCTGCTCGGAGTACGCGATGACCGCAATCGGCCGGTTCGGCGCCCTGAAGGGCAGCTGGCTGGCCCTGCGGCGCATCGGCCGCTGCCACCCGCTACACCCCGGCGGCCACGATCCCGTTCCCCCTGCGTCCAATGGAGCCCCCTGATGAGCGATTCTTCCCCCGACATCCTGATCGTCAACGCCAGGCTGGTGAACGAGGGTCGCGAGTTCGACGGCGACCTGCGCATCCGCGACGGCCGCATCGCCGAAATCGGCAGCGGCCTGGCCGCGCGCCAGGGCGATACCGTGGTCGACGCCGCCGGCCGACGCCTGCTGCCGGGGATGATCGACGACCAGGTCCACTTCCGCGAACCCGGCCTGGAATACAAGGCGGACATGGCGATCGAGTCGGCGGCGGCGGTCGCCGGCGGCCTGACCAGCTTCATGGACATGCCCAACACCAATCCGCCGACGCTGGACAACGCTGCGCTGGAGGACAAGTACCGGCGCGCGGCCGGCCGCGTGTGGGGCAACCACGGCTTCTACCTGGGGGCAAGCAACGACAACATCGAGGCGATCCGCGCGCTCGATCCGCTCACCGCGCCGGGCATCAAGGTGTTCATGGGCGCGTCCACCGGCAACATGCTGGTCGACGACCCGGAGACCCTTGACGCGATCTTCCGCGACGCGCCGACGCCGATCATCACCCACTGCGAGGACACCCCGACCATCGACGCCAACCTCGCCGCGTTCAAGGCGAAGTACGGCGAAGACATCCCGGTCGAGTGCCATCCCGACATCCGCTCGCGCGAAGCCTGCATCAAGTCGACGCGGCTGGCGCTGGAGCTCGCGCGGCGCCATGACACCCGCCTGCACGTGTTGCACATTTCCACCGCCGACGAGCTGGCGCTGTTCGAACACGGCCCGCTCATCCGCACCGATGGCAGCCGCAAGCGCATCACCGCCGAGACCTGCATCCATTTCCTGCGCTTCGACCGCAGCGACTACGCGCGCCTGGGCAACCTGATCAAGTGCAACCCGGCGATCAAGGATCCGGCGGATCGCGAAGCGTTGATCGAGGCCCTGTGCAACGACGCGATCGACGTCCTCGCCACCGACCACGCGCCGCACACCTGGGAAGAGAAGCAGCGTCCCTACGCGCAGGCGCCCAGCGGCCTGCCGCTGGTGCAGTACGCGCTATTGGCTGCCCTGGAACTGGTGCACGAAGGCCGCCTGGACACGGCGCGCGTGGTGCAGAAGGTGTCGCATGCACCGGCGCAACTGTTCGACGTGGCCGAACGCGGCTTCCTGCGCGAAGGATACTTCGCCGACCTGGTCATGATCGAAGACGCTCCGCTCACCGTGCGCCGCGAGGACGTGCTGTCCAAGTGCGGCTGGTCGCCCTTCGAAGGCATGACCTTCCGCTCGCGCATCGCCTCCACCTGGGTCAACGGCATCCAGGTCTGGGACGGCAGCACCCTCGTCGGCGCCCCCCGCGGCCAGCGCCTGCGCTTCGCCCGCTAGCGTGAAGAGCCTTTAGCCACAGATTTCACAGATTGCACAGATCAAGAAGCAAGAGCGAATTCTTGCTTTGCCATCTGTGTTCATCTGTGAAATCTGTGGCTAAAAAAGCTGTCAGCCGGAGACGCGGGCGACGGCGTCGTGGGGGTGCAGGGATTCGAAGTGCGAGACGGTGGCGTCGAAATGCTCGACGCGCGGATCGGACTTGAGCGCGGCGGCGATGCGGCGCGCGGCGTCTTCGCAGAACATCAGGTTGGCGGCGTTGAGTTCGGCGAAGGCCTGTTCGTCCTCGCGCTTGACCGCGGTCTGTACCGGGGTGCCGAGCGCGGCTTCGAGTGCATCGACCAGCGCGGCGACCGGCACCTCGTCGAACGAATGGCGCAGCTCGACCCGCACCTGGGCGCGGCTGCGCTGCGCGTGCGGCGTCGCGGCCAGGCCGCGCTCCGAGGCGAGCCAGTCGCGCACGACTTCTGTCGACAGCGGGCGTGCCGCGGCAAAGTCGTCGGCGAAGCGCTGCGCATTGACCTGGCGCGAGAGCGCGGCCGACGCCGGGCAGGTGCTGGAGTATTCGACCGCGAGCGAGAGCGCGACCTTCAGGTGGCCATCGGCGAGCGTGGCCTCGATCGCGACGGGATAGTTCTTCCAGCCGACGTGGCTGCTGGCCAGCGCGGCGCGCTGCAGCAGGTGGTCGTAGCGCAGCACCACGCGCGCGGCGCCGGACAGGCCCTGCTGCGACTCGACGAAGGCGGCCAGGACCTTGCGCAGGCCGCCGGGGGTGATCGCTTCGCTGGCGAAGGCCTGCTGCAGGCGCAGGTACAGCCGCGACATGTGGATGCCACGCGCTCCGGCCTCGCGCAGGTCGACGGCGACGTCGACCGAGGCCGCGACCTGCAGCGGCGACCCGTCCGGCCCGGCGATGCGGATCGGCAGGGCGATATTGTCCATTCCGACCCAATCCAGCGGGCGGGCGAGCGCGACGGCGTCGTTGGCAACATCGGGCAACGGCGAGGGAGCGACGGGAGGGGGAGTCATGGGCCCATTGTACCGGCCGCTTCCAGCCCGTCCGTTTACGGCCGCGGAACGCTGTGTCGCTGGCGCGCGGCGCGCCAGGCCAGGACCAGGCTGCGCCAGCGCGAGGGCGGTCCGGCGACGGCGCCTGCGGACAGTCGGCGCAGGCG
>JALYWW010000119.1 GCA_030852515.1 Pseudomonadota bacterium
GCGCGGGGTCGAAGCGGTGGTCAGGATGTGCGCCGGCTGGTCCAGGCCCATCAGGATCGGGCCGAGAGCGACGCCGTCGGTCATCACCCGGGTGATGTTGTAGGCGATGTTGGCGGCGTCCAGGTTGGGCATCACGAACAGGTTGGCGCGGCCGCTCAAGGTCGTGTTCGGGAACATGTGCTGGCGCAGGTCCGGGTTCCAGGCGGTGTCGGCCATCATCTCGCCGTCGATCTCCAGCCTGGGCGCACGCGCGCGCACCAGTTCCAGCACCTTGCGCATCTTCTGCGCGCTGGCGTCGTCGTGGCTGCCGAAGTTGGAGTGCGACAGCAGCGCGACCTTGGGCTCGACACCGAACAGTTTGAGCCGGTAGGTCGCCTGCAGCGTCGCCTCGGCGATCTGCTCGGGGCTGGGGTCCAGCTGCACGTGGGTGTCGAGGAAGAACCACACACCGCGGTCGTTGATCACGCCGGTCATCGCGGTGGTACCGGTGACGCCCTTGTCGAAGTCGAACACGCTGCGCAGGTAGCCCAGCTTCTTGTGGTAACGACCGACCAGGCCGCAGATCATCGCATCGGCTTCGCCGCGCTCGACCATCAGCGCGGCGATCAGGGTCGGGCGCGATCGCACCAGGTTCTTCGCGGCGGCCGGGGTCACGCCGCGACGCTCGGTCAGCGCGTGGTACTGCTGCCAGTAGTCGTTGAAGCGCGGGTCGTCGTGGATGTTGGTCAGTTCGAAATCGACGCCGGCGCGCATGCGCAGGCCCAGGCGGTCGATGCGCGACTGGATCACGTCCGGGCGGCCGATCAGGATCGGATGCGCCAGCTGCTCGTCGATCACCGTCTGCACCGCGCGCAGGGTCACTTCTTCCTCGCCCTCGGCATAGACCACGCGTTGGCGGTCGTTGCGGGCGCGGTCGTAGACCGGCTTCATCAGCAGGCCGGTACGGTGGATGAACTGGCCGAGCTTTTCCTCGTAGGCATCGAAATCGGTAATCGGGCGATCGGCGATGCCCGAGTCCATCGCGGCCTTGGCCACCGCCGGCGCAAGCAGCACCAGCAACCGCGGATCGAACGGACGCGGGATCAGGTACTCGGGGCCGAAGCACGGGATGTCGCCGCCGTAGGCCGCGGCCAGGTCGCCTGCTTCCATCCGCGCCAGCTTGGCGATCGCGCGCACGCAGGCCAGCTTCATCGCCTCGTTGATCTCGCGCGCGCCGACGTCGAGCGCGCCGCGGAAGATGTACGGGAAGCACAGCGCGTTGTTGACCTGGTTCGGATAGTCCGAGCGGCCGGTGGCGATGATGCAGTCCGGGCGCACCCGCTTCGCGTCTTCCGGCAGGATCTCCGGATGCGGATTGGCCAGGGCGAGGATGATCGGCCGGGCCGCCATCGACACCAGCATCTCGGGTTTCAGCACGCCGCCCGCGGACAGGCCGAGGAAGATGTCGGCGCCTTCCACGATCTCGGCGAGCGTGCGCTTGTTCGTGTCGCGCGCATAGCGCTGCTTGTCCGGATCCATGTTGCCGCGGCCGGTGTGCAGCACGCCGTCGCGGTCGACGGCCAGGATGTTCTCCGGCTTGAGGCCGAGCGCAACCAGCATGTCCAGGCAGGCGATGCCGGCGGCGCCGGCGCCGGCGGTGGCCAGCTTCACGTCTTCGATCTTCTTGCCGACCACTTCCAGTGCGTTGACCACCGCCGCGCCGACGATGATCGCGGTGCCGTGCTGGTCGTCGTGGAAGACCGGGATGTTCATCCGCTCGCGCAGCTTGCGCTCGACGATGAAGCACTCCGGCGCCTTGATGTCCTCGAGGTTGATGCCGCCGAAGGTCGGCTCCATCGCCGCGATGATGTCCACCAGCTTGTCCGGGTCGCGCTCGTTCAACTCGATGTCGAACACGTCGATGCCGGCGAACTTCTGGAACAGGATGCCCTTGCCTTCCATCACCGGCTTACCGGCCAGCGGGCCGATGTCACCCAGGCCGAGCACGGCGGTGCCATTGGTGATCACCGCGACCAGGTTCGCCCGCGCGGTCAGCTGGCTGGCCGCATTGGGGTCGGCGACGATCGCCTCGCAGGCGTAGGCCACGCCCGGCGAATAGGCCAGGGCCAGGTCGCGCTGGGTCACCATCGGCTTGGTCGCAACCACCTTGATCTTCCCGTGCGGCGGGAAACGGTGGTAATCCAGCGCGGCCTTCTTCAGGTCGTCTGCCGCGTTGGAGGGATTCTCGGGCTGGTCGGTCATGCCGCCATTCTAGCCTTGCCGCCAGCGCCCGGGCCTACTCCAGCTGGTCGATTCCGACTTGGTCCATGCGCACCTGGTTGGCGAACAGCGAGAACGCCAGCATGCCCGCCAGCCCGTTGGCGCGCGCCAGCCAGCGCGGCAGCCAGCGCGGCGGCGCCAACACGGCGGCCGCATCGCCCTCGGCCTTGAACAGCGGCTCGAACCGGACCGCATCGTCCAGGGTCATCTTGCCGGCGAACAGTTGCCGGCACAGGTGCAGGCGGTCGGTCTTCAGCGCCCAGCGGAAATAGGTGTGCACGCCGACCAGGCCGCGCAGATACACCACGTCCTTGGTGAAGGCGTGGCCGCCGGTGACCGGGACGCCGCGAAACACGCGCTGGGCCGAGGAGAAGCTTTCGACCTCGCCCTGGCCGCCATCGATGAAATAGCGGAACACCTGCACGAAATCGGCGCCTGCCAGCGCCATCGCCACCGCCTCGATGCGCAGCGAGACGCGCTTCATGCGTTCGATGTCGATCGCGCCGGTGATCTGCTCGGCGAAGGTCGCCAGGCCTTCCTGGGTCGCGGTGGTGCGTGGCGAGGACAGCGCCAGGCTCTTGAGCACCGGCTGCTCGCGGCCGTTGAGCCCGGTCAGCGAATGCACGAAGGCCTCGTGCTGCAGCAGCTGCTGACGGTCGTAGTCGCTGAAGGCGGCGCCGGCGCGCAGGCGGATGCGGGTGGCGCCGGCCGCGGCCTTGGCAATCAGGTCCGGATCGAGCACGACCTCGATCACGCGCTTGTCGAAGAAATCGTCGAGATCGGATTGCAGCTGCAGGCGCAGCGCGGTCGCCGACACCGCGACGTTCTCCTCAGGCGCGAGCAGCTCGTGGTCGAGCTCGTTGGCGATGTCGATGAAGTGGCGCGCTGCATCGCGCGTGGTCGGGCCGTTGCCTGGCAGCGCTTCGTTCGGGCCGCCATAGAGTTTCTGCGACAGCGTACACACCGTCGGCGTGCCGAGCGACTCGAGCAGCTCCGCGGCGATGGACCACGATCGGGTCGATTCGACCAGGTAGTGTGCGAGCGGATGCCCTGGCTCGAGCGCGGCCTCCGCAGCCACCGCATCCAGCTCGCGTCGCGTGTCGCCGAAGTCGTGCTTCGGATAGTCGTGGCGCGGCAGCGACGTGCCACCCGCGCGCCACTGCGCCAGGAAAGCATCCTGCACCGAAGCCGGCCAGCTCACCATCCCCAGCAGCTTGATCCCCCGCGCCGCCCGCACCATCCGCGCATCGAGCTCGGCGTACCTGGCTATGTCGCTCCGGATGGTCATGGAAAGATCAGCCACAGATTTCACAGATGACACAGATTGAGGAGCAGATCAAAAGCTTGGGCGGTTGCTTTTTCATCTGTGTTCATCTGTGAAATCTGTGGCAATAAAAATGCTCTTAGTGACGGCCGTGCTTGTCGTCGAGGCGCTTGTGCAGGGCGCGGGTGACGACCTTGGCTTCGGACTTCTGCGCAAGTCTGGTGGCTAGCTGATTGGCGGCGCCAGCGACCTCGTCGCGGAGCTTGATGTAGTTGGCGTAGCGGGAGGCGTCGAGGGTGCCGGCTTCGATCGCGGCGCGCACCGCGCAACCCGGTTCCCTGGCGTGGCGGCAGTCGCGGAACTTGCACTGCTCGGACAGCGCTTCGATGTCGCTGAAGTTCTGCTCGACGTCTTCCTCGCCGGTCGGCTTCAGTTCGCGCATGCCGGGGGTGTCGATCAGGCAGGCGCCGGACGGCATCGGGATCAGCGCGCGATGGGTGGTGGTGTGGCGACCGCGCGCGTCGCTTTCGCGGACCTCGCCGGTCTTCATCCGTTCGGCCCCGAGCAGGGTGTTGGTGAGCGTGGACTTGCCGGCGCCCGACGAGCCGACCAGGACGATGCTGCGGCGGGGCTGCAGCCAGGGCGCCAGGGCGGCGAGGGTGTCGGCGTCCTTGGCGTTGACCGCGACCACCGCGGTGCCGCTGGCGGCGGTGTCGGCGAGCGCGGCCAACGCCTCGGCCACTGCGTCCGGGTTGTCTTCGGCGGCCTTGTCGGCCTTGGTCAGCACGACCACGGCGCCGGCGCCGCTGCCCTGGACCAGCAGCAGGTAGCGCTCGATCCGGCGCGGGTTGAAATCGGCGTCCAGGCCGCAGACCACGAACACGGTGTCGATGTTGGCCGCGATCAGCTGCTGCTTGTAGTGCTCCCCGGCGGCGCCGCGCTTGATCGCCGAGTGCCGCGGCAGCAGGGCGACGATCTTGCCGGCCTCGACCAAGACCCAGTCGCCGACGGCCGCCCGGTCTTCCGGCGCGGCCTGGCCCTTGCGGTAACCGGCGGGGCGCTGCCATTCGGGCAGGGACTCGACCGGAACCGCCTCGCCGGGCGCCTCGGCGACCAGGTAGCCGCTGCGGTGCTGCTCGACCACCCGAGCCGGACGCGCGCCCGGGTGCGCCGCCATGGCGGCGGCCCAGGCGGGGTCGGTCACGTCGGCTTCGAATGGCCAGCCGATGGCACGGAGCAGGTGCATGGG
>JALYWW010000013.1 GCA_030852515.1 Pseudomonadota bacterium
CGTACTTCGGTTTCGAGTTCCCGGGTGGCGAGTTCGGTGAGCTGCAGTTCGAGGCCGTTGCTGGCGTGTGGGACGTCGACCATGCCGACATCACCCTGGCCGACATCTTCGATGCCGACACCGAGGTGTCCATCGACGGCGACTTCACTGCTGCCACTGACATCACCTGGAACGGCATCAGCGCCGACGACCGCAATGGTCTGCACGCATGGTTCGAATTCGCCACCGTCGATCCGGGCAACGACGGCCCGCTGGTCTACGTGGAAAACGCCGGCGAACCCATCGCGTCGTCGACCTATTCGGCGACCCTGCACACGTCGACCAATACCGGCTACGAGACCACCGACCGCACCACCGACGTCGGCGAGATCATCCGCAACGGCACCCAGCTGCAGGCCCCGCTGGTGCAGATCCCGCAGGACTGGATCAGCCGCGTTGCCCTGACCAACACCGGCGGTGTGGATCGTCCGTACGAGATGAACGTGATGACCGAAACCGGCATCGTCGCGACCCTCGCCGATTCGACCGGTACCGTCCCGGCCGGCGGCACCGTGGTCCTCGACCTGCCGGGCAACCTGTCGTTCGACGACGGTGCGCGTGGCACCATCAACGTCAACGTGTCGGCCCCGAACAACCAGATCCAGGGCCTGTACCAGATCGTCAACCCGTCCAAGGGTTCGATCAGCAACCACGTGATGGTTCGTCCGGGCACCAACTAGGCAACATCGGTTGTGCCCAGGGAAGGGGCCCGCTTCGGCGGGCCTCTTTTTTTGTGCCTGTGCCTTGTCCCCGTGTTCCCTTATCCTCGTGCGATGGGGACGGTTTCCGACAGCGATCATCTCGACGCGCTCGACGGCATGCGCGGCGCCGCGGTGCTGATCGTGATGGCCTCGCACTGGTCCAACGCCGGTTTCGGCCTGTTGCCGCTGTCGATGGGGGGCACCGGCAAGAGCGGCGTCTACCTGTTCTACGTGCTCAGCGCCTACCTGCTGACCCGGCTGATGCTCCTGCGCGGCGCGCGCACCGGCTTCGCCCACGCGCGCCTGTGGGGCGATTACGCGCTGCGCCGGGTGTTGCGCATCTGGCCGCTGTACCTGGTGGTGCTGTTGCTGTCCTGGGTCCTGACCGTGCAGGGTGTCGCCGGCTGGCACTACCAGATCGGCACCGAGTCGCTGCTGCGCCACCTCACCCTGCGCGAGGGGCAGAGCGTGCTGTGGAGCATCCCGGTGGAATTCACCTTCTATTTCCTGCTGCCGTTGCTGGTGGTGGCGGCCGCATGGTTGCGCCGGCGCGCGCCGGCATGGATGGAAGCCACCGTCGCGATCCTGCTGCTGGCCGCCGTGCTTGCGGCGTGGCCCCCCGGGCGGGCCCCGGTGAACGATTACCGTCTCTGGCACTATCTGCCGGTGTTCCTGTGCGGCGTTTATGCCGCGCGCATCGACCTGGATCTCGCCGCCGGCGAACACAAGCGCAGCTGGCCATGGATGCTGGCCGGGTTGGCGGCGCTGCTGGCCCTGGTGGCCACGGTGCCGCAGGTCTGGGCCTGGCTGTCCGCCACGCCGCTGCGGCCGGAGCTGGGCCACCGCTGGTTCCTGTTCTTCGGGGTGTCGTGGGCGGTGTTGCTGCTGGCGGTGCTGCACGGACCCCGCTGGCTGCGCCAGCCGTTCGCCAGCCGCGGGCTGCGCCTGGTCGGCATCGTCAGCTTCAGCGCTTACCTGTGGCACATGCCGGTGCTCGACTTCGTGCGCATGCACTGGACGTTGCGCGGCGCGCTGCACGGCTGGATCGCGTTGCTGCTGTCGCTGGGGCTCGCCAGCCTGTCCTGGTGGTGCCTGGAGCGGCCGTGGCGGGGGGTGCGGTTGCGCAGGCCCTGAGGGCGGGCTTGGTATCATGGGCGGTCGCCCGACCCCTCCCCAGGAAGACCATGGCCCATCGCCTCGGCACCCGCGCCATCCATGCCGGCCAGTCCCCGGACCCGTCGACCGGCGCGGTGATGACGCCGATCTACGCGACCTCGACCTACGTCCAGCAGAGCCCGGGCGTGCACCAGGGCTTCGAGTATTCGCGCAGCCACAATCCCACCCGCTTCGCCTACGAGCGTTGCGTGGCGGACCTGGAGGGCGGCTCGCGCGGTTTTGCGTTCGCCTCCGGCCTGGCCGCGACCTCGACCATCCTGGAACTGCTGGACAGCGGCAGCCACGTCATCTGCATGGACGACGTCTACGGCGGCAGCTACCGCCTGTTCGAGCGCGTGCGCAAGCGCAGCGCGGGCCTGGACTTCAGCTTCATCGACCTGGGTGACGACGCCGCGTTCGACGCGGCGCTGCGACCTGAAACGAAGATGGTCTGGATCGAGACCCCCACCAACCCGACCCTGAAGCTGGTCGACATCGCCGCCGTGGCCGAGCGCGCTCGCAAGCGCGGCCTGCTGGTCGTGGTCGACAACACCTTCTGCAGCCCGATGGTGCAACGCCCGCTGGAACTGGGCGCGCACATGGTCATGCACTCGGCGACCAAGTACCTCAACGGCCACTCCGACATCGTCGGCGGCATCGCGGTGGTCGGCGACGACACGGAGCTGGCGGAACAGATGGCCTTCCTGCAGAACGCGATCGGCGGCATCCAGGGTCCGTTCGACAGTTTCCTGGCGCTGCGCGGGCTCAAGACCCTGCACCTGCGCATGCGCGCGCACTGCGACAACGCGCTGGCACTGGCGACCTTCCTCGAGGGCAATCCGAAGCTGGAGCGCATCGCGTATCCGGGACTGGCATCGCATCCGCAGCACGCCCTTGCCGGCCGCCAGATGCAGGGCTATGGCGGCATGCTCAGCCTGTGGCTGAAGGGCGGCTTCGACGCGGCGAAGGATTTCATGGAGCGGCTGCAACTGTTCGCATGCGCGGAGAGCCTGGGAGGCGTCGAGAGCCTGGCCAACCATCCGGCGGTGATGACCCATGCCTCGGTGCCGGCCGAGCGCCGCCTGGCGCTTGGCGTCACCGACAACCTAGTGCGATTGAGCGTGGGCGTGGAGGATGTTGCGGACCTGCGCGACGACATCGTCCAGGCACTGCGCCAGTGATGGAAAACCGGGCGCGCGACGCCTCTGCGTTCGACCTGGCGGGGCCATTCGACGCCTGGCTGCATCATCGCAGCCTGACCCTGGAGATGAGCAAGCGCGACGTGCTGGGCCGTTACCGCGAGGCCAGCTTCGGGCTGCTGTGGTCGTTGATCAGCCCGTTCCTGATGCTGCTGATCTACACCCTGGCGTTCGGCTACATCCTGAAATCGCGCTGGCCGGGAACCTCTGGCAACATCGCGGACTTCTCGATGCTGCTGTTCGTCGGCCTGATCGTGCACGGCTTCTTCGCCGAATGCCTGAATCGCGCGCCGAGCCTGATCGTGGCCAATCCCAACCTGGTCAAGCGCATCGTCTTCCCGCTGCAGATCCTGCCGTGGATGGTGGTGTTGTCGGCGCTGTTCCATGCCGTGACGAACTCCATCGTGTTCATGCTGTTGAACCTGGCGATGCGCGGCGAAATCGTGCCGACCCTGCCGCTGCTGCCGCTGGTGCTGCTGCCGCTGGCCATCGCGGCGCTCGGCGTAGGCTGGCTGCTGTCTTCGCTTAGCGTGTTCCTGCGCGACATCGGCCAGGTCACCGGCGTGGTGTCGACCGCGCTGCTGTTCCTGTCCTCGGCGATCGTGCCGGTGGAGTCGCTGCCGCCGCATTACCAGTTCTGGTTCAAGCTCAACCCGCTGACCTTCATCATCGACCAGGCGCGCGAAGTCGCGTTCTGGGGGCGCATGCCGGACTGGAGCGGGCTGGGGCTGTACGCATTGGGCGCGCTGTTGTTCGCCTACTTCGGATACGCGGTGTTCCAGAAGACGCGCCGGGGTTTTGCCGATGTCATTTGATCCGTCATCGGATGCGAGCCGGCTGATGGTCGCGCGCGACGAAGACCTGGTCATCGATGCGCAGAACCTGGGCAAGTGCTACCACATCTACGAACGCCCCTCGCACCGGTTGCTGCAGGGAGTGGTGGGCAACAGGAAGCGCTATTACCGCGAGTTCTGGGCCTTGCGCGGGGTCGGCCTGCAGGTGCGGCAAGGACAGACCGTCGGCATCGTCGGCCGCAACGGCTCGGGCAAGTCGACCCTGCTGCAGATGCTGGCCGGTACCCTGACCCCGAGCGAGGGATCGATCCGCGTCAACGGCCGCATCGCGGCGCTGCTGGAATTGGGCAGCGGCTTCAATCCCGACTTCACCGGGCGCGAGAACGTATTCCTCAATGCCGCCATTCTCGGCCTGGGCAAGGACGAAGTGAACGAGCGGCTGGACAGCATCCTCGCCTTTGCCGATATCGGCGACTTCATCGACCAGCCGATCCGCAACTATTCCAGCGGCATGGTCGTGCGCCTGGCCTTCGCGGTGCAGGCGCAGGTGCAGCCGCAGTTGCTGATCGTGGACGAGGCGCTGGCGGTCGGGGATGCACGCTTCCAGGCCAAATGTTTCGCCCGGTTGAAGCAGCTCAAGGACGACGGCGTTGCGATCCTGCTCGTCAGTCATTCGGCCGACCAGATCGTGCAGCACTGCGACTACGCGCTGTTGCTCGAGGGCGGGTGCCCGGTGCACGAAGGCAAGCCCAGGGACGTGGTCAACCGCTACTACGACCTGCTGTTCGGCAAGGAAGGCCACGGCGCGGAACGCAAGGCGAAGGCGGAGTCGGGGCAAGTGCAGGAAGCGGCCTTCGCCGGGGTCGTGCCCTTCGTCGGCGGCGACGGGGGTTACGAATCGCGCCCCAACTACAATCCCTACGAGTATCGCTGGGGCGATGGCGCGGCGAAGATCGTCGACTTCGAGCTGCGCTCGGTCGACGACACCTACCCGACGATCCTCGAGTCCGGCGCGGAAATGCGCCTGACCCTGCGCATCGCGTTCGAACGCGAGGTGATGCGTCCCATCCTGGGCTTCTTCGTGAAGACCAAGGAAGGCGTGGCGGTGTACGCCAGCAACACCGAGTACAAGCCGATGCCGGGGCTGGCCGCCGCGGGAACGGCAGGCAGCGTGGTCGACGTGACCATGGCGTTCAGCTGTCATTTGGCCGACGGCGACTATTTCCTGTCGGTTGGCATCGCCAGCCGCAACGAGGCCGAGGTGGTGCCGCACGACCGTCGCTACGACAGCATCCACGTCCGGATCATGGGTGCCGACTTCTTCGGCATGGCCGACCTGGGCCTGGATCCGCTGCAGGTCACGGTGCTGGACAAGGCTTGAGCGAGGAACGTATGGAAAGCGTGTACGACGATCCGTCAGTGGTTTCCGGCCAGGTCAGGGCCGGCCAGCATCGCGAGGTGATCGGCGGGCTGTGGGAGCAGATGGGCCAGCTGCAGCTGGACTTCATGCTGGCGCAAGGCCTGCAGCCCGGGCAGCGGATGCTGGACCTGGGTTGCGGATCGTTGCGCGGCGGCGTGCACTTCGTGCGCCACCTGCAGCCCGGCAACTATTACGGGCTGGACAACAACCAGAGCCTGCTCGATGCCGGTTACGAGGTCGAACTGGCGGCCGCCGGCCTGCAGGACCGGCTGCCGCGCGAAAACCTGTTCTGCAGCGCCCACTTCGGCTTGCCGGTGGACGACGGATTCTTCGACGTCGGCATCGCCCAGTCGCTGTTCACCCACTTGACCTTCAACTCGATCCGGCGCTGCCTGGAAACGGTGGCGCCGAAGTTCCGCGCCGGCGGCGTGCTGTACGCGACATTCTTCGAGCTGCCCGCGGACTTGCCGGCCACGACCGCTCTGACGCATGGCGAAGGCGGTATCGTCACCTCGGGACACCAGGACCCGTACCACTACCGGCGCGAGGACCTGGCGCTCGCGGGCAAGGGGACCTGGCGCGTGCGCCATATCGGCGAATGGGGCCACCCACGCGGACAGATGATGATGGCGTTCGAGCGCAACTGATGGCACGCACCTGCATCCTGGTGACCGGAATGCACCGCAGCGGCACTTCCGCGACGGCGGGCGCGCTCGGCCTGTGCGGCGTCGCCATGGGCAGCACGCTGCTGGCGCCGGGCGCCGACAACCCGAAGGGCTACTTCGAGCACGAGCGCGCCGTCGCGATCAACGAGCGCCTGCTGCTGCAACTTGGTTCGCGCTGGGACGACGTGCGCGCGCTGCCTGGCGGCTGGCAGGAAAGCGCTGCCGCCCGGGAGGCGATGGCCGAGATCGAATCGTTCGTCGCCGACGAGTTCGCCGATGCGCCCTTGTGGGCGCTCAAGGATCCGCGCCTGTGCCGGTTGATGCCGCTTTGGCTGGCCGCATTGCGCAAGGCCGGCGTGCAGCCGGTGGCGCTGTTCGTGGCCCGCGACCCGGCCGAGGTGGCCGCCTCGATCCAGGCGCGCAACGGCTGGGCGCCGGCGCTGTCCGGCATCGCCTGGCTGCGGCACATGCTCGAGGCGGAGGAAGCGAGCCGCGACTTGCGGCGCACCGCCATCGCCTACGACGCACTGCTGGCCGACCCGGCCGCGAGCCTCGTCGCGGCATTGGCGCGGCTGGGCGTTGCGTTGCCACAACAGCCCGACGAGCCGGCACTGCGCGGCTTCGTCGACGCCGGCGACAGGCACCAGCGCCGGGAAGCATTGCCGGGGCAGGGCGGGCCTTTCGCTGCGATCATCGGCCAGGTCCACGCAGCCCTGCTGCGGATCGCGTCGGGCGAGGATGCATGGGTCTCGATTCGCGCGGCAAACGAAGGCTTCTCGCGCGAGTGGGCCGACATCGGTGCCGGCATCGACGCGGTCGCAGGCATGGCTGCTGCCTTCAATGCCGAGACCCGCGGTGCACGGGCGGAAACCAGGCAGGTGCGCAGCGAACTCAACGCGCAGCTCGACTGGGCCAGGCAGGCGGTCGAAAAGGAAGAGAAGCTGCAGGCCGACAATGCGCGCCTGGGCTCGGACCTGGCCGCGCAACTGGCGTGGTCGGAGCGCGCCGTGGCCGAGCGTGAGGCGCTGCAGGCCGACAACGCCAGGCTGCAATCGGAACTGACCGCGCAGGTGCGCTGGTCCGAACAGGCGGTCGCCGACTGGCAGGCGCGCGCGACGGCCTACGAACAGGCGCTCGCGGAACGCGATGCCAGTCTTGCAGCCATCCACCACTCGCTGGCCTGGCGCCTGTCGCTTCCGTTGCGCGCCATCGAGGCCGCAGCGAGGAAACTGTTGAAAAGGAAATGAGCAGTCGATGATCTTCTACACCTCCATCTGTTCCAACTACCTGCCCAAGGCGATGGCACTGGCCGAATCGGTCAAGCGCCACTGCAAGGACGCGCGCTTCGTGCTGTGCCTGGTCGAGCGCGAGATCCATCCCGCGGCCGCGGCATTCCCGCATTTCGACGAAGTAGTGCTGGCGAGGGACGCCGGCTGGGAAGACTTCGACAGGTTCATGTTCCGACATTCGATCGTGGAAGCGTCGACCGCGGTAAAGCCGCGCTTCATGCAGCACCTGACCGAGCGCTACCCGGATGCCGACAAGTTCGTGTACCTGGATCCGGACGTGCTGGTATACAGCGACCTGTCGGAGCTCGAAGCGCTGCTGGACCGCGAATCCATCGTCGTTTGCCCGCACCTGCTGCGGCCGGGCAACATCGACATGGAGATCAGCTCGCTGGCGCACGGCAGCTACAACCTCGGCTTCCTGGCGGTGTCGCGCTCGGCCAATTCGCAGGCCTTCCTGCAGTGGTGGGCCGATCGCCTTTTCCTGTTCTGCTACGACGACAAGAGCCGCGGCATCTTCACCGACCAGAAGTGGATCGACCTGGCGCCGTCCTTCTTCGACGTCTCCATCCTTAAGCACCACGGTTACGACTTCGCGACCTGGTCGCTGCTGGGCAGCGACCTGCGCGGCAGCGAAGGCAACTACGTGGTCAACGGCGACCCGCTGCGCTTCATCCATTTCTCGGGGCTGGATTCGGGCACCATCGACAAGGCGATCGGCTGGTGGCTCGGGCCGGACAACCGCGACACGTTCGTGGGGCTCTACCGGGAGTACCTCGCGCTGTTGCAGCACCACGGCCAGGCGGCCCTGGGCAAGACGCCGTGGACGTACGCGACCTACCTGGACGGCCGTCCGATCGCGCGCGAGGCACGCGTGGCCTACCGCGACCAGGCGTTGTGGCCACGCATCCCGCAGCCGTTCGCTGCCAGCGACGCGGAGATCCTGGAAGCGGCGCCGCCTGGCGTTGCGACGCCCCTAGCCGACCTTGACGTGGTTCCGGGCGTCCTCGACCGCCTCGCGCGCTCCGTGCGCGAGGACGGTGTCGGTCCGACCATGGCCAAGGTCGTGCGCAAGGTCTTCGGCGGCCAGGGTTCGCGTGGATGAGTCGGGTTTCGGTCGTCATTCCCTGCTACGACTCGGGCGCAACGCTCGACGAAGCGGTGCAGTCGGCCCTTGCCCAGACCTGGGATGATCTGGAGGTCGTCGTCGTCGACGACGGTTCCACCGATCCGGCGACGGTCGCGTTGCTCGACGGCGCGGCCTGGCCGCGTACCCGGATCATCCGCCAGGCCAATGCAGGGCCCGCGGCCGCCCGCAATGCCGCGATCGGCGCGGCCACCGGCGAATACGTCCTGCCGCTGGACGCCGACGACAGGATCGCGCCGACCTATGTCGAGAAGGCGCATGCGGTCCTGCAGGCGCGCCCCGAAGTCGGCATCGTCTACTGCAAGGCCGAGAAGTTCGGCGCCGCAAGCGGCGCCTGGGAACTGCCGGCCTACAGCATCCGCGAACTGGCCGTCGACAACGTCATCTTCGTCACCAGCCTGTTCCGGCGCGCCGACTGGGAGCACGTGGGCGGATTCAACGAGCAGCTGCGGCACGGGGTGGAGGACTACGACTTCTGGCTCAAGCTGGTGGGCATGGGGCGCGAGGTGGTGCAACTGGAGGAAACGCTGTTCCAGTACCGCGTGCAGTCGTCGTCGCGGACCACCGGGTTCTCCGCGGACCGCGCCGGGATGGTCGATACCTATGCGCGGATCTTCCGCGACAACATCGGCTTCTTCGCGCAGAATGCGGAGACGTTGTTCGAGCACCGGTTCGCGCTGTACGACGAGCTGGGCATGTATCGCGCGCGCTACGGCCGCCTCGAGGCATTGCTGCGGCGCCACCCGGCCCTGGCGCGCATCGCGCGCTGGGTCTCCCGCCTGCTGTGAAGACATTGCCCGACATGAAAGTCGCCGTCGTCATCCCCGCCTACAAAGTCAAGCGCCACATCCTCGAGGTGATCGCGCGGATCGGCCCGGAGGTCGAGCGGATCCTGGTGGTGGACGACGCCTGCCCGGAGCAGTCCGGGGATTTCGTCGAGCAGAATGCCACCGACCCGCGCGTCGTCGTGCTGCGGAACGACGTGAACCAGGGCGTGGGCGGCGCCATGATGACCGGCTACCAGGCGGCGATCGAGAGCGGCATCGACATCGTGGTCAAGATCGACGGCGACGGACAGATGGATCCCGCGCTGCTGCCCGAGTTCATCGAACCCATTGTGTCCGGCGAGGCCGACTACACCAAGGGCAACCGCTTCCACAGCCTCGATGAGATCCGGCAGATGCCGGCGATGCGCCTGTTCGGGAATACCGTGCTGTCGTTCATGGCCAAGCTGTCGACCGGCTACTGGGACATCTTCGACCCGACCAACGGCTACACCGCCATCCATTGCAAGGCGCTCGGGGACCTTCCGTTCCACAAGCTCAGCCGCCGCTACTTCTTCGAGACCGACATGCTGTTCCACCTCGGGATCCTGCGCGCGGTGGTGGTGGACGTGCCGATGGACGCCCGTTACGGCGACGAGACCAGCAACCTGAAGATCTCGAGAGTGCTGGGCGAGTTCGTGGGCAAGCACGTCCGCAACCTGTGCAAGCGGATCTTCTACAACTATTACCTGCGCGATCTTTCGATCGCCTCGATCGAACTTCCGCTGGGCTTGCTGCTGGTGCTCGGCGGCACGATCTTCGGCGCCCGCGCCTGGGCGACATCGGCGGCGGCCGGGATCCCGACGCCCGCTGGTGAGGTCATGCTTTCGGCGTTGCCGATCCTGGTCGGCATCCAGCTGCTGCTGGCCTTCATCAATTTCGACATCGCGTCGATGCCCAGGCGGCCGCTGAGCCGGCGCCGGCGCGGCGGGACGTGAGCTTCCGCGGCATGCTGGCCAGGCCGCGCCCGCGGATGGCGATGGCGGCGTTGCTGCTGGTGCTGTTCTCGTTCGCATGGTTGTGGCTGCAGGCGTACCAGAGCCACTACGTGTCGGGCCTGCGACTGCTCGGCGACCAGGACACGGTGGCGCTGCTGGGCGAATCGAAATCCGGGCGTGGCGACGAATGGTCCACCTACCTGCCGATGCTGAAGCAGGCGCAGCGGGAAGGATTCCCGGCACGCTCGAGCCTGGAGCCGTATCGCGAGCGGCTCGACTGGTTCATTACCCTGCCGCACGCCGATGCCTCGCTGCTGCTGTTGCCCAACCACCTGGCGTGGTGGGTCGCGCCGCCGGGCATGGCGTTGTCGTTCCAAGGGCTCTACTACAACCTGCTGTTGCTGCTGTCGGTGTTCTGGCTGTTGCGCAACCTCAAGGTCGGCGCCGGCCTGGCGATCGCGACCGGCGTGGTCCTGCTTTTCAGCCATCTTTATCAGGTCTGGTGGACCAGCAATTTCGCTTGCCTGGGCGCGAGCATCCTGCCGTTCGCGGTATTGACCAGCGCACTGCGCTGGCGCTGGCGCGGTCCGCTGCTGGCGTGGTCGATCGGGCACATGCTCCTTGGCCAGCTGTATCCGCCGTTCTACTTCGCGCTCGCGGTCGCGGCGCTGCCCTTCATCGCCGCGGCAAGGCCCGACCTGTTGCATTGGCGCAACCTTGGCCATGCCGTGGCGAGCGTTGCCGCCGGATGCGCGGCCGTGTTGTATTTCAAGCTCGGCTACATCGAAGCCGTCGCCGCCACGGCCTACCCCGGCTCGCGTTTCAGCATGGGCGGCGACGCATCGGCCAGCACCTTGCTGAAAGTGTTGTTCCCGGCCTGGCCGGCGACGCCCGCCGCTGGCGTCGGTCTCGACTTCTACGAACTCGGCATGGCCGCATCGTTCTTCCCGTTGCTCGCGATCGCGGCATTGCCCACGGTGACGTGGAGCAGGGACGTACGCCGCGTCGTCATCGTTTCGGTGCTCGTCGGCCTGGTCCTGGCGTACTACATGGTCTCCGGGTTTCCGCCGGAGATCGCCCGGGCGACCGGCTTCTCGATGGCGCCCGGCCGCAGGATCCAGCTGGGGTTTTCGGTGCTGGCGCTGCTGTTGTCGGTGTACCTGGTGTCCAGGACCAGGGCGCCGATACGGCCGCTCCCGCTGCTGGCGGTGTTCGGTGCGTATGCGCTGGTGTCGGCCTGGGTGGGCGTGCAGCCCGATGCCGCGAGCCAGTTCCAGGGGCTCGGCTGGTATCCATGGCTGGGCCTGCTCCTGCTTTGCCTGGCCGGAGCCGTTGCGCTGCTATCGGGGCATCGAGCACACGCGGGCCAGGCGATGACGGTTACGCTGGTCGCTGGCATGTCGCTTGCCCACGTGCTGGTCTTCGGCTCCTTCAACCCGGTGATGCGGGCGTCGGACATCATGCGTTCGGTCGATACCCAGCTGGTGCGCGACTGGAAGGCGCTGCATCGAATGAACCACGGCCAGCCGCTGGCGGTGCCCGGGAGCTACGGCCACCTGCTGCGAGGAGAGGGGCTGGAGGCACTTGGGGCCATCCACCTGGTCAACGTGGACGACGCGATCTATGCCAGCGTGTTTCCGGAAATCAGGGACTCCGATCGCGGCACGCTGTTCAACCGCTTCCTCGGCATCCAGTTCGAAAACGTTCCCCGCTACCAGGTGTCCGGCGTCGTCGCGACCTTCCCGGCCCGTCTGCATTCGGTGGCATTCGCGCACGCCATCGATGCCGACCGCCACGGCATGCTTCGACTCAACGGCGCGGTCGAGGTCGTCGATGTGCAGCGCCGGGACGGGGCGGCTTTCGTCGTCCACTGGAACTCGATCCTGCAGGCCCCATTGCCGATCGACGCCAAGTTGGTCCTGCATCCTACGTGCACGATCGAGGAGTCCTGGCTCACGCGCTTCCCGACGCGCGGGCCGCTGCTGGCCGCAGGGCGGACCGCACTGCGTGGTGTCGCGGGAAGCGCCGTGGTCGCTGCACGCTCGCCCGAGGATGCCACGGCATGTGCGCAGGCATTCCTCGTTTCCAGCCCGGATGCCATGCCCGTTTCGGCGCCGGTGTCGTTTGCAGGCGATGCAGACGTCCGTGCCGGTCTTTCCTGGTCGGGCCGGGCATGCGACCTCGCCATCGCCGACGAAACGATTGCCAGCCGGGAAACGCCGTCGATCTTCAATGGTTACGTGATCGCTCCCTCGAACACCGCGCCCGACAGGTTCCGGATCGTTTTCGCGGGAGCCAGCAGCCAGCGGATTGCGGCGACGACCGGCGTCGCGCGCCCGGACGTGGCAGCGCATTTCAGCGCACCGACGCTGGGTCGATCCGGATTCCGCATCGGCGTCGATTTCTCCGCCATGCCGGCGGGCACTTATGCGGTCGAGTTCCATGGCGTGGAGTCGGGGCAGGGCTGGTTCTGCGATTCCGGCAAGACGATCGTGGTGCCGCCGTGAGGCAGCGCACCCAGGCGCTGCTGTTCCTGGTCATCGGTGGCGTCCAGTTCGCGCTCGATGCCGGCCTGTTCGTCGCGCTCACCTGGTTCGGGATGGTGCCGGCATGGGCGAACATCGCTGCGCGCCTGTCGGCCGCGTGCCTCGGCTTTTTCCTCAACGGACGACTGACCTTCGGCCACCGGTCGCTGGGCCGCGCCCAGTTCGCGCGCTACATCTCGACCTGGGTGCTGCTGACCGCCGCCAGCACGATCACGGTCGCCGGCGTCGCAGCCATGGCCGGGCTGAAATGGGCGTGGCTTGCGAAACTGCTGGTGGAGATCGTGCTGGCGGTCGCCAGCTTCCTGCTGATGCGGAACTGGGTGTTCGGCGCGCCGCGCGGTTGATGGCTACAAGGCCCGTTCCAGTTCCGGCAGCACAGTGAACAGGTCGCCGACCAGGCCGATGTCCGCGACTTCGAAGATCGGCGCGTCGCCGTCCTTGTTGATCGCCACGATCGTGCCGGCGTCCTTGATCCCGGTCAGGTGCTGGATCGCGCCGCTGATGCCGATCGCGACATACAGTTCCGGCGCGATGATCTTGCCGGTCTGGCCGACCTGCAGTTCGTTGGGCACGTAGCCGGCGTCGACCGCGGCGCGCGAGGCGCCCACCGCCGCACCCAGCTTGTCGGCGAACTTGTAGATGACGTCGAAGTTCTCCTTCGAACCGACGCCGCGGCCGCCGGAGACGACGCGCCTGGCGCTCTGCAGATCGGGTCGATCGGACTTGCCGGCGGCCAGGCCGACGTAACGCGTGTGCGAGGGCAGGGCGGCGTCGACCGATGCGGTTTCGACCGCGGCGCCGCCGCCGCGCCCGGCTTCCGGCCACGACGCGGTGCGCACGGTCGCGACCACGACGTGGTCGGCTGGTGCCTCCACGGTGATGATGGCGTTGCCGGCGTAGATCGGACGCTTGAAAACATGGCTGGACTCGACCGCCATCACGTCCGAGACCTGGGCCACGCCGAGCAGGGCGGCCACGCACGGCATCAGGTCCTTGCCGAAGGTGGTCGACGGGCCGAACACGTGGCTGTAGCCGGCGGCAAGCTTCGCAACCTGCGGCGCGAGCACCTGTGCGATCGCATTCGCGTTCGCCGGGTTGGCAACGGCCAGCACCTTCGAAACGCCGGCGATCTGCGCGGCTTCGGCGGCAACGGCGGCCGGGTCCGCGGCCAGCACCACGACGTCGATGGCGTCGGCGGAGAGCGCTTGCGCGGCGGACACGCAGCGCGCGGTGGCGGCGTTGAGCTTGCCGTCCAGGTGTTCGGCGACGATGAGTACCTTGGACTGCATGTTGTTGGACATCAGAGCAACCCCTTCTGCTTGAGCGCGGCGACCAGTTCGGCCGCGTCCTTGACCATCACGCCGCGGCTGCGCTTGGCCGGTGCTGCGTAATGGGTGGTCTTGAGCATGTCGCCGGCGTCGACGCCGAGGTCGGCGAACGCGATCGTTTCCATCGGCTTGGACTTGGCCTTCATGATGTCGGGCAGCTTGATGAAGCGCGGCTCGTTCAGGCGCAGGTCGGTGGTGACCACGGCCGGAAGCTGGACTTCGAGCGTTTCCAGGCCGGCGTCGACCTCGCGGGTCACCGTGGCCTTGCCGTCCGCGACCTCGAGCTTCGAAGCGAACGTGGCTTGCGGGCGATTCCACAACGTGGCCAGCATCTGTCCGGTCTGGTTGGCATCGTCGTCGATCGCCTGCTTGCCCAGGATCACCAGGTCCGGCTGTTCCTTCTCGATCAGCTTGAGCAGGGCGCGCGCGGCGGTCAGCGGCTGCACCGCATGGTCGGCGACGACGTGGATGGCGCGGTTGGCGCCCATCGCCAGGCCGTTGCGCAGGTGCGCCTGGGCGTCGGCCGGGGCGATGGTCGCAACCACGACCTCGGTCGCGATGCCCTTGTCGCGCAGGCGCAGGGCTTCTTCCAGCGCGATCTCGTCGAACGGGTTGGCCGAGAGCTTGACCCCCTCGGTGACCACGCCCGAACCGTCGGGCTTGACCTGGATGCGGACATTGAAGTCCACCACGCGCTTGTATCCGACGAGGATCTTCATCGTCCTGGGGTTCCTTGGTGGGGTTCCGGATGCGGAAACCCCGATTTTAACGCAGTACTGCCCGAAGGTACGGGGCCGCGCCCGCCACCCGCACGGTAAACTGGGCGCTCCTGCAATCGAGGGACTTCCCAATGCCAGCAACCCAGGCACGCCCGGCCGCGGCCGGCAAGGTCTTCCCGGACGCCGATTCGGCGCTGCGCGGCATCGTCGCCGACGGCCAGACCCTCGCGGTCGGCGGCTTCGGCCTGTGCGGCATTCCGGAGGCGCTGATCGCCGCATTGCGCGATTCCGGGGTCAAGGGGCTGACCGCGATCTCCAACAATGCCGGCGTCGACGGTTTCGGCCTCGGCCAGCTGCTCGGCACGCGCCAGATCAGCAAGATGATTTCGTCCTACGTGGGCGAGAACAAGGAATTCGAACGCCAGTTCCTGGCCGGCGAGCTGGAGCTGGAGTTCAATCCGCAGGGCACCCTGGCCGAGCGCCTGCGCGCCGGCGGCGCCGGCATCCCGGCGTTCTTCACCGCAACCGGCTACGGCACCGTGGTCGCCGAGGGCAAGGAAACGCGCGAGTTCAACGGCCGCATGTACGTCATGGAGACCGCGCTGGTCGCCGACGTGTCGCTGGTCAAGGCGTGGAAGGCGGACAAGGCCGGCAACCTGCTGTTCCGCAAGACCGCGCGCAATTTCAACCCGGCCTGCGCGATGGCGGGCAAGGTCTGCGTCGTAGAGGTCGAGGAGCTGGTCGAGATCGGCAGCTTCGATCCCGACCACGTGCACCTGCCGGGCATCTACGTCGACCGCATCGTGGTCAACACCGATCCCGAGAAACGCATCGAGCAACGCACCATCCGCCAGGAGGGCAAGTAATGGCCTGGAACCGCGATGAAATGGCGCGCCGCGCCGCACGGGAACTGACCGACGGCGCCTACGTCAACCTCGGCATCGGCTTGCCGACGATGGTCGCCAACCACATTCCCGACGGCGTCGACGTCTGGCTGCAGTCGGAAAACGGCCTGCTCGGGATCGGTCCGTTCCCGACCGAAGCCGAGCTCGACGCCGACCTGATCAACGCCGGCAAGCAGACGGTGACCGCGCGCGCGGGCGCCAGCTATTTCGGCAGCCACGATTCGTTCGCGATGATCCGCGGCGGCCACATCGACCTGGCGATCCTGGGTGCGATGCAGGTGACGGGCAGCGGCGACCTCGCCAACTGGATGGTGCCCGGCAAGATGGTCAAGGGCATGGGCGGCGCGATGGACCTGGTCGCCGGCGTGCAGCGCGTGGTGGTGCTGATGGAACACGTGGCGAAGGACGGCAGCCACAAGATCGTGCCCGAGTGCACGCTGCCGCTGACCGGGGTCGGCGTCGTCGACCGCATCATCACCGACCTGGGCGTGCTCGACGTCACTGCCGGCGGGCTCAAGCTCGTCGAGCTTGCACCGGGCGTCAGCGAAGCCGAAATGCGCGACAAGACCGGCGTCCCGATCAGCTAACCAGGCGACACCATTCCGCGGCCGCTGTAATGGTCGTCCACCCCAAGCGCGGACGACCACGTCCCCAGGCGCCAGCGGCCCTCGCCGATGCAGGACAGCGGGACCTGCACGGCGCGTGGATCGAATTCCAGCTCCAGCGCATCCTCGCCGGCGACGCGATGCAGGTCGTCGACGAAGGCGAGGGCGCCGGCATGCACCTGTTCGACCAGGTGCGGCGCAGGCGGTTCGGTGCCGGGGACGAACTGCGGTACCGCACCCACGCTGAAGTGCGAGAACTGCGCGGCCGGCGCGGTCAGCAACGACTCGAGCAGCAGGTCGTTGCGCAGGATGGGCGACGCCAGCGGATCGTCGCCGCGACGACCGTCGAAATGGCGCGCGTGGCTGGATGCAGGCGCGGTCGCCGTGGAAGCCTTCAACGCCATGTAGGCGCCCTGCAACGGCCGTTCGAGCAGTAGCGCGAGATTGGACTGGATCGTCGCCGAATAACCGATGTCCACCGCGACCGGCACGGCGTCGCTGTCGCCGACGATGCTGGTGAAGTAGCGGCGATAGGCGTCGCGCTCGGCTTCGGCCAGGGCGAGCAGGGCGGGCAGCAGCGGCTGCAGTCGTTGCGCGATCCCCGCCTGCATGCCCGGCAGGTAGGCCATGCCGCGGTCCAGTCCTTGCGTCGCGGCCACTGCTGCAGCTGCCTCGCCCAGGCGCGCGCGCAACAGGCCTGCGAGCGGGCCGGTGTATGTGCCCGCGAACAGGCGCGCCAGGTCATCGCCTGCGTGCAGGCTGGCCAGTCCCGTGGCGCGGCGTGAGGCGAGGAAATAATGCCCGCGCAGGCCGTCGAGGGATGGCGTGGTCGCCGCCAGGCGCCTGAAGCACTGTTCCAGCAGCCAGCCTTCGCGGGCCAGGAACAACAGGTCGCGATGGCCTGCCTGCAGCGCTTCGCGCGCGGTCCAGGCGACGAAATCGTGGACCAGCGGCCCCAGTGAGATGTAACCCAGCGTCGCGGCATCGGGAACGACAAACCCCGCGTCGAAGCACGCGGGCGATTCGTCGGCCAGGCGCGACAGCCGGTTCGCGACCAGGCCCAGCCAAAGCGAATCCTGCCACCGGGTGCCCGCCGCGGCACCCGGATGCAGTGGCCGCAGGGCGGGTACGGTTTCCAGCAGCGACGATGGGCGCAACACATGCAGCGGCGCGCGGAAGCCGAGATCCTGCGGGGCCTGCACGTCGCTGCAGGCGTTGTCGCCGAGATGCAGCCAGTGCGCCGGATCGACGCCAGGCTCGTCGGCGATGCGCCGCCACGCCTCGCCACTGTCCTTGCGCGCGCCGGTATCGCAGGATGCCCGGATCTCGCCGATGCGGTTGCGCAACGCAGGCGGCAACATCGCCTGCAGTTCCGGCGCGTGGTAGTAGGTGTCGGACAGCGCGCTCACGGCTCGCGTCTCCTGCGCGAGCAGGGACGCGAGTGCAGCGCGCGGCTGCAACAGCCTGCTGTCGGCGTCGCGCTCCATTTGCTGCAGCCGGGCGGCCGGAAGCTCCGGCCGCAGCCTGGCCAGGGCGCGATAGATCGCGTCCAGGTCCGGGTCGCGTCCTTCCGACAGCCGCGCCGACTGCTCCGCGCGCTGCCGCGAGGCAGCGAAGCCCGACACGTTCCAGCGCCTGGCGGCCAGGTGCTCGAGGTAGCCGAGGAAACCGGCATGGGCCAGGAACGGTCGCAGCAGCAGGGTGTCGAACAGGTCCACGGAAATCCGCTGCATGCCCGCCGCGGCCAGCCGGTAGCGCTGTTCGAGCGTGCCGGGCAACGCCTGCCGCCAGTTGCGCTCGCCGTCGTCGGCCATCGCCAGCGTGCCGTCCGCGGGCAGGATGCCGAACCGGTAACCGTGCTGCAGGGTCACCGGTGCGACCAGCCGCTCCAGCGCATGCTGCAGCGTTCCGTCGGTTTGCCCCGATTCGGCCGGGAAGTCCTCCGTTGCCAGGCCCAGGTCGAGCAACGGACGCAATGCATCGACGCGGATCCAGAACATGGAACCGACCGGATAGTCGAACATCGCATCCGGGTCGATCTGGAACCCCAGCCGGCCGGCGAACTCCGCCCCGGTTTCCGCGTTGCGCAGCCAGGCATGCGCCCACGGTGGCATCTGCTCGAAGGTGTCCGGATACACCAGGCCCAGCCGCGGATCGGCCTGGAACATGCCGAGGATCCAGGCGATGCGCGCTCGCGATCCGAGCAGCGATTCGAGCAGGTAGCCGCGCCAGTCGTCGCGGCGGCGGCCTGTATACAACGACTTCTTCGAATGCAGGTGGCAGACCAGGTCGAGCCGTTCCACCGCATCGCGGAACCCGACCAGCAACGGCGCCCAGTCGCGGCCGCGGTTGGCGACGATGCGCACGTCGAGCGCGTGCATCCCCGGCAAGCCGGCGAAACCCGCGCGTGCGCGATCGGCGCCGTCCTGGTCGGGCACCGAAACCAGCAGGCTGTACGGCACCGGGATGTTGCGCAGCCGTTCGCGGAACTCCGCCAGCAGGTCTCCGTGGAACAGGTGCAGCACCACCCCGACGCGCAGGTCGACCTGCTCCAGCGGCAGCGGCGCAGGCCGTGGCGCCGCTGCCGTGGTGGTACGTGGCTGCAGCGAACGCGCCGCGTCGCCCAACCTGTCCCTGAGGCCGCGCCAGCCCAGCGCGCGGACCACAGAGATCGCGCGCACCACCACCGCGACGCCGCCCCGCAATCCACCGCCGCGATTGGCCGCCGCGCGCCGGAACGCCGTGAGCGCGCGACGCAGGCGCCTGCTCACAGGTTCTGGTAGTTCGGCCCCGAGCCGCCCTCGGGCGTGACCCAGGTGATGATCTCGTAGGGATCCTTGATGTCGCAGGTCTTGCAGTGCACGCAGTTGGCGGCGTTGATCTGCAGCCTGCGGCCTGCCGCATCGTCCACCATCTCGTAGACGCCGGCCGGGCAGAAGCGCGTGCACGGATTGCCGTATTCGACCGTGCAGCGGTCGATGCAGATGCTGGTGTCGTGCACCACGAGGTGCACCGGCTGGTCCTCGTCGTGCGCGGTGGCGGCGAAGTACACGCCCTGCAGGCGGTCGCGCGGCGCCAGCGTACGTTGCACGTAGTCGCGTTTCGGCAGTTCGTGTTCGCCGAGTCTGTCCAGCGACGACCAGTCCGGCTTGTTCTTCAATGTCCACGGCGACAACCCGCCGGTGACCGTCTCCCACGCCGCATTCAACATGCCCATCCACAGGCCGCGCTTGAAGCCCGGCTTGATGTTGCGGACCTTGCGCAGTTCCTTCATGGCATCCGAAGCGCGCAGCTTCGCATCGAAGCCTGCGCTTTCCAGCGCGCCGGCCGCGGCCTGCGCGGCGAGATGTTCGGCGGCGAGCATGCCCGACCGGATCGCCTGGTGGGTGCCCTTGACCTTGGGCACGTTGAGCAGGCCCGCGCAATCGCCGATCAGCAGCGCGCCGGGCATTTCGACCTTCGGCAACGACTGGTAGCCGCCGGTGACGATCGCGCGCGCGCCGGCCGAGAGGATGTTGCCGCCATCGAGCAGCGGCGCGACCATCGGGTGGTTCTTCCATTGCTGGAAGGCTTCCCACGGCTTGTAGTCGGGATCTGTGTAGTCCAGCCCGCTGACGTAGCCCAGCGCGACCTGGTCGTTGTCCAGGTGGTACAGGAAGCTGCCGCCGTACGTGGCGTTGTCGGCCGGCCAGCCGAAGCTGTGCACGATCCGGCCGGGCGCGACCCGGCCGGCGGGCAGCTGCCACAGTTCCTTGATGCCGATCGAATAACCCTGCGGGTCGCTGTCGGCATCCAGTTCGAAGCGCTTGACCAGCTGCTTGGCCAGGCTGCCGCGCGCGCCTTCGGCCAGCACGGTGACCTTTGCGCGGATGTCGATGCCGGCGGTGAAGCCGGGTTTGTGCGTACCGTCCTTCGCAACGCCCATGTCGCCGATGCGCACGCCGGCCACCCGGCCATCGTCGTCGTGCAGCACCGAGGCGGCGGCGAAGCCGGGATAGATTTCCACGCCGAGCGCTTCGGCCTGCGGCGCCAGCCACGCGCACAGCGCGCCGAGGCTGACGATGAAGTTGCCCTTGTTGTGCATGCCCGGCGGCACCGGCAGCTTGCGCCCGCCGGTCTTCGACAGCAGCCAGAATTCGTCCTCGCCCGCGGGCACGCAGATCGGCGGCGGGTCGTCGCGCCAGCCCGGCAGCAGCGCATCGAGCGGGCCGGGCTCGATCACCGCCCCGGACAGGATGTGCGCGCCGACGGTGGCCCCCTTTTCGATCACGCATACCGAGAGTTCGGGGTTGAGCTGCTTGAGGCGGATCGCGAACGACAGGCCGGCCGGACCGGCACCGACCGCGACGACGTCGTACTCCATCACGTCGCGCTCAACGTCCTGCATCGGCTTCCTCCGTTTGCGCGTGCGCGACGCCGCTGGCCAGCGTCCAGCCGGCGATGTCGCCGGCGATCGCGCCCAGCGCCTGGCCGAAGGCATCGGCGACCCTGGCGGTATCGGTGCCGGTGGCGGGCACGGCCTGGAGGAAGGTCCGCGAAGCCACGACCTCGCGATCGCCGGCGTGCAGCAGCTTGGCGTTGGCTTCGATGGTGGCCGCGGGGACGGAGGCGCCCGCGTAGTCGGCCTCGTAACGGCGCAGGTCCAGCTCCAGCCGGTAATCGGCCGCGATGCCGCTGCCCTGGCGGGCCACCGAGCCGATTTTGCCGGAGTCTTCCAGCACGCGCAGCAGCGCGTCCTGCAACTGCTCGTCCGGATCCTGCGACCAGATCGCGCCCTTGTACACCTGCAGCTCGCCGGGCACCGGACGCACCGCGATGCGCACGCTGTCGACCATGCGCGATGCCGTCGGCTTGCCGATCGACAACTGCCAGTCGGCCGCCGGCCACGCCGGATCCGCCGCGACCCGCGCCACCGGCGCGTAGATCGTCACCGGCTCCTTCGGCCCGGCGAGCATCGAACACCCGGCCAGCGTAGTTGCAGCGAGCAGCAGGAGGACCTGCCTTCCGATTCCCGATTCCCGATTCCCGATTCCCGTACTCATGACCGTACTCATTCCGGCTCGAACTCCTTCGGCGCATCGCGCCCCAGCAGGTAGCGCGCCGGGCTGCCGCCCAGGCGATCGCTGATGCGGCTCAGGTCGCGCACCAGCTCGCGCAGTTCCGACAGGGTCGGGCCCATCTGCGCAAGCCCGTCGTTGGTGAAACTGTGGATCGCGGCGCGGTTCTCGTTGATCACCGCGTTGGCGCCGGTGGCAGCCGAATCGAGGCGGGTCAGGGTGCTGTCGAGCTTGGCCACCAGTTCGGGAAGTTTGGCGACCAGTTCGCGGTCGACGTCCTCGACCGCGCGATGGGTGGTCTCCAGCGTCGCCGCCAGTTGCTCGCTGGACGCGCGCGCGTTGACGATCAGCGCGCGCAGGTCCTCGCGCTGCGCGGCCACGGTGCCGGTCATCGCCTCGATGTTGGCCAGGGTGGCGGCGATGCGCTGCACGTTCTCCTCGCTCAGCACCTGGTCCATGCGCGCCACCAGGCGGTTGGCGGTGTCGGCGATGTTCTGCAGTGCCGAAGCCTCGGTCAGGATCACCGGGATGTCGTCGCGGTCCTTCGCCACCAGCCGCGCCGCATTGGGGCTGCCGCCGGTGAGCTGGATGAAGGGCACGCCGGTCAGGCCGGTGATCGACATCTTGGCCCGCGTGTCGACCTTGATCGGCACGTCGGCCTCGACCTTGAGCCGGGCGATGACCCGGCGCGGATCCTTCGGGTCCAGGTCCAGGGTTTCCACCGTGCCCACGGCAATGCCGTTGTATTGCACCGAGCTGCCCTCGGTCAGGCCGGTGACCGGCTCGGTGAACACCACCAGGTAGGCCTGCCATCCGCGGTCGGAGGAAAACTTGGCCGCCCACAGGCCGAACAGCAACAGCAACACCGCGGTGATGATGGTGAAGGCACCGATCAGGACGTAATTGGCCTTGGTTTCCATCGGGTCCTCTCAGCTCCTTGCTGCTGACTGCGCGGCGCGGCCGCGCGGGCCGTTGAAATACTCCTGCACCCAGGGATGCTGCAACCGCTCCAGTTCGGCGACCGGCGCCACCGCCAGGATCCGGCGATCGGCCAGTACCGCCACGCGGTCGCAGATAGCGTACAGGGTGTCGAGGTCATGGGTGATGAGGAACACCGTCAGGCCGAGCGCCTGCTGCAGCGTGCGGATCAGGTGGTCGAAGGCGGCGGCGCCGATGGGGTCGAGTCCGGCGGTGGGCTCGTCCAGGAACAGCAGCGGCGGATCCAGCGCCAGCGCGCGCGCGAGCCCGGCGCGCTTGCGCATGCCGCCGGACAACTGCGACGGCAGCTTGTCCATGGCGTCGGCCGGCAGGCCGGCGAGCTTGACCTTGAGCAGCGCCAGTTCGTAGCGCAGCGAATCGGGCAGGCCGGGATGGTGTTCCTTGAGCGGCACCTGCACGTTTTCGCCCACCGTGAGCGAGGAGAACAGGGCGCCATCCTGGAACAGCACGCCGGTGTTGCGCTCGATGTGCAAGCGGTCTTCGAGCGCGTCGCTGCGGGCATCGGCGCCGAGCACTTCGATCGCACCCGCCTGCGGCTCGCGCAGGCCGATGATCGAACGCATCAGCACCGACTTGCCGGTGCCCGAGCCGCCGACCACGCCGAGGATCTCGCCGCGGCGTACCTCCAGGTCCAGGTCCTGGTGGACCACCTGTTCGCCGAAACGGTTGTCGAGCCCGCCTACGCGGATGACGGTGTCGTCCATGCGCCCTTACCAGTCCATCTGCATGAACCAGATCGCGGCGATCGCATCGAGCACGATCACCAGCGAGATCGCCTGGACCACGCTCGAAGTGGTGCGCTCGCCGACCGACTGCGCCGTGCCCTTCACCTGCAATCCCTCCAGGCAACCGATCAGGGCAATGATCACCGCGAACAGCGGCGCCTTGGCCATGCCGACCAGGAAGTGGCGCAGTTCCATCGTGTCCTGCAGGCGCGCGAAGTAGGCCTGCGGCGGGATGTCCAGGCCATACGCGCCCACGGTCATGCCGCCGAGCAGGCCGGCGATATCGGCGATGAAGGCCAGCAGCGGCAGCGTCACCACCAGTGCCAGCAGGCGCGGAATCACCAGGACGTCGACCGGATCCAGGCCGAGCGTGCGCATCGCGTCCACTTCCTCGCGGCTGACCATCGCCCCGATCTGCGCGGTGAACGCGCTGGCGGTGCGGCCCGCGAGCACGATCGAGGTCAGCAGCACGCCGAACTCGCGCAGGAAGGCGATGCTGACCAGTTCGACCACGAAGATGGTGGCGCCGAAGTCCGCCAGGATGTTGGAACCCAGGAACGCGATCACCGCGCCGACCAGGAACGACAGCAGCGCCACCAGCGGCACCGCGTCGAGCCCGACCTGCTCCATGTGGGCGATGGTGGCGGTGGCGCGGAAGCGGCGCGGCTCCTTCGCCATGCGCAGCAGCTTAGCCAGGCTTTCGCCGAGGAAGCTGACCAGGGCGACGATCTCGTTCCAGTTGTCGGTGACGGCGAAGCCGAGCCGGCCGAGGGCCGCGGCGAATCCATACTCGCGCTTGCCGCGCGGGCGGTCGTCGGCCACGTCCTCGATCGCGGTGACCAGGGCAAGGTGGTCGGGGCGGAACTCGATCGCGTCCGAGTACAGGCCGGTGCGGCGCGCATGACGCAGCAACTGCAGCACGCCCAGCGAATCCAGGCGGTCGACCGCGGTCGCATCGATCGGCCGCGATTCCTGCGGGGCGGAGCGCAGCGCGGCGGCGATCGCGGCGGCCTGGTCGAGCGTCCAGCTACCGGACAGCCGCAGCCGGTCGTCGTCGACCACGATGCCGGGCTTGGCGTTGCTGGCGACTGTCATGCGTGGCGCGTTCCCGGATCCCTGCTCCTTGCACGCACGAGGATACACTTCCGCCCATGGAACCCGCCGTCTATGCCTCCCGGATCGCCTTCGTGGTCGAGCTGGCCGAACACCTGCACGCCTACGGCACCACCGCGCAGCGCCTGGAAGGCGCGCTGGCCGGCGTGGCCACCGAGCTCGGACTGGAACTGGAGCCGTTCTCCAACCCGACCGGGGTGATCCTCAGCTTCAGCGATCCCTCGCGTCCGCCCGGCGCCAGCGACACCACCCGGGTGATCCGCCTGCCGCCCGGCGACACCGACCTGGCCAAGCTGTGCGAGGCCGACCGGATCGCCGACGAAGTCGTGGCCGGGCGCCTGGACATCGCCGAGGGACATTCGGCATTGCGTGCGCTGGAACGCCCACCGACCGCGCGCAACAACCTGGTGCAGGTGCTGGGCTTCGGCCTGGTCGCCGCTTCCATCGCCGGCCTGCTGCGCCTGCCGTGGCTGGACATCGGTACCGCCGGTTTCACCGGCCTGCTGATCGGCGTGCTGGAACTGGCGACCCGCGGGCGGCCGCAGGCGCGCGAGGCCGGCGAGGCGCTGGCCGCGCTGGCCGCAGGCTTCGTCGCGATCCTGGTCGCCACCTTCGTCGGGCCGCTCAACCTCAACACCGTGATCATCGCCGCGCTGATCGTGATGGTGCCCGGCATGGCGTTGACCAACGCGGTCAACGAACTCACCAGCAACCACCTGATCTCCGGCACCGCGCGCTTTGCAGGCGCGCTTGCGACGCTGATGAAGCTCACCGTCGGCAGCGGCCTGGCGCTTGCGCTGGCGCATTTCGCCGGGCTCGAACCGCAGGTGCGCGCGTGGCGGCCGCAACCGGACCTGGTCGAATGGGTATCGGTGCTGCTGGCCGCGTTCTCGTTCGCGGTGCTGTTCCGCGCGCGCTGGCAGGACTACCCGGTGGTGATCCTGGCCGCTGTCGGCGGCTACGTGATCTCGCGCCTGGGCGGGCAGCACCTGGGCGCGCCGGCCGGCATCTTCCTGTCAGCGCTGGCGCTGACCGCCGCAGGCAATGGCTACGCGCGCTGGGCGCAACGGCCCGGCGCGCTGGTGCGGGTGCCGGGCATCCTGATGCTGGTGCCGGGCAGTGCCAGCCTGCGCGGGGTGATGAACCTGGTCCAGCAACAGGACGCCACCCTGGGCCAGGTCGCGGCGCTGGGGGTGCTCAACATCCTGCTGGCGCTGGTCGCGGGTCTGCTGTTCGGCAACCTGCTGCTGCCGACCCGCCGCAACCTTTAGGCCAGGCGCGACAGCAGGGCGGCGCGGTCGAGCTGCTCGGGTTCGGACGCGGTGCGCGCGCGGTACTCGAACGTGCCCGCTTCCAGGCCGCGGCCGGACACCACGACGCGATGCGGGATGCCGATCAGTTCGATGTCGGCGAACATCTGCCCGGCGCGCAGGCCGCGGTCATCGAGCGCGGCGTCGATGCCGGCGTCGAGGAGTTCGCGGTACAGCGCCTGCGCGGCATCGGCGACCGCCGGGTCGTTCTTCGGATTGATCACGCACACCGCGACCTGCCACGGCGCCATCGCCTCCGGCCAGATGATCCCGGCCTCGTCGTGGTTCTGCTCGATCGCGGCGGCGACGATGCGCGACACGCCGATGCCATAGCAGCCCATCAGCGGATGGGTGGCCTTGCCGTTGGCGTCGAGCACGGTGCAGCCCATCGCCTTCGAGTACCGGTCGCCGAGCGCGAACACGTGGCCGACCTCGATCCCGCGGGCCAGGCCGAGCGTGCCCTTGCCGTCGGGCGAAGGATCGCCGGAGACGACGTTGCGGATGTCGGCGACGACCGCCGGCTCGGGCAGGTCGCGGCCCCAGTTGACTCCGGCCAGGTGCAGGCCCGCCTGGTTGGCGCCGACCACGAAGTCGGCCATCGCCGCGACGCTGCGGTCGGCAACGATGGTGACGGGCTTCTTCGGCGCGACCGGCCCCAGGAAACCAGGTTCGCTGCCCAGGTGCTCGAGGATCTCGGCTTCCGTGGCCAGGCGGTGTTCGGCCATCCCCGGCAACTTGGCCAGCTTGATCGTGTTGACGACGTGGTCGCCGCGCACCAGCGCGAGCACGAAGCCGGTGTCGTCGTCGCCGAACAGCGCGACCGACTTGACCGTGCGTTGCAACGGGATGCCCAGCAGCGCGGCCACGTCCTCGCAGGTCTTTTGCGTCGGGGTGTCGACCTTGCGCATGGTTTCAGCCGCCGCCGCGCGCTCGCCCGGCGCGACCGCCTCGGCCAGCTCCACGTTGGCCGCGTAGTCGGAACCGTCGGACCAGGCCAGCGCATCCTCGCCCGATTCGGCAAGGACGTGGAACTCGTGCGAGGCGGTGCCGCCGATCGCGCCGGTGTCGGCGAACACCGCGCGGAACTCCAGCCCGAGCCGGGTGAAGATGCGGCCGTAGGCATCGTACATGTTGCGGTAGCCGGCGTCGAGCGAGTCGGCATCCAGGTGGAACGAGTACGCGTCCTTCATCAGGAACTCGCGTGCGCGCATCGCGCCGAAGCGCGGGCGGATCTCGTCGCGGAACTTGGTCTGGACCTGGTAGAGGTTGATCGGCAACTGCTTGTAGCTGGCCAGCTCGTTGCGCGCGAAGTCGGTGATCACTTCCTCGGCGGTCGGCGCATAGCAATAACCGGCCTCCTTGCGGTCCCGGATTTTCAGCAGCTGGCCGCCGAACTTCTCCCAGCGCCCGGTTTCCTCCCACAATTCCTGCGGCTGGATGGTCGGCATCAGCAGCTCGATCGCGCCGGCGCGATCCATTTCCTCGCGCACCACCTTCTCGACCTTGCGCAGCACGCGCAGGCCCAGCGGCGACCAGGTGTAGAGGCCGGCGGCAAGCTTGCGCAGCATCCCCGCCTTGAGCATCAGCTGGTGGCTGGCGATCTCGGCGTCGGCCGGGGTTTCCTTGACGGTACGGAGGTGGAACTGCGACAGGCGCATCGGTGGCTCGCGGTGGCGGGACGAAAACGAACCGCCATTCTGCCACGCGCGCCGCTACGTTCCCCGCGTTTCCTCGGGTTCGAAGCTGCTTTCGTCGCCTTCGTCCGCCCTGTCCGGCGCGGCTTCGGGTGCCTGCGGCCGTGGCGTGCAGCGGACCTTGATCGCGGCCTGGGCCAGTGTGACCTGGTCGGCGCGTTCGGCCTCGGTATAGGTCCGGTCGGGCCTGCCGTCGCCGTCCTCGTCCGGACCCAGGGTCGTCATCCCGTTGAGCAGGGCGAGGTTGCCGCGGGCGATGGCGCAGCCGGGATCCTCGGCGGGCTCCTCGGCGCCAGCCTGCGCTGCCGGCGGCTGCCGGACCTTGATGTCGCGGGTTTCGTAGTCGCTGCCTTCCGGCGGTGGGGTCGAGGTGTACTGGGTGACGCCGTTGGCGTCCTTCCACTTGTAGACCTGCTGGGCGGCCAGCGGTGCGGATGCCAGCAGCAGCGCGCAGGGCAGGGCGAAGACGATGGCGGTGCGAAGGCTGCGCATGGCGGCGATCCGGTTGGCGGTACCGGCGATTCCAGCACCGCACCGGGCGCGGCGCAAGCGCAGCCCGCCACAAAACCATAAACTCGCGGCATGAGCGACGAATCCAGGCCAGACCAGCCCCCGGCAGGCGGCGAGCCGCCGCGCCCGCGTGCACGCGGGATCTACCTGCTGCCCAACCTGTTCACCAGCGGCGGGCTGTTCGCGGGCTTCTTCGCGATCATCGCCGCCTCGCAGGGGCGCTTCGAGCCGGCCTGCATCGCGATCTTCGTCGCCGGGGTCCTCGACGGCGTCGACGGCCGCGTGGCGCGCATGACCAATACCCAGAGCGAGTTCGGGGTCCAGTACGACTCGCTGGCCGACCTGGTCAGCTTCGGCATGGCGCCGGCACTGGTGATGTACTACTGGTCGCTGTCGGCGTTCCGGCTCGACGGCGTCACCGCCGGCAAGATCGGCTGGCTGGTGGCGTTCCTGTACGCCGGTTGCGCTGCATTGCGCCTGGCGCGCTTCAATTCGCAGGTGGCGCAGGTGGACAAGCGCTGGTTCATCGGCCTGGCCAGTCCCGCCGCCGCCGGATTGATGGCCAGCTTCGTGTGGACCTGCCACGACCTGCAGTTGCAGGGCGCGGACCTGCGCCTGGCCGCGCTGGCGCTGACCGTGGTCGCGGCGCTGCTGATGGTCAGCCGGATCCGTTATTCCAGCTTCAAGGGCAGCGGCGGGCCGCAACGGGTGCCGTTCGTGACGATCGTGGTCGTGCTTGCGGTGCTCGCGGCGCTGATGCTGGATCCGCCCAAGGTGCTGCTGGCCGCGGCGGCGCTCTATGCCTTGTCCGGACCCGGTACCTGGCTGTGGCGGCGTCGGCCGGGACAGCGGTGAGCGCGATGTGGGATCCGTTCCAGCGCGAGGTGCTGGCCGAGCTCGGCCACGCCGCGTACGTGATGGCATTGCCGGAAGACCCGATGCTCGATGCCTTGCTGCAGGCCGCTGGCCGCAGCCGCGCTTCCGCCGACGCCGCGATGCTGGCGCGCGCCTGGCCCGATCCGGCAAGCCTGCGCGGCAATGCGGCGGCCAAGCGCGCGCTGTGGCCGCAACTGCGCGGATTGCGTCGCAACCGGGCATGAGCGCTGTTGCCGCCGACGCTGGCGGTGCGGTCGCGGCGCGGCCAATGCGCGAGGACGACCTCGACGCAGTGATGGAAATCGAGCGCCGCGCGTATCCGTTCCCGTGGACGCGCGGCATCTTCCGCGATTGCCTGCGCGCGACCTATCCGGCGTGGGTGCTGGAGGAAGGCGGCGTGCTGGTGGGTTACGGCTTGCTGAGCATCGCCGCGGGCGAGGCGCACATCCTCAACCTGTGTTCGGCGCCGGAATCCCGCGGGCGCGGCCATGGCCGCAGGATGCTGCGCCTGCTGCTGCAGCAGGCGCGCGGCCGCGCCGCGCAGCGGGTGTTCCTGGAGGTGCGGCCGTCCAACACCGGCGCGATCGCGCTGTACGACGCCGAAGGCTTCAACGAAATCGGCCGCCGCCCGCGCTACTACCCCGCCGCCAACGGCCGCGAAGACGCCATCGTCATGGCCCTGGAACTCTTGTAACCAGGGCTTTTTTTGCCACAGATTTCACAGATGAACACAGATTGGAATCAGGCCATCTGGGTCGGCTGAACCACGCCGTGCCACTCAGTCATCTGTGTCCATCTGTGAAATCTGTGGCTAATTGCTTTCAGAGCTTGGCGCGCTGGGACTGGAGGGCTTCTTGCTGGGTGGTCCAGTCGGTCAGTCGCTGGCGTTCCTGGTCGACGACGGCGGGTGGGGCGTTGGCGACGAAGGTGTCGCTGGCGAGCTTGCTGCGGCACTTGGCGATCTCGCCTTCGACGCGCTTGAGCTCCTTGTCCAGGCGCGCGCGCTCGGCGCCGAGGTCGACCAGGCCTTCCAGCGGCACCAGCAGCTTCAGGTCGCCGACCAGCGCGGTCGCGGCGGCGGGCGCCTGCGCGGCGTTGTCGAGGATGTCGATGCGCTCGACCTTGTTGAGGAAGCGGATCTGCGAATCGAAGCGCTTCGCGCGCTCGCGGTCGGCAACGGTGCCGCCGGCCAGCAACAATGGCACCTGCTTCGCGGGGGCGACGTTGAGTTCGCTGCGCACCCGCCGCAGGGCCGAAACCATGGACTTGAGCCATTCGATGTCGGTGACCGCGCGCGCGTCGGCAGCGCCGAAGTCGGACGCCTGCGGGTAGGGCTGCAGCATGATGGTGTCGCCGTCGATGCCCAGGCGCGGCGCGACCTGCTGCCACAGTTCCTCGGTGACGAAGGGCACCAGCGGGTGCAGCAGCGCGAGCAGGCGCTCGAGCACGAACAGCAGGGTGTGGCGGGTGCTGTCGGCCGCGGCCGCGTCGTCTCCGTTCAGGGCAGGCTTCGACAGTTCGACGAACCAGTCGCAGAAGTCGTTCCAGGCGAACTCGTACAGCGCCTGCGAGAGCAGATCGAAGCGGTAGTCGGCGAAGTGCTGGGCGGCTTCGGCGGAGACGGAGGCGAGGCGGGCGAGGATCCAGCGCTCGGCGTCGGTGACGGATTCATGGGGAAGAGCGCCCTTATCCGCCCCGCTGCGCGGGGCGCCTTCTCCCGCGAGCGAGAGAAGGGAGTTGGTGTTCATCAGCACGAAGCGGGTCGCGTTCCACAGCTTGTTGCAGAAATTCTTGTAGCCCTCGGCGCGGCCGAGGTCGAACTTGATGTCGCGGCCGGGGCCGGCCAGCGCGGCCATGGTGAAGCGCAGCGCATCGGCGCCGAAGGCGGGGATACCTTCCGGGAATTCCTTGCGCGTGGCCTTCTCGATCCGCGGCGCGTCGGTGGGCTTCATCAGCCCGGTGGTGCGCTTGGCGACCAGGGCGTCGGCGCCGATGCCGTCGATCAGGTCCAGCGGGTCGAGCACGTTGCCCTTGGACTTTGACATCTTCTGGCCGTGCGAGTCGCGCACCAGACCGGTGATGTAGACGTCCTTGAACGGCACTTCGCCGGTGAAGTGGTCGGTCGCCATGATCATGCGCGCGACCCAGAAGAAGATGATATCGAAGCCGGTGACCAGCACCGACGAGGGCACGAAGCGGTCGAAGCCGCGCTCCGCCATCAATGCCTTGTCCGGCCAGCCCATGGTGCTGAACGGAAAGAGCTGCGCGCTGAACCAGGTTTCCAGTACGTCGGCGTCCTGCGACAGCGCGACGTCGGCGCCGAGCGAATGCTTCGCGCGCACTTCGGCCTCGTCGCGGCCGACGTAGATCCTGCCGCTGGCGTCGTACCACGCCGGAATGCGGTGGCCCCACCACAGCTGGCGGCTGATGCACCAGTCCTGGATGTTCTCCATCCAGTGGCGATAGGTGTTGATCCAGTTGGCGGGGACGAACTTCACGTCGCCCTGCTCGACCAGTTCCATGCCGCGCTTGGCCAGCCCGTCCATCTTCACGAACCACTGGTCGGTGAGGTAGGGCTCGATCACGGTGCCGGAGCGGTCGCCGAAAGGCTGCATGATCGCCCTGGATTCGACCAGCGGATTGCCCTCGGCGTCGGTGACGGCCAGGTTCGCCTCGGTGATTGCCGCGATTACGCGTGCACGGGCTTCATAGCGGTCGAGGCCGCGCAATTCCGCGGGCACCAGGTTGATCGCGCCGACGTCGCCGGCGGGGCGTTCGCCCCGGGCGATTTCCCCGGCGATGCGCGCGCTGTGCTCGTAATCGAGACCGTCCGTGCGCATCCGCGCGCCATCGTCCATCAGGGCGTACAGCGGGATGCCGTTGCGCGCGGCCACGGCGTAATCGTTGAAGTCGTGGGCGCCGGTGATCTTCACCGCGCCCGAACCGAAATCGGGATCGGGATAGCTGTCGAGGATGATCGGGACAAGACGGCGCAGGTGCTTCGGGCCGACCGGAATCTCGCACAGCTTGCCCACGATGGGCGCATAGCGCGCATCGGAAGGATGCACAGCCACGGCGCCGTCGCCCAGCATCGTTTCCGGGCGGGTGGTCGCGATCGCGATGTAGTCGCGCGTTTCCCGCAGGGTGACGTTGCCGTCGGCGTCGCGCTCGATGTACTCGTAGGTTTCGCCGCCGGCCAGCGGATACTTGAAGTGCCACATGTGGCCGGGAACTTCGCGGTTCTCTACTTCCAGGTCGGAGATCGCGGTCTTCAGCACCGGGTCCCAGTTGACCAGGCGCTTGCCGCGGTAGATCAAGCCTTCCTCGTGCAGGCGCACGAAGGCTTCGATCACGGCGTTGGCCGCCATCGGGTCCATGGTGAACACGCTGCGCGACCAGTCGCCGGAGGTGCCCAGGCGGCGCATCTGCCGCTCGATGGTGTCGCCCGAATGCTGCTTCCAGTCCCAGACCCTGGCGATGAAGCCTTCGCGGCCGAGCGAGTCGCGGGTCTCGCCGTTGCCTTCCAGCGCGAGGTTGCGCGCCACCACCATCTCGGTGGCGATGCCGGCGTGGTCGGTGCCCAGCTGCCACAGCGTGTCGTAGCCGCGCATGCGGTGGTAGCGAATCAGCGCGTCCATCAGCGTGTGCTGGAACGCGTGGCCCATGTGCAGGGTGCCGGTGACGTTCGGCGGCGGCAGCAGGATCGAGTACGGCTCGCCTTTGCCGGTCGGCGCGAATACGCCGCTGGCTTCCCACTGCGCGTACAGGCGGGATTCGAAGGTGGTGGGGTCGTAGCCGGTGGCGAGCGTGCTCATTGCGTGGTTCACATGTCGAATTTGTTGACGTCGAGGCCGCGCGCCTTGTATGCCTTCCAGCGCTCGCGCAGCGGCTCGCGCGCGCTGTCGTCGGCGGGCACCACTTCGAGCACGCGCTCGAAGGCGCCCTCGACCGGCGCGTCGCGCAGGTTGAGCAGCAGCGGGCGCAGCGGCACGTCCATGTCCGGCGTGGCGATCAGCACCGGCGCGAGGTCGTCCTCGTCGTCGCCGGCGATCTGGTGCGGGATGTAGGCATCCTCGTCGAACGCCCACAGCAACTCATCGATCGCCTCGGCCTGTTCAAGGTCGCGGGCGAGGATCAGGGTCGGCTGGCCGGCGTCGTGCGCCTTGCGCGCCAGCTCGCACACCAGCCGCAGCGGCTCCTCCCGGAAACGCGGCTTCGCAATCAGATAGAAGTCCGCCCGAGGCATGCCCTACGCCGTGCGGTCCAGCAGCCACTGCGCGAGCATGCCGACCGGCCGGCCGGTGGCCATGCCCATCTTGCCGTCGCCGTTGGAGACGCCGGCGATGTCCAGGTGCGCCCAGCGCTGGCCTTCGGTGAAGCGCGACAGGAAGCAGCCGGCCGTGATCGCGCCGGCCCAGCGGCCGCCGATGTTGTAGACGTCGGCGAACTGCGAATCGAGCATGCCCTGGTATTCGTCCCACAGCGGCAGGCGCCACGCGCGGTCGAAGGTGGCCTCGCCTGCGGCAACGAGCTCCGCGGCTAGATCGTCGTGCTTGCCCATCAGGCCGGTGGCGTACTTGCCCAGCGCGACCACGCAGGCGCCGGTGAGCGTGGCGACGTCGAGCAGGGCGGCCGGCTCGAAGCGCTGCGCGTAGGTCAGCGCGTCGCACAGGACCAGCCGGCCCTCGGCGTCGGTGTTGCCGACCTCGATGGTCTTGCCGGACATGCTGGTAAGCACGTCGGACGGGCGGTAGCTGTTGCCGTCGGGCATGTTCTCGACCGCCGCGGCAATGCACACCAGGTTGACCGGCAACTGCATGCCGACCGCGGCGACGAAGGTGCCGAGCACGGCGGCCGCGCCGCACATGTCGTACTTCATCTCCTCGATCCCGCCCTGGGTCTTCAGGTTGATGCCGCCGGTGTCGAAGGTGATGCCCTTGCCGACCAGCACGTAGGGTTTGTCGTTGGCGGCGGCGCCGTCGTACTTCATCACCACCAGCTGCGGCTCGTTGGCCGAGCCCTGCGACACGGCCAGCAGCGAACCCATGCCCAGCGCCTGCATCTGCTCGCGGCCGAGGACTTCGCAGCTCACCTTGCCGCCGATGCGCGAAGCGAACTCGCGGCCCTGCATCGCGACATAGACCGGGTTGCAGACGTTCGGCGGCAGGTTGCCCAGTTCGCGGGCGAAGGCGACGCCGGCGGCGATCGCCTTGCCGTGGACCAGCGCGCCTTCGTCATTGCCGACGACGGTAAGCGATTTCAGCCCGGTTTCCTCGCGCTTCTTGTTCTTCGCGCCCAGGGTCGCGGTGTAGCGGTAGCAGGCATGGTCGGCGGCGATCACCGCCTGGCGGATGTTCCAGGCCGCGTCGCGGCCCTCGACCGGAACTTCGGACAGGGTGAACAGCGCCGAGGCGACCGGACCGGTCTTCAGCGCGCGCGCGGCATCGCCGACCGCCTTGAGGTACTGCGCGGTGCCGTACTTCGTGCCCGGCTCGCCGAGGCCGACCACCAGCACGCGTGGCGCGGCGACGCCGGCCAGGTCGTGCAGCATCGCGGTGCGCCCGGTCTTGCCGCTGAGGTCGCCGCGCGCAAGCAGCGCCTTCAGGCGGCCGCCACTGACGGCATCGATCGCCTGCGCCGCCGGGGTGAGGCTGGCGTCGGACCAGGCGCCGACCACGATGCAGTCGGTGGCGATGGTGGCGGGGGCGTCATTGTTCAGCGTGAATTCGAGGGTCATTACGAAGGATTCCGGCAGGTCTGCGTACAATCGCCAACAGCGGCGCGCCGCGGACGGAACCCTGAAGTTTAAAGCACCGAGGCCCGATGCCCCAGCTCGACCGCTATCTGCTGCGCGAATTCACCCAGGCCACCTTCGCCACCCTGGTGGTGCTGCTGATGGTCAGCCTGGGCGGGATCTTCGCCAGCGTGCTGGGCCAGATCGCCAGCGGCAAGGTCCCCGCCTCGATGCTGCTCTCGCACCTGGGCCTGCAGACCATCCGCTACATGCCGATGGTGCTGCCACTGGGGCTGATGCTGGGACTGCTGCTGGCCGTCGGCCGCCTGTACCGCGACGCCGAGATGCCGGTGCTGGCTTCGATCGGGGTCGGGCCGCGGCGCTTGTTGCGCCCGCTGTTGCTGCTGACCCTGCCGGTCGTCGCGGTCATCGCCTTGTGTTCGCTGTGGCTGGGCCCCTGGGCCAAGGCGACCTCGACCCGGATGATCGCCGAGAACAACCGCAACCTGCTGGTGGCCGGGCTGGAGCCCGGGCGCTTCACCGAGCTGCCCGGCGGCGGCGTGGTCTACGTCGGTTCGATGTCCACCGATGGCACCCGTCTGGGCAGGATCTTCGTGTACCGGCAATCCGGCGATCGCCTCGACGTGACCACGGCCCGCACCGGCGTCGTCCAGACCGAAGGCGAGGACCGGGTGCTGCGCCTGGAGGAGGGCTTCCGGGTCGAAGGTCCGCGCGAGGTCGGTCGCGACTTCCGCCTGATGCGCTACGCCGCCAACGACCTGGTGCTGCCCGAGACCGAGCCCCGCCGCGACGACGGCGAGGACCCCGAGGCCATGGACATCCCGGCGCTGCTCGGAGATCCGCGCCCCGAGGCCATCGCCCAGCTGCATTTCCGCCTGGCACCGCCGTTGCTGGCGCTGGCCTTCGCGCTGATGGCGGTGCCGCTGGCCCGCAGTTCGCCGCGCCAGGCCCGCTACGGCCGGATCATGCTCGGCTTCCTGGCCTACCTGGTGGGGATGAACCTGGCGATCCTCGGCACCGAATGGCTGGCGACGGGCACGCTGCCGATGGCGGTCGGCCTGTGGTGGCTGCTGCTGCCGTTGCTGGCCCTGGGTGCGTTCATGTATTTCGGCGACGGGCGCATGGCGCGTCCGCGATTGCGGGTGCGCAAGGCATGAGCGCGTTCGCCAAAAGCACGTTCCCCAAGCTGCACGACATCTACGTCGGCAAGGTGCTGCTCGGCACCGTGCTCGCGACCTGGGCGGTCCTGCTCGGGCTCGACCTGGTGATCGGCGGCCTGATGTCCGAACTCGACGACATCGGCCAGGGCGACTACGGCTTCGGCGAGGCATTGCTGTACATCCTCTACACCGTCCCGCGTCGCGCCTACACCCTGTTCCCGACCGCCGCCGTGATCGGAACCCTGATGGGCCTGGGCCAGCTGGCGACCACATCCGAACTGACCGCGCTGCGCGCGCTCGGCCTGTCGCGGCGGCGCCTCGGCCTGGCCGTGGCCATGTCGCTGGCGGTGCTGACCGCGCTGATGGTGGTCAACGGCGAAACCCTGGCGCCATGGGGCCAGCGCAGCGCCGATGCGCTCAAGGCGTCGTCGCGCTCGCCCGACCTGATCGTGGCGCGCTACTCCGGGCTGTGGGCGCGCGAGGGCAACATCTTCCTCAACGCCGGCGGCGGCGAGGAGCGCAAGGACCGGGACGGCAACGCCTGGCTGGAACTGCAGGACGTGCACCTGTACGAGTTCGACGACGACGGCCGCCTGGAATCGATCGCCCACGCCGCCACCGCCGAGCACCATCCCGGCGGCTGGCTGCTGCACAACGTCACCCGCACCTGGTTCGAACAGAAGTCGGTGACCCGCACCGAGGCGATGGAAGAGCGCTGGGAGTCGCGCCTGGACGACACCGCGCTCGCCGCCAGCGTGATCAGGCCATCGGGCCTGACGTCGTCGGAGCTGCGCAGCAGCATCGAGTACCGCAAGCGCAACGGCCTGGATGCCGCCGAATACGAAGAGCCCTACTGGGGCCGCTGGTTCTACACCTTCAACGTGCTCGCGCTGTGCCTGGCGGCGATGCCGTTCGCCTTCGGCGCGCTGCGCAGCGGCGGGCTCGGCCGGCGCCTGTTCGTCGGGATCGTGTTCGCGCTCGGCTTCTGGCTGCTGCAGACCCAGTTCGTGCGCATGGCCGGGGTGTTCAGGTTCGATTTCCGGCTGGCGTATTTGATCCCGCCGGTGATCATGCTGGCGACATCGGCGGTGCTGTTCCGCCGCCGCAGCGGATAGACGGGAACATGGGCAAGCCGCGCGCATTGATCGGCTGGCGGATGCTGGCACTGGTGTACGACCTGTTCCCGGCCGTGGCGCTGTGGATGCTGACTTCCGCATTGTTCACCGTGGGCTATTACTTCGCGGGGCATTCGGCGCGGGAGAATTTCGCGCCGTTCAGCAGCCTGCAGGTCGTTCTGTGGGTGGCGTGCTGGGCGATCGCCGGCGCGTATGCGGTGCTCAGCTGGTGGGGCGGGGGGCAGACGCTGGGCATGCGGCCGTGGAAATTGCGCGTGGTCGGGGCCGATGGCGCGCCGGCGACGATGAAGGCGCTGGTCGTGCGCTACGCGATCGGCAGCCTGTCGCTGCTGCTGGGTGGCCTGGGGTTCTGGTGGGCCTGGGTGGATCGCGACCGGCTCACCTGGCACGACCGTGGCAGCGGCACGCGGATGGTCCGCGGCTGACATGGCCAGCGGCAGTCCGGCTAGCGGTGGTCCGGCCAGCGGTAGTCCGGCACGCCGCCGCAGTCGCGCGCTGGCCATGCCGGCGTTGCGCGATGCCGACGCCGCCGCGATCGAACAGTTCCTCGACGCGGCCTGGGCCGAGTCCGGGTTGTCGCAACAGACCCAGGCCAGCTACCGCCGCGATCTCGAGGGGTACGCGCGCTGGCGCGACGGTGCCGGTGGCGGGCTCGCCGGTGCCGATCGCGGCGCGCTGTTCGATTACCTCGCCTGGCGTGCCAGGGACGGCTATTCGCCGCGCAGCAACGCACGCCTGCTGTCGGCACTGCGCGCGTTCTTCGCCCACCGCGTGCGCCGCGGCCAGCGCAACGACGATCCGACCGCGTTGCTGGATCCACCACGCCTGCCGCGTTCGCTGCCCAAGGCCTTGCCCGAATCGCAGGTGGACGCACTGCTGGCCGCGCCCGACGTCGATGCGCCGGCGGGCCTGCGCGACCGCGCCATGCTCGAACTCATGTACGCCTGCGGACTGCGCGTGACCGAGCTGGTGACCCTGCCATCGACGGCAGTCAACCTGCGCCAGGGGGTGCTGCGGGTGACCGGCAAGGGCAGCAAGGATCGCCTGGTGCCGCTGGGCGAGGAGGCAATGCACTGGCTGCAGCGCTATCTCGCCCAGGCCCGGCCGGCACTGGCCAACAAGCGCGTGCTGGACGCACTGTTCCTCAACGCCGGCGACAAGGCGCTGACCCGGCAGCAGTTCTGGTCGATGGTCAAGCGCTACGCCGGCGTCGCCGGCATCGATCCGGCGAAGATCAGCCCGCACGGCCTGCGCCACAGTTTCGCCACCCACCTGCTCAACCATGGCG
>JALYWW010000051.1 GCA_030852515.1 Pseudomonadota bacterium
GGCCAGCATGCCGCCGATCGCGGCGCCCGCCGCTCCGCCTGCCAGCGCCGCGCTGCCGGCGCCGAGGATGTGGTCCTTCTTCAGGTTGCCCATGGCATTCCCCGTGTGGATAGCACACGGCCGACGCTAAGGTCGGCCGTGTTCAATTGGTGTGTAGGAGCGGCGGCAGCCGCGATCGCGGTTGCCACCGCTCCCACGACCACTCAGCGTCCGTCGCGATCCGCATCACCCGGCATTGCGCGCTCGATGTGGTGCCAACCATCGCGCACCGCCTCGCGGGCTTCGCCCCACGCCAGGCGCGAACGCGCGCGGCTGCTGTCCCAGTCGCGCTCGAGCTGCGGCTCGATGTCCTCGAAGCGCTGGCCGCGATACTGGCCGTAGGTGTCGTAACCGTACTGGTAGGCCGGCTGGTAGTCGCTCCAGTCGCGCCCGGTCGAGTAGTACGGCGCACTCTTGTAGTTGTTTTCGAAGTGGCTGGTGTACTCGGTGGGATTGACGGCCTCGGCCAGCGAGTCGCCGGCCTTCGCACCCAGGGCGCCGCCCGCGACCGCGCCGACCACCGTGCCGGCCGGTCCCGCGACCGAACCCACCGCCGCGCCGGTCACCGCACCGGCGATCGCGCCAGTGCCTGCACCAATGCTGTGGTCCTTCTTGATGTCGCTCATCGTGTTCTCTCCTGTCGTGGGGACCGCAGCTCGTGCCGCGGCTACACCATCCTCGGACGCGCGCGGTTGAAGCGCGGTGAAGTACGCGCCTGTTCAGCTCTCACGCATGGCGAACATTCATCGACGAATAACCGCGACCGGGCAACGATGCGTCTTCCCCACCGAGCGGAGTCACCCATGGAACCGTCAGCACCCACCGATGCGCGCAGAAGCGAGATCGAAAGCCTTGAGCGCGCCTTCTGGCAATCGCTGGTCGACAACGACCCCAAGGCCGCCTCGAGCCTGCTCACCCCGACCGCACTGATGGTCAGCGCCCACGGTGCGATGTCGTTCGACCCCGCCACCTACGAAAAGATGGCCAGCGATCCGAAGTATCGCCTGCTCGACTATTCGTTCTCGGACATGGACGTGCTGTTCCCGACCAGCGATGTCGCCATCGCCACCTATCGGGCGAAGCAGAAAGTCCTGATGGACGGCAAGACCAGCGAGCAGGACGTGTACGACTCGTCGACCTGGATCAAGGTCGACGACAAGTGGAAGTGCGTCGCGCACACCGAGAGCGAAGCGCGTCCCATGTAGCTACTTCGCGGTCGACGCGATTCCGGCGACATGGCGGATGCCATCCGCGACCGCCTTCGGGCGCTCGCGATGGATGTTGTGTCCGGTCGCGAAGTACTGGTGCATCCCGCGCGTGTAGCCTGCGAACAACGCCGCATGCTGGCGCTTCCATAAGGCCTTGCCCTGCGCGGTTTCCTCGAACACGAACGGCTCGGCCTCGACGTTGGTCGAGGTGAGCAGGACCACCGGGAGGTCGGGCTGGCTCCGTGGCGCTGCGGCCGCTGCGCCATCGAGCTGCGCCATGAGTGCACGATAGTCGGACGCCATGTTCGGCGGCAGCATCCCCAGCAACGCCGTGTCGTCTGCCAATATGCGTTCGCGATCGACCTGCATCGCCTCGTGCCGCTGCGCCATCGTCGCCGGATCGACCAGTACCAGGCCCTGCAGCCGTTGCGGATGCAAGCGCGCGAACTCGGTGGACAGCAGGCCGCCATACGAATGCCCGACCAGCACGACCCTGGCGCCGGGCGCCAGTGCGTCGATCACCGCGCCCAGGTCCTGCACGTCCCCGGCGATGGTTTTCGGCTTGCCGTCAGTTCCGGACTCGCCCAGGCCAGCCCGCGCATAGGTGATGCAATGGCACTGCGTGCCGAGGTCGGCGATGACATCCTTCCAGACGCCGCCATCCTGGCCGAATCCGGACTCGAACACGACGGTCATCGGGCCTTCGCCCTGTTCCTCCGCCTGCAGGCTGTAGCCCGGGCGGGGGACCTGCACTTCGCCCGCGTCGGCATTGGCCGCAAGCAACATGGTCAGGGGCAAAACCCAACCCGCGAGTGCCGGGATCCCGTGCATGTGCATTCCTTGATCGCGAGAGGTGGCGCAGTGTAGGTCTACCCGCGAGGGATAGATACGGGCGTCTTACTCCGCGGCTTCGGGCGCGCCCATGTTGCCCTGGCTGTACATCCCGGACCGGTCGAAACAGCAGGCGCGGCGACTGCCCGATGCCAGCTTGTCGATCGCCACGCCGACACGCTTCACCCGCGTCTCCGCCTTCTTGCCCGAGGTAATCCACGCAATCCAGTCGCGGCGCGCGACCGGGGTGATGTCGTCCCAGACGGCCCTGGCCGCCGGGCTCGCCCTGAGCGCATCGCGCACATCGGCGGGAACTTTCGGTTCGGGCTCTTTCTCGACCGGCGCGATCCCGAGGGCGACGGTATCGCCGGCTTCCACGCCCGCCGCCTCACTCAGCGCCCTGGGGACCTTGAGCCAATGACTGCCCTGGCCGTCGGGTTCGAGCGTGGCCTGGAACGGCGCGTCGTTGAGCGTGCCGTCGACGGTGGTCATGCTGCGCGTCGGCAGTTTCGCGCTCGCCTCCTTCGGCAGGACAAGGAACGTCCAGGCCGCGTTCTTCGGGCTCGCCGGTCGCGACAGCCTTGCCTTGAAGCGGATATTTCCGATGGTCTTTGCCATGACGCCGAATTTACCACCGTCGCGTTTCAGGTCCCGTCGACGGCATCCGGCCCCGACTGCGGTTTGAAGAACGCGGCGCCCGCCGCGAGCCCGCGCTCGATCTCCACGTCGAGGCGCTGTTTGTCGATGTCGCGGATCCGCGCTTCCAGTTCGAGGATGTCGGCCTGCGACGCGCCTAGGCGATCCAGCGCTGCCGCACCCATCACCATCGCCGACTCGAAGGTTTCGCGCACCTGCAGGTCGACGCCGGCCTTGATCAGGTCGACGCTGTGGCGGCGGTCGTTGGCTCGCGCGACCACCGGCACGTCGGGGAAATTCTCTTTCAGCAGCCGGGTGATGCGGGTGGCGCTTTCCGCCTTGTCCACGCACACCAGCACCACCCGCGCGTGGCCCGCGCCCGCAGCGTGGAGGATGTCGAGGCGGGTGCCGTCGCCGTAGTACACCTTGAAGCCGAAGCGGCCAGCCGAGTCGACCATTTCCGCGTCGCTGTCGATGATCGAGACGTCGTAGCCGCGCGCGAACAGGAACTGGCTGGCGATCTGGCCGACCCGGCCGAAGCCGATTACCAGGGCGACGCCGGTCAGCTGCGGCGGCGGCTCGCGACCTTCCACGACCTTGGGATAGCGCTTGCGCAGCAGGTTGAACCCGACCATCGCCAGCGGCGTCAGCACCATCGACAGGATCACGATGGCGGTGAGCATCGCGTTCTCGCCGGCGTCGATGATGCCGGCCGCGGTCGCGGCCGCGTACAGCACGAACGCGAACTCGCCGCCCTGGGCCATGTACACCGCACGCTCCACCGCCACCATGTGGCACGAGCGGAACAGGCGCGCGACCACGTAGATGGCCAGTGCCTTGACCAGCATGTAGGCGATCACATAGCCCAGCACCCTCTGCCAGTTGGCGACGACCACGTCGATCTGCAGCGACATGCCGACCGCGATGAAGAACAGTCCCAGCAGCACGCCGCGGAACGGTTCCACGTCCACTTCGAGCTGGTGCCGGTAACTCGACTCCGAGAGCAGTACGCCCGCCATGAACGCGCCCATCGCCATCGACAGGCCGCCCAGCTCCATCGCGTACGCCGCACCAAGCACGACCAGCAACGCAGCGGCGGTCATGACCTCGCGCGCCTGCGCGGTGGCGAGCAGGCGGAACAGCGGATTGAGCAGGAAGCGACCGGCCAGTACCAGCCCGGCGATGGCCGCGGCGCCGATGCCGATGGCGGCCCAGTCGATGCCATCCGACACGCCCGCCGATCCAGGCGCAATGGGCGCCAGGAACGCCACCGCCGCCAGCAGCGGGACCAGCATCAGGTCCTCGAGCAGCAGGATCGCGACCATGCGCTGGCCGTTGTCCGACGCCAGCTCGCCGCGCTCCTCCAGCAATTGCATGACGATGGCGGTCGAGGTCAGCACGAAGCCAGCGCCGGCCACGAACGACGCCGCCGGCGGGAATCCGGTCAGCAGCCCAACCAGGGTCAGCAAGGCCGCGGCCAGGGCCACCTGGGCAAAGCCCAGCCCGAAGATCTGGTGGCGCATTGCCCACAATCGCGACGGCCGCATTTCCAGGCCGATGATGAAGAGGAACATCACCACGCCCAGCTCGGCGACCTGCAGGATCTCCGCAGGTTCCTTGAACACGCCCAGCCCGAACGGCCCGATCACCAGGCCCGCGGCGAGGTAACCCAGCACCGCGCCCAGGCCAAGGCGCTTGGCCAGCGGCGCCGCGATGACCGCGCCTGCGAGCAGGATGATGACCGGCAACAGGTCGATGCCGTGGTGTGCGGTTTCCATGGCGGGATTCTAGGCGCAGAGCGGGCGCGGTATCGTGGCTGGCATGGAACAGCACGAACTCGACACCCTCTTCGACCGCCAGGCCCCGGGGTACGACGCCCAGTGGACGCGGATGGCGCCGATCCGCGAGAGCCTGCACTTCCTGCTCGAAACGGTATTCGCCGATCTGCCCGAAGACGCGCGGCTGCTGTGCGTGGGTGCCGGCACCGGCGCCGAGATCGCGCATCTGGCACGGCGTTTTCCGCGCTGGCGTTTCCTGGCGCTGGATCCATCGCCGGGGATGATTGCCGCGTGTCGCGCGCGCGCCGAGCGTGACGGGTTCGCGGACCGCTGCGAGTTCCATCCCGGGTTGATTGCGACCTTGCCGGAAACCGAAGCATTCGACGGCGCCACCTGCTTTTTGGTGTCGCAGTTCCTGCTCGCTCCTGCCGAACGCACCGCCTTCTTTGCGTCGATCGGTCGTCGCATGCGACCGGACGGCGTGCTCGCCTGGGCGGACCTGGCCTGGGACACCGCTGCGCCGGACTACCCGGCGATGTTGCGGCTGTGGATGCGGACCATGTCCGGTGCCGGGCTGGACGACGAGGCGCTCGAGCGGATTCGTGCCGGTTACGCGAAGGACGTGGCGATCCTGCCGCCCGACCAGGTGGCCGCACTCGTCGCCGATGCCGGCTTCGACGCGCCGCTGCGATTCCATCAAGCCGGGATGATCCACGGCTGGTGCGCGCGACGCTCCTGACCCAGAATCGACCCCGCCACCTTCCCAGGATCACCCATGACTTCCGTCCTCCTGCGCAGCACCCTTGCCATCGCGATGAGCCTCGGCCTCGCTGCCTGCAACCGCGGCGCCGAGACCCCGGCCGCCACCACGACGGCCGCCGCGCCCACGGCCGAGCAGGTCAAGGCCGAGTCCGCGCGCCTCAACGCCTGGTTCGAGACCCAGTACGAAGAACAACTGCAGTTCAGCCCGATCCAGCTCAGCTTCCTCGGCCGCAAGGAACTCAACGACCAGCTCGACGACATGTCCGAGGCCGGTGCGCGCAAGCAGGAAGCCTGGATGGCCGCCTCGGTGAAGGCGATGGAATCCGGCTTCGACTACGCCAGCCTCGATCCTGAGACGCAGTTGTCTTGGGACCTGTGGAAGCGCCAGTACGAGAACGCGCGCGATGGCCTGGCCTTCCTCGGCAATGGCTATTCCTTCGAGCAGATGAACGGCGCGCAGGGTTTCCTGCCCACCTTCATGATCAGTTTCCACAAGGTGGACGACGAGAAGGATTACCTCGCCTACGTTTCGCGGCTGCAGAAGATCAAGGGGGCGTTCGACCAGTTGCTTGAACGCGCACGCGCATCGGCCACCAAGGGCATCCGCCCGCCGAAGTTCGCCTACGAGGGCGTGATCGAACAGGCCAACAAGGTCGTGGCGGGCGCACCCTTTGCCGCCGGCGCCGACAGCGCGCTGTGGGCCGACGCCCAGGCCAAGGCCGATGTCCTGGTTAAGGACGGCAAGATCACGGCCGAGCGTGCCGGTGAACTCAAGGCACAGGCGCGCACGGCACTGCTGGACAACGTCAAGCCGGCCTACGACAAGCTCATCGCCTTCGCCACCGAAGAACTGCCCAACGCGGCGGTCAATCTATCAGGTGTGGGCAGCACCCAGGAAAACGGCGCCGACTACTACGCTTACCAGCTCAAGCAAAGCACCACCACTTCGATGAGCGCCGAGGATATCCACCAGCTCGGGCTGTCGGAAGTGGCGCGCCTGCGCGGGGAAATGGAGAAGGTGAAAGCGAAGGTCGGATTCGAAGGCGACCTGACGGCATTCTTCAAGCACGCGCAAGACGAGCCGAGCCAACGGTTCCCGAACAACGACGCCGGTCGCCAGGCCTACATCGACGAGGCCACCACGGCGATCGACAACATCAAGCAACAGTTGCCGAACTACTTCGGCATCCTGCCGAAGGCCGATCTGGTGGTGAAGCGGGTCGAGGCGTTCCGCGAGCGGGACGGTGCCGCACAGCACTATTTCCCGGGCACCCCGGACGGCGCGCGCCCGGGCGTGTATTACGCGCACCTGTCGGACATGGACGCGATGCCCAGGACCACGCTCGAGGTGATCGCCTACCACGAGGGCCTGCCGGGCCACCACATGCAGATCTCGATCGCCCAGGAACTCGAGGGCGTGCCGACGTTCCGCACCCAGTACTTCGCCACCGCCTACGCGGAAGGCTGGGGTCTGTACGCGGAGTCGCTGGCCAGGGAAATGCCGGGCACATACCAGGATCCCTACGCCGAGTACGGGCGCCTGACCTCGGAGATGTGGCGCGCGATCCGCCTGGTCGTCGATACCGGCATGCACGCCAAGGGCTGGACCGAGCAGCAGGCGGTCGACTACTTCAGCGCCAACAGCTCGATCCCGCCGGCCGCGATCAAGTCCGAAGTGCAGCGCTACCTGGTCATGCCCGGGCAGGCCACGGCCTACAAGATCGGCATGATCAAGATCCAGCAGCTGCGCGCGAAGGCCGAAGCCGAGCTCGGCGCGAACTTCGACATCCGCGGTTTCCACGACACCGTGCTCGGTGGCGGCGCGATGCCGCTGGACCTGCTGGAGAAGCGCGTCGACGGCTGGATCGCGGCGAAGAAGGCGCCGGCGGCCGCCTGACCCGCCCCGACACGACGGTACGCAATGGCCAAGCTCACCCCACTCCAGGAACAACTGCTCAAGGCCGGCCTGGCCAAGAAGTCCAAGGTCGCCGAAGTCGCGCGCGAGCAACTCGAGGCCCGCCACGGAAAAGGTCCCGCCAAGCCCAGCGACATTGCCCTTGAGGCCGAACGCGCGCGGCAGGAAAAGGTGGAACGCGATCGCGCGCTGGAGCGCGAGCGCAAGATCCAGGCGCGGCAAGCCGAGCTACGCGCGCAAGCCCGGCAGATCATCCAGGACAAGCAGGTGCCGTGCGCCGGCGAAAGCGAGTATCGATTCGACGCAGACGGCGCCATCCGCAGCCTGCTGGTCGGCAACGAGCAACGCAGGCAACTGGCCTCCGGCGCGCTGGTGATCGCGCGCCTGGGCGAACGCTACGTGCTGCTGCCGCGCGCGGCCGGAGACAAGGTGCGGGAGCGGGAAGCCGGGATGGTCGTGCTGGATCACGGCAAGGACGCGGGTGCCGGCGATACGGCCGCGACCTCCGAAGACGATGCGTACTACGCGCAGTTCCAGGTGCCGGACGACCTGGTCTGGTGAGGGTTGATCGCGCGATTACTTCGCCCGACTTTGCACGAATTCCGGGAAGGTCTCCGCCAGCGGCGCCGTATCCGGCAGGATGTAGAACACCCCGCCCTTCTCGAACGTCGGGTGCATGATCTCTTCATAGAAGCCGGGAGAGACGTTGATGCAGCCATGGGAGATGCGGTTGTCGTCGGGCGAAGGCGATGCAAGACGCTCGGCGCGTCTTTCGGCCGGCACCCCGGTAGCGGTGGGATGGATGGAGACGGCGGCATCATAGTCGACCCACAGCACCCGCCCGGCATCGATCGACGGACCGAAACCGCCCACGAAGCGACCCGCCGGCGTGGTGCGGTCACGGCCGGGAATTTCACGAAGCGCGAGGCCGGCGATACCGGGGGCGGTGTGATCGCCGATCGCCGAACCGAAGAGTCCAGGGGCCGCGCCGCGAAGCCGGCCATCGCCGCCGAACACCAGGATCTGTGCAGCGGCCTTGTCGATGATCGCGAACGGATAGCCCTGGCTGTCCCTGCTTGCGACAACCCAGCCCGCCAGTTCGATCACGGTGTCGGACACGTCCTGCCCTGGCGGGAGCTCATCGACAGCGGCCACCGCCTGCGCGGCAGCATCCTCTGCGCTGGCCACGCCGCAAACCGCCAACGACAGTGCCAACACGAGCGCGCCAGGAAAGAAGACCGGCGACCAGCGAAGGCCACCGGCTCCAAGGTTCAAACCGTTCGCCACTAGCGCAGAACCCACTACCCGCGCGGCGGGCGGGCCGGCGCCGTCTCGAGCCTCTGCACGCGGCTTTCCAGCTGATCCAGCCGCTGGTTGGCCTGCTGCGCGGACTGATTGGCGGCTTCCGCACTCTGGGCCGCGCCCTGCACCCGCGTGTCGAGTTGATCGAGGCGCGAGTTGATGCCTGCAAACTCATCGTCGTAGGTGGCGCAGCTGGCAAGACCCATTGCGACGACGATTGCCACACCGAGCGGACGCGCCATCGTCAGGTATTTTCTGGTCGGGGACATTCCAGTCTTCCTTCGTGGGGGGTTTCGGGAATATAGCGGGCTTTGTTGCCGGAGCCCTGCTTCCCCTTCAGGAGGCATTGGAATATGTCGAAGGAGCGTGACGACGCGGCCAGCTCCGCGGTCACGGGGACTTCCGGCACGTTCCCCGCCGCAAGCACGAGTCTAGCGTGACCCCGCAGCGATGGCCGCGCACAGGGGAACGCGACATGCCGACACTGGACCGACGCCAGTTCCTGAAACTTGCCGCCGCAATGGGGGCGACCCTGGCCTGGAGCTGCTCGACGCTGCGACCTTCCAGCAGCGGCTGGCGCGAACGCCGCGACCTGTTCCCGCACGGTGTCGCCTCGGGCGATCCCGATGCCAACAGCGTGCTGCTGTGGACGCGGCGTGCCTACGACGACGGCCGCGAGCGTGCCACACTGCTGGTCGAGGTGGCACAGGATCCCGGGTTCACGCAGGTGATCGCCACTACTGCGGCACCGATCCTGGCTGCGGCCGACTGGACCTGCCGCGTACTGGTCGGCGACCTGCCGCCCGGCGGCGAGTTCTTCTATCGCTTCGTCGACGAGGCAGGCAACGGCAGCCGCATCGGGCGCACGCTGACCGCGCCCGCACCCGACGATCCGCGCCCGGCGAAGTTTGCCTTCGTCAGTTGCCAGAGCCTGCCCGAGGGCGCGATGAACGCGTATCGCCGGATGATCTACGAGGACGAGCGCGCCGCGCCCGACGAACGCCTCGGCTTCGTGCTGCACCTCGGCGACTTCGTCTACGAAGTGATCCAGACGCCGGATCAGGTCAAGAACGGCCATCGCTACGACCGCAGGATCACCTTCCCCGTTTCGTACACGAACGGTCGCAAGGTCGCCAACGACCGCTTCACCGTGCCCGGCTCGCTCGACGACTACCGCGCGCTGTACAAGGGCTACCTCGTCGATCCCGACCTGCAGGACGCGCGCGCGCGCTGGCCGTTCGTCTGCATCTGGGACAACCATGAGTTCTCGTGGCTGGCGTGGCAGTCGATCATGTCGTTCCCCGGCGAAGGCGAGATGCCGGGGCAGAAGCTCAAGGTGGCGGCGAACCAGGCCTGGTTCGAGTACCAGCCGATGCGGGTGACCGCGCCGGGCAAGCCGCTGGACCGCTTCGATGCGCCTGCCGTGGCCGACGTCGCGGTCACGGAGTTCGACGACGACGGCCTCGGCCTCGAACCGAACAACATCGCCGCGATCGAAAGCCTGATCGTGTACCGCGCGCTGCGCTGGGGCCGGCACATCGATTTGATCCTCACCGACCAGCGCGCCTTCCGCGGCAAGGACTACTCGAACGACGAGAAGCTCGGCGCGCTGTTCGAAGGCGTGCCGTATCCCTTCTTCCCCGAGGCGCTGTCGATGCAGGTGGACAGCGGCCGCGAGTACGCCGGCGGCCACCCGCCGGCGGAGATCGTGTTCGGCGCGAAGTCCATCCCCAACTACCGCATCGACGGCCCGCCGCAGTCGATGCTCGGCGCGAAGCAGAAGGCCTGGTTCCTCGAGCGCCTGCGCAACGCCACCGCGACCTGGAAGATCTGGGGCACCTCGCTGGGCACGCACGACCAGCGCGTCGACCCGCAGAACCTGCCCGAAGGCTTCGTGCCGAAGGACTGGCCGAAGTGGACCGACGGCTACGCCGTGCAGAGCAACGGCGACTGGGGCGGCTGCTACCACGAGCGCGGCGAGATCTTCGACACCGTGCGCGACCACGGCATCACCGGCTTCGCCATCCTCGCCGGCGACCTCCACAGCTTCTGGGCCGGCTACGCCGCGAAGTCGCTGCCGCCGCACGGCAAGTTCGAGCCCGTCGGCGTGTCGTTCGTCGGCGGCTCGATCACCTCCCCCGGCGGCCAGGAAGCGCAGGAACACGGCAACAAGAAGAACCCGCTGCGCAAGCTGTTCATCGCAGATCGTGAGGACGGCACAATGGAGCCCACGATGAACCTGCTGCTCAACCACGGCGTGCGCTCCGCGCTGGAGTACGCCGGGAGCGGCGACCTGGCGAAGGCGCATGCCGTGAGCAACCCGGAGCTCGCGCCGCATCTGGAGTTCGTCGACTTGGGCGGGCATGGGTACGGAACCGTGCGCGTCGACGGCAGCGCGATGGCGACCGAGTTCGTGTGCATTCCGCGGCCGATCGAGCGCGCCGAGACGCCGGATGGCGGTCCGCTGCGCTATCGCGTGCGGAATGAGGTGACGCTGTGGCGTGCCGGCGAGCAGCCGCAAATGCGCCAATTAGTTATGGAAGGTGACGTCGACCTTGCCGGTCCGTGATCGGAGCGCACGCACAAAAGTACCAATTGCGCGCGCCACTGCGCAGTTTTTAAGGACGGCGCCGTAGCCGGCGGGCTCCGTCCGGTTAAACCTCAATGGGAATCGAGACCGCGATCTTTTGCTCAATTGCAGAATACAGATCGACGGTAGCGGCGGGACTATGGATGCTCAAGATTAGAGCGTATCGGGCCCCCTTATTTACCCTTTCCAGATGTGGACGATATCGCCACCACCCCCCGATCGGGTATACCGCTAGGCACGAGCGCCCTGCTAGTTCTACGGCAGTTCCGCGCCACCTATCGCTGTGAAGCGATCCTCTATTGCGGAGCGTGGGACCTAAAAGCCAGCCCTCGGCCTCGCCTCTATAACTGCCATCATCATCTTCGTCCCGCGCGGCGACGTTTACTCGTCGGGTGAAATCTTCCTGACTCTCGTCTTGAGCTTGAAGCGCAAACCGTAGGCCGTGCGATGCATATGTAAACGGGCCCCCGTAGCCCCTCTCGCCAGGGGAAGGCTCGATGAAGTAGCTAAGAGTTACGCGAAGCTCTACCTCGCAATCGAAGAGTTCTCGCAGCGCATCTACCGGCCACGGGAGGCGGTGAAGATGCATGTCCCGGAATGCGACTCCGGAACCGCGCTCCTTGCGAAACGGCCTCAATTCGCCTTGGGCCACCAAAGTCAAGCTGCTTGCTGCGCTATGAAAGGCTCGCTCGCGATTAGGGCATCCCCACCCGCACGTGCGAAGCAAATGCCGAACTTGAGCTTTACCTGTTACGCCCGAAACAGTGGCTTGCATAGCGTCGGTCCAATCGCTGGAATGAACAATTAGACCCCGAACTGTTTCTGGCCAGAACTCCGGATAAGCGGTCATCAGCTCCGCTGCGAGCCCCGCGGCTTGTGCGCCGGATGGGCTTGTGCCGCGACTAACGACCAAGGAACGACTTAGATGCTGATGGCCAGTGGTCAATAACGCCAGCTCATCCAAATCAGATGCAAAGTTAGTCGCAGAATTGACGCTGAGGTTGCCCCCCTCCATCACTATGTCCGGACGGTTGGGCCACCGCGGGGTCCACAACAAAGATGTCCGGGTCTCCGGACTCAGTCCGCCCACCGGAGCGAGTGGACTTTCGTTCGGCCACTTTGATGCATCAAGCGTGACCTTCTCTGTATAAGCACCCACTGCCAAAGAGTTCCAAGACTGGGATGGGTCTTCGCAGGGGGCTAGTTCAGCATCTGTCGGATAAGCGCAGTGGGTATTCCAAAGTACGTTACCCACTGAGAGCACAAACAGCCGACGGTTATCGTCCTCTGCCCCGGAGCTGATCGCGTCAATGGCAGCCGACCAGCTAGATGGCCTACCAGTCGAGGCCCCGTCTGCCGTAACTGCAGTTTGAATCACGCGACGTCGTTGTGGAGCTGCAATTTCCGCCAAGCTCACCGCGTCTCGGGTGATAGCACCATAGAGCTTGGGATCGTTTGCTCCGACAGGCGGAAGAATCTTGCACGATTCTATAAAGCATCGGGGATTTACGGGTCCCGCGACTTGAAGAACGTATGTCAAATCACCGAACGCGGCCAACCCCGCCATGCTGGTGCCGTGACCGTGGTGGTCGTCCGAGCCCCACGCCAAGTCGACAGATTGGACCGTTGCCGGTGTCGACAGGGGGGCAAGCAAAGGATGCCCGGGATTCAGACCAGTGTCCAATATGCATACAGCAGCCGCATCGTCGGGGAGCGGTTGCAGATTACGCACCGCTTGCTCGACCCATTCAGCCTGGTCGACGGGCGACATCGACGAGTACAAATCCGCCGTGTCCCGCGCTGCCCGCAGTTCGGCAATGCCGACTAGAAGATGCAACGACGCTGACATCGCTTTGGATGTGCCCCAAACCAAAACGACTCGCCTTTCTACAAAGTCGAGCCGTTGGCTTCCGAGGCGCAGGCCAAGCGCTTCAGAATTTCTTTCAAGAAAGTCCGTGTAGTCGCTGTCACCGCCCTTTCGTAACCAAACTTCCCACCAGATAGCGTCGCCTGTTTCTGGAAAGTTAAAAACATCGTCGGTCCAGAGCGCTTCGAGTGTCGCGCGTCTGATTTCGGAAATAGACTCGACTAGATCTCGATTTCGCGGTGCGCCTCTATCGGTATCGCGCTCCATGTACTCTTCAATTTTCTGAAGAAATACCCGAAGCTTGCCCTCCGGAACGAACACGGTCGCAGCAGCACGACCTTCTCGCTCGACCACTGACAATAACTCAATACCATTGCCTCTGAGCTCTAAGCTCTGCAGCTTGAGTTCAAACCCAGGCTCGCTTAGAAATTGGACTTGAATTCCACAACCAGACGTTAGCCCGCGTCTCCTCTGCTCGAGGATCTCATCGTCCGCGGAAGAGTTAATGGCCTGAATCTTCTCGCGCAGATATTGTCCGTGCCGTGTCCGGTCTCGAGGCGGCAGCGTTTTGGTCGCCGGGAAGCCCCTGCTTCCATACGGAAGTGCATCGGGCAACTGACGAATAACTAGATGTGGTCGATTCTCCCCAGTTTCGGCCATCTGCTGTCCCGCCTCCTTGCCTTATTTTTGAGTTGTTAAACGAGCCCGCCTCTTCAATGCTTGCTCAAGCACCGAAAGGCTTGCGACCCGTTGACCGCAAACAATCGCATCCTTGACTGCGTCATTGCATGCGTTAGCAATTTCAGAATGACTGAGTCCGGCGGCTGCAGCCGTCAATCTTGCATTGCTCATAGAGCGTGGCGCAAAGCCCGCCAAACGTCGCTTAATAAGTTCCGCAATCTCGCCTGCGTTAGGACGATCGAAGAGCAAAACATCATCGAAGCGGCGAAACAGCGCCTCATCCAAGATGGCAACGTGATTGGTCGCAGCAATAATCAAGCTATCTGAGTGATCGTGCTCTACCAACTGCAGAAATGTATTCAAAACTCGGCGCATTTCTCCTACTTCGTTGTCCCGGCCTCGCTCCGCGCCAATGCCATCAAATTCGTCAAAAAGATAGACGCCGCGTCGATCGGCTATGGCGTCGAAAACCTGGCGCAGTTTGGCGCTGGTCTCCCCCATGAATTTCGTAACAATCGCATCCATTCGTACGACGAAGAACGGAATTCCCAATTCCCCGGCCAAGACCCTTGCTGTAAGCGTTTTACCAGTGCCGGGAGCCCCGGCCAACAGCAATTTCCGCCGAGGCACCAATCCATGCTCTTTGATGGCAACCGATTGCCGTTGCTCACGCAAAACTCGCTGGAGCTGCACTAGTAGCTCGTTACGAATTACTAAGTCGGCAAGGCGCTCTGCTGGGTATGCTTGAGACAGCAACTCCGCAAGCTCGCCGCGGGGCCGAGCCAAAGGCACCGGGGCAACAACACGAGGACGGTCCCGAACTTGGTCAACTAGATCTTTCAGCTCTCGCGCAACCGCCGCGTGTCCTTTGCGCGCCTCAGCGGCCGCCATCTGGAGAGCGACAGACAGAAATTGCTCCTTGTCGTTTTCCAGGTAGGACTGGAGCAGGGCTTTCAACTGCTGGGAAGTGGCCATGAGTTCACCTTGGAAATTGACGTCCCAGTTGAAATTTTCCGTAGTCTACCTGTATCAGACGCCTGCCAACTGGGTTAGGACGGCTTGTGAACTGCGTGTTTTAGTACTTACTGGATCCCAGTGCCTTCTGGGCAGCCCACGGCAAACGCCACCCCAGTCCTGACCACCGACTTGCGTGCCGAGCTAACGCTGTCGCTACCGTGTCGGCGCACGCGGCGACGTGGAGTTCGCGGCGGGCGCGGGTGATGCCGGTGTAGACCAGCTCGCGCGAAAGAACGCGGCTGTCGTGTTGCGGCAACAGCAGCCACACCTCGTCGAACTCCGATCCCTGCGCTTTGTGCACTGTCATAGCAAACGCACTGTCGTGCTGCGGCAGGCCAGCGGGGTGGAAGACGCGCGGGTTTCCGGGGGTCTCACCGGGAAACCAGGCCATCACCGCGCCATCGGCGTCGCGGAAGCAGATGCCGATGTCGCCGTTGAAGAGGCGGTGGCGGTAGCTGTTCTCGGTGATCAGCAGCAGGCGGCCGTGGAAATGGCGGCCCGAGGCGCCCGCCGCGCCGCCGGCGCCGGCCAGCAGGGCTTCGATGCGGGCGTTGAGCGTGCGCGCGCCCTGCGGGCCGTCGCGCACGGCGGTGTG
>JALYWW010000120.1 GCA_030852515.1 Pseudomonadota bacterium
GAACAAGGTCCTGTTCGAGAACCTGACTCCCCTGTTCCCGCGCCGCAAGTTCAGGCTGGAACGCGGCGACGGCAGCACCGAGGACATCACCGGCCGCATCCTCGACCTGATGGCACCGCAGGGCAAAGGCCAGCGCGCATTGATCGTGTCTCCGCCCAAGGCGGGCAAGACCATGATGATGCAGCAGATGGCCACTGCCATTACCCACAACCATCCCGACGTGCACCTGATCGTGCTGCTGATCGACGAGCGGCCCGAGGAAGTCACCGACATGCAGCGCACCGTGCGCGGCGAGGTGATTTCGTCGACCTTCGACGAACCGGCCGGTCGCCACGTGCAGGTCGCCGAGATGGTGATCGAGCGCGCCAAGCGCTTGGTCGAGCACAAGAAGGACGTGGTGATCCTGCTCGACTCGATCACCCGCCTGGCCCGCGCCTACAACAACGTGGTGCCGTCGTCGGGCAAGATCCTGTCCGGTGGCGTCGACGCCAATGCGCTGCACCGCCCGAAGCGCTTCTTCGGCGCGGCGCGCAACGTCGAGGAAGGCGGTTCGCTGACCATCATCGCCACCGCGCTGGTCGAGACCGGCAGCAAGATGGACGAGGTGATCTACGAGGAGTTCAAGGGCACCGGCAATTCCGAGGTGCACCTGAACCGCCGCATCGCCGAGAAGCGCGTGTACCCGGCGATCGACATCAACCGCTCGGGCACCCGCCGCGAAGACCTGCTGATCGAGCCGGAGCTGCTGCAGAAGATCTGGATCCTGCGCAAGCTGCTGCACGGCATGGACGAGATCGGCGCGATGGAATTCCTGCTCGACAAGATGAAGAGCACCAAGTCGAACGACGAGTTCTTCTCTTCGATGAAGCGGTAACAAAAAAGGGCGCCCACGGGGCGCCCTTTTTTTGCGGCTTCCGCCCTCCCACCGCGAGTCTTACATCACGCTGACGGCATTCCAGGCCGCGGCCACGCCCAGTGCCTGCGCGGAGCCGGCACCGTAGAGATCCTCGGCGGCGGACAGGGTTGCGGCGCGGGCACCGGCATAGTCGGTGTCGGAGGTCATGTACACCGTCAGCGCGCGGTACCAGATCTTCTCCGCCGCCTCGCGGCCGATGCCGGCGAGCGTGGTGTTGCCGTCGCAGACCAGGTCGCCCGGGGTCAGCGCGAACTGGGAGTCGGCGCCGAAGCCCTCCGGCACCACCGCGCCTTCGGCCAGCAGATAGTAGAAGTGGTTGGCCACGCCAGAGTTGTAGTGGACGTCCATGTCGCCGAGCTCCGGGATGTAGCAGTCCGGCGAAAGGCCGTCGAGGCTCGGCTTGAACATGTAACGCAAGGCCAGGTATCCCGGGTTGTTCGCGTAGATGTTCTCGCCGATCAGGTAGTCGACCGGATCGGCCGGATTGTTGGCGTAGTACTCGACCATGGTGCCGAAGATGTCCGAGTTGGCCTCGTTGAGGCCGCCGGATTCGCCTTCGTAGACCAGGCCCGCGCTGTGGCTGGTGACACCGTGGGACATCTCGTGCCCGGCGATATCCAGCGCGACCAGCGGATTGGTGGTGACGCCGTTGTCGCCGTCGCCGAAGGTCATGCAGAAGCAGGAGTCGCGCCAGAAGGCATTGGCGTAGTTGCGACCGTAATGGACGCGGCTGATCGCGCCGACGCCGTCGTCGGCGATGCCCTCGCGCTCATGCCTGTCGAGGTAGTAGTCCCAGGTGACCGAAATCCCGTAATGGGCGTCGACCGCGACCGTCGCCGCGTCATTCAGCGCGCCGTTGCCCCAGGTGTTGTCGCCATCGCTGTACACCGAGCCCATGCCGTTCTGGCGCATGCCCATGTTGGTGGTGCTGCCACCGCCGCGTGTGTTGTCGACCAGCTGGAAACCGGAGCTGCCGCAATTGCTGGTGGCCAGCGCCACGGTGCCCTCGAGCAGGCTGTTGCCGACGCCGACGGCGTCGACCGGGTCGGCGCAGCCACCCTTGTCGCGACCGGGCCTGGCGGTATGCACCGCGTCCCACTTGGCCAGGATCGCACCGTTGCCGGCGTCGATGATGTAGTGCATTTCACTCGGGGTCTGGTCGGCGCGGACGCCCGCCAGGGTCACTTCATACGCGAGCACCGGCTTCGGCCCACGGGCGTACACCACCTTCTGCGCGCCCGGGGGAGCGGTGAAGGGCGTGCCGAAATCGGCGCTGGCGTTGACGATGGCCAGCCCGCTGTTGATCGCCGGAAGCACACCCGGCCGCTCGCTGGTCGCCAGGGTCTGGCTGACGCCGGCTACCTGGCCGTTGCGCGAGTGCATCACCAGGTCGCCGCCGATCATCGGCAGACCTTGGTACAGGCGCTGGAAGCGCACGTGCTCGGTGCCATCCGCGTCGACGAACACGACACCCGGGACGAACTCGTCGGCAGCCGCGGCCTGAGCGAGTCGCGCCACCGCGTGATTGCCAAGCAGCGTCCTGGCGCGGGCCGCAACGGCATCGCCGCGCGTGGTATCGACGCCGCGCTTGACGGCGGAAGCCGGGGACGCAACCACCAGGGCGGAAGCGATCGCGGCGCTCAACAGGCAGGACTGGACTTTCATGCTGGTATCCCCGTAGTGGACTTGCGTTGCTTTTGAAGGATTGGAGCCGGCGGCAGCAGGGTGGCGCCGTCGAACCAGGAAACGCGCAGCACCAGGCCGCGCGGCGAATAACCGATGAAGCCATATCCGGTGACCGGCTCCAACGCCTGGTCGTAGCGCTTGGCAAGCATCGGGTTCTGGACCTCGACCAGCATGCCAAGCGATTCCGGCTTCGGCAGCGAGGCGTTGTAGGCCTGCAGCACCCGCTTGCATTCGTTCGCGAACGAGAGCGCCTGGCCCTTGCCGCGATGGGCCTCGTCGAAGAACTGGCGGTAGTAATAGGTCGGCTGGCGCAGTCGCGGCAGCACCCGCAGCTCCGCCGTGCCGACCGCGCACAGCGCACCGTCATCGTCGCGGGCGATGCACACGACCTGCGCGGCGCGCTGGCGGGCGCGATCGTCGCCATCGATCGCCTTGTTGCGCTGCCAGAACGCGATCAACTCGCGCTCCAGCGCAGGGGTGACCTGCTTCCAGACCGGGACGGCGTCGAAGCTCATGGCTGCGCCTTGTCCGGCTTGCGATTGGCGGCGACCAGCGCGCGTACCGAGGCGATGTACTCGTTGAACTGCAGGCGCTTGTCGCCGTTTGCATCGAACGCGTCCAGCGCGGGCGCATCGTTGCCGGCCCGGAGGACCAGCGCCAGGCTCGCGTACTCGGCGCCGTCCAGGCCGCCATCGTCGTTGCGATCCAGCTTCTCGAACTGCGAACGCAGGCGCGCCTCGACGCTGCGGCCGACCATCGCGCGCCAGCCGTTGTCGAATTCGGGGCGGCTGAGCACCCCGTTGTGGTCCGCATCCCAGGCATCGAAGGTCTTGGCGGTCGCGTCCGGCCGCGATTGCACCTGGGCCGCGGCCATTGGCGCCAGGGCGAGCAACGCGGCGGCGGCGAGCGCGCGCATGCGGTTCATTGCGCCTCCGCGGCAGGCTCCGGCGCCGCCATCGACGACTCGAAGGTGATCAGGTCGCGGATCTCGGGCGTGCGCAGGCCGATCATCATCGGATTGCGCACGTTGGGCAGGAAGCTGATGTCGAAGATCTCGGTGATGTCGCCCTCGAACCGGATCCAGTTGAGCACGTCGCCGTTGGTCAGAGAGACGATCTGCACCCCGCACCACGGCTCCGCATCGTGCTTGCGCAGTTCCTCGTCCAGCTGCAGGCCCTCGAAGCGCTGGTTGCGCGGCTTCGACAGGCCCACCGCAGCGACGTTGCCGATGATCGACAGGCCGCGCGCGAAACCGGGCAGGAATGCCAGCGGCACGAAGGCCTTCTTCTCGAAATCGACCCAGCCCAGGTGGCCGGTGCCGGCATTGAGCACCCACAGCCGGCCATTGGCCCAGCGCGGCGAGTGCGGCATCGACAGTCCTTCGCACACGATCTCGTCCGTCTCGACGTCGATCACCACGCCGCCGTCCTGGCGGCGGTCGCGCCACCCGTCGACGGTATCGCTCTTGCACACCACGGTGACGTACTTCGGCCGGCCGTCGACCATCGCCAGCCCGTTGAGGTGGCAACGGTCTTCCGGGGCGAGCTTGCTGATGAACTTCGGCTTCCAGATCGCCTTGAAGCTGTGGGTCTGGCTCAGCTCGGCCAGGCACGAGTACTTGGTGTTGACGAACACCACCTTGCCGTTGCTGCGGATGCCCAGCTCGTGGATATCCAGGTCGCCGATGGTCTGCGCATTGCGCGGCACGTAGCACTTGTCGAACTGGCCGTGGATGACCTCGTTGGCGCGCAGCACGTTCTCGAAGCGCCACAACTGGTACAGGCCGCCCAGGTAGATGCGCTGGGCGTTGCCGACGATGCCCATCGCACGCTCGAAGATGCGCTCGAAGAAGGACACGCGGCCCTGTTTGTCGCTGCCCACCAGGTACACGCGTCCGGTCTGGTAGGACGAGATCGCCAGCGACATGCGGTTGCCGGCCAGCCAGCCGGCCAACCCGCGCGAGCAGGTCTTCTCGACCTTCAGCCGGGTGATGTCGGGCGCGCGTGGGGT
>JALYWW010000121.1 GCA_030852515.1 Pseudomonadota bacterium
GATATGCGCCGGGACGCCCATCAGGTCGGACACTTCCTTGCGCAGCTTCTCGATGTCCTCGCCGCGCTTGCCGATCACCACGCCCGGGCGGGCGGTGTGGATCGTGACGCGGGCGGTCTTGGCCGGACGCTCGATCATGATGCGGCTGATGCCGGCGGCGGCCAGCTTCTTGCGCAGCATCTCGCGGACCTTCAGGTCGGCGGCGAGATAACCGGCGTATTCCTTCTTGCCGGCATACCACTTCGAATTCCAGTCCTTGGAAATGCCAAGGCGGATGCCGGTCGGATGAACTTTATGACCCATGAGTTACTTCCCCTCGCCGACGACGACGGTGATGTGGCTGGTGCGCTTGAGGATGCGGGTGCCGCGACCCTTGGCGCGCGCCATGAAACGCTTCAGCGTCGGGCCTTCGTCGACCATGATGGTCTGGACCTTCAGCTCGTCGACGTCGGCGCCCTGGTTGTTCTCGGCATTGGCGATTGCCGACTCCACCACCTTCTTGATCAGGTGGGCGGCCTTCTTGTCCGAGAACTTCAGCAGGTTGACGGCCCGTTCGGCGGTCAGGCCGCGCACCTGGTCGGCGACCAGGCGGGCCTTCTGCGGGGAGATGCGGGCGCTGCGCAGGATCGCCTTCGCCCCATTCTGGTTGGACATGGTCGTCATCTCCTTACTTCCCGGACTTCTTGTCGCCGCCGTGACCCTTGAAGGTCCGCGTCAGCGCGAATTCGCCAAGCTTGTGGCCGACCATGTTCTCGTTGACCAGCACCGGAACGTGGTTCTTGCCGTTGTGCACGGCGATGGTGTAACCCACCATTTCCGGCAGGATCATCGAACGACGCGACCAGGTCTTGATCGGACGCTTGGTGTTGCCCGCCGCTTCCACCTTCTTGATGAGATGGTGGTCGACGAACGGACCTTTCTTGAGTGAACGTGCCATGGTCGATTAGCTCCTGCGATCGCGCACGATGAACTGCTGCGTCCGCTTGTTGTGTCGGGTCTTGTAACCCTTGGTCGGCACGCCCCACGGGGTGACCGGATGCGGGTTGCCCTGTCCGGCCTTCGCCTCGCCACCACCGTGCGGATGGTCGACCGGGTTCATCGCCGCACCGCGGACGGTAGGCTTGATCCCGCGCCAGCGGCTGGCACCGGCCTTGCCCAGCTTCTCGAGGTTGTGCTCGACGTTGCCGACTTCGCCGATGGTCGCGCGGCACTCGGACGGAACGCGGCGCATCTCGCCGGAACGCAGGCGAAGCGTCGCGTAAACGCCCTCGCGCGCCACCAGCTGCACGCCGGCGCCGGCGGCACGCGCGATCTGCGCGCCCTTGCCGGGCTTCATCTCGATGCAATGCACGGTCGAGCCGACCGGGATGTTGCGCAACGGCAGCGTGTTGCCGGTCTTGATCGGCGCATCGTTGCCCGCGATCACCTGGTCGCCGGCCTTCAGGCCCTTCGGCGCGATGATGTAGCGGCGCTCGCCATCGACGTAGCACAGCAGCGCGATGTGCGCGGTGCGATTGGGATCGTATTCGATCCGCTCCACGCGCGCCGGGATGCCTTCCTTGTCGCGCTTGAAGTCGATGATGCGGTAATGCTGCTTGTGGCCACCGCCGATGTGGCGGGTGGTGATGCGGCCGTGGTGGTTGCGGCCGCCGCTGTTGCTCTGCTTCTCGAGCAACGGCGCATGGGGCGCGCCCTTGTGCAGGTCGGGCGTGACCACGCGCACCGCGGAGCGGCGGCCGGGAGAAGTAGGCTTGAAAGTCATCAATGGCATCGGTCCGTCCTCAGGCCTTGGCCGTCATCACGTCGATCGACTGGCCGTCGGCCAGCGTGACGTACGCCTTGCGCCAGTCGCCGCGGCTACCCTGGCGATTGCGGAAGGCCTTGTTCTTGCCTTTCACGTTCACCACGTTGACCGCTTCGACCTTGACGCTGAAAAGCTGTTCGACGGCCGACTTGATCTCGGCCTTGGTCGCGGTTTTCGCGACTTCGAACGCATACTGGTTGGAAACTTCCTGCAGGCGCGCAGTCTTCTCGGACACGCGCGGGGCACGGATCACGCTGTAGAGCCTGGCGGCCGAGACGACGTTCGTCAGGGCGCTATCGGGCTTGTTCATGCCAGCCACTCCTCGATCTTCTTCACCGCATCGCTGGTGACCAGGACGCTGTCGGCGCTGACCAGCGCCACCGGGTCCAGGCCCTGCACGTCGCGGACTTCGACATACGGCAGGTTGCGCGCGGACAGGTACAGGTGCTCGGACGCCTCTTCGGTCACGATCAGCGGCCGGCGGCCGAGGTCGTAGTCCTTGAGCTTCGACACCAAACCCTTGGTCTTCGACGCATCGATGTCGAAGCCGTCGACGATCGTCAGCCGACCCTGGCGGTTGAGCTCCGACAGGATCGCGGAGATCGCGGCGCGATACATCTTGCGGTTGACCTTCTGCGCGAAGCTGCGCGGCTTGGCCGCGAACGTCACGCCGCCGCCGACGAAGATCGGAGCCGTCAGCGCGCCATGACGCGCACCGCCGCCCTTCTGCTTCTTCGACTTCTTGGTCGTGCCGTTGACTTCCGAGCGCGTCTTCTGCGCCTTGGTGCCGGCGCGACCCGCGTTGCGGTAGGCCACGACGACCTGGTGGACCAGGTCTTCGCTGAATTCGCGACCGAACACGGCGTCGGACACCGACAGCTTCTCGTTGCTATTTCGGATGGCAAGTTCCATCGTCGTTCTCCTTATGCCTTGCTCGACGGACGGACGATGACGTCGCCGCCCGGCGCGCCCGGCACGGCGCCCTTGATCGCGATCAGGCCGCGCTCGGCGTCGACCCGGACCACCTCGAGGCGCTGCGTGCTCTGGCGCACGGCACCCATGTGGCCGGACATCTTCTTGCCCGGGAACACGCGGCCCGGCGTCTGGCGCTGGCCGATCGAGCCCGGCGAGCGGTGCGACAGCGAGTTGCCGTGCGTCGCGTCGCCCATCTTGAAGTTCCAGCGCTTGATCGTGCCCTGGAAGCCCTTGCCCTTGGTCACGCCCTCGACGTCGACGATCTGGCCGGCCTCGAAGATGTCGGCCTTGATCTCGCCGCCGACGCTGAAGTCGCCGATCTTGTCGTCGGCCACGCGCAGTTCCCACAGGCCCCGGCCGGCTTCGACCTTGGCCTTGGCCAGGTGGCCCGCCTCGGGCTTGTTGACCAGCGCGGCGCGCTTGACACCAACGGCGACCTGCACGGCGCTGTAGCCGTCGGTCTCCAGGGTCTTCACCTGGGTGATGCGGTTCGGGGTCGCTTCGATCAGCGTCACCGGCACGGAACGGCCGTCCTCGGTGAAGATGCGGCTCATGCCGGCCTTGCGGCCGACGATGCCCAACGAATATTTCTTCGCGGTCATGGTCTCTGGCCTCAGGTCAGCTTGATCTGGACATCGACGCCAGCCGCGAGCTCGAGCTTCATCAGCGCGTCCACGGTCTTGTCGTTGGGGTCGATGATGTCGAGCACGCGCTTGTGCGTGCGGGTTTCGTACTGGTCACGCGCATCCTTGTCGACGTGCGGCGACGTCAGGATGGTGTAACGCTCGATTTTGGTCGGCAACGGGATCGGGCCACACACCTGGGCGCCGGTCCGCTTGGCCGTTTCGACGATCTCGCTGGCCGAGCGGTCGATCAGGCGATGATCGAACGCTTTCAGCCGGATCCGGATCTTTTGGTCCGCCATGACGGAGATTCCTTCGTTGAAAGAGCGACAGGCCTTGCGGCTGGTTGCGCAAGACCCCGTGGAAACAATGACTTGCCGATGGCCGTTCCATGCCCCGGCAGTATCCTGAACGCAAGAACGGACCGGTTACCCGGTCCGCCAGACTTGAGAATCGCAGACGCGCCGGCTGGCTCCTCCCTATATGCCCCGAAGAACTTCGGGGCGGGTGGAGCGCTGCCACGCGACATTTCCCTGTCTGGCGAAAACGAAGCGCATCCGGCGCCTCATTTCGCGGTCTTCGCGGAAGCACCAGAAAGGCGATCCGTGAAGTAGTCGAACATTATAGCGGGGCTGGCGGAATCATTGCAAGCCCGTTTGGATCATTTTCGCGGGGCGGGTTCGCCCTGCAAGGCAAAGCTGGATCCCCGACTAAAGCATTCGGAGACGACGATTGGCGGGCGCCCAGCGCCTGGGCGCCGGGCTGGCCAATCGTCACTTGATGATCTTGGCCACCACGCCGGCGCCGACCGTGCGGCCGCCTTCGCGGATCGCGAAGCGCAGGCCATCGTCCATCGCCACCGGGTTGATCAGGCTCACCACCATCTTCACGTTGTCGCCCGGCATCACCATCTCCACGCCCTCGGGCAGGGTCACCGCACCGGTGATGTCCGTGGTCCGGAAGTAGAACTGCGGGCGGTAGCCCTTGAAGAACGGGGTATGACGGCCACCCTCGTCCTTGCTCAGCACGTACACCTCGGCCTCGAACTCGGTGTGCGGGGTGATCGAACCGGGCTTGGCCAGCACCTGGCCGCGCTCCACGTCGTCACGCTTGGTGCCGCGCAGCAGCAGGCCCGCGTTGTCGCCCGCCTGGCCCTGGTCCAGCAGCTTGCGGAACATTTCCACGCCGGTCACGGTGGTCTTCTG
>JALYWW010000014.1 GCA_030852515.1 Pseudomonadota bacterium
TCTCCACCCAGGTCCGGCGCATGCACGCCGATGCGCTCTGGATCACGCTGGCCAAGGACAGCGCGACCGGACTGCAGAACTTCACGCCCGCGCTGGTCCAGGAGTTCCGCGGCCTGGTCGACGAGATGCAGGACCGGCGCGTGGCGACGCCGTTGCACTATGCGGTCGTCCAGTCTGCCGACCAGGACTACTTCAGCATGGGCGGCGACTTGCGCTTCTTCCGCGAGTGCATCCAGCGCCGGGACGCGGCGACCCTGCGCGAGTATTCGATGCGCTGTCTCGACCTGCTGCAGGCCTGGAGCGGCCGCCTCAAGGACACCACCACTTCGATCGCGCTGATCCAGGGACGGGCGCTGGGCGGTGGTTTCGAGATGGCGCTCAGCACCGATTACCTCATCGCCGAGGAGCACGCCAGCTTCGGCTTCCCGGAGATCATGTTCGGGCTGTTCCCGTGCACGGGCGCAATGGGCCTGCTGTCGACCCGCATAGGGGCGCGCCAGGCCGAGCGGATGATGACCAACAAGAAGATCTACACCGCGCTGGAGCTCTACGACATGGGCCTGGTCGACGAGATCTGCGCCACCGGCGAGGGTGAACTGGCCGTCGGGCGCTTCATCGCCAACCATTCCTCGCGCCTGAAGGCGCGCCTGAAAGTGCAGCAGAGCCGCTGCCGGCACACTGCCCTGGACCACGCCGAAGGCGTGCGCATCGTCGAGGACTGGGTCGAGACGGCGATGTGCCTGAGTGCCGAGGAGCTGCGCACCATGGACATGCTGATCATGATGCAGGAGCGCGAGGCGCTGGCGCCGGCCGCGCGGCAGGCCGCCGCCTAGGACGGCCGGCCGGGAGAGGGGAGCGGCTCAGCCGCTGGCGGCGTCGGGCGCCTGCAGCGACTGGCGCAATGCATCCAGCGCGGCCAGGCTCAGGTCCGTGGTGCGACGCAGGTCGGCGTGGCGCTCGCGCGCGTTCGCTTCCAGCTCGCGCTGGCCTATCGACATCAGGCGGTCGGCCAATGCCGCCAGCCTGGCGGCGCCAAGGCTGAGGCTCACGCCGCGCAGGGCATGCGCCTGGCGATGCACCGCGGTCAGGTCGCGGGCAAGCAGGGCGTTGCCCAGCGCCTGGTCGATGCGTTCGATGTCCTGGGCGCCGTCGCCGATCATGCGGCACAGGAACTCGGGCGTGTCGCGCACCTCGCGCAAGGTGTCGATTGCCGCCGGATCGAGGTATTCCACCGGCACCGGCCGCAGGTGCGGCGCCGGGCGCGGGGCGACGGGTGCGAGGGGAGCGAGGGGCATCGCCGCGCTGTCCGGGAACTGGCTGGCGATGGCGTTGCGCAGCCTGGCGAAGGTCACCGGCTTGTGGATGATCCCGGCCGCGCCGAGCGCCTCGAGCCGGGCCGTGGTCAGCGCCGAGGTGTCGGCGGTGATGAAGAAGGTCGGTGCCGGGCGCAGGCGCCCGAACCGGTAGGTCTCGTACACGGTGGCGCCGTCCACGTCGTGCATGTTGAAGTCCAGGAACACGAGCTCGAAATCGTCGCGGGCGAGCGCTTCCAGCGCCTCCTGGCCCGACGCGACGGCGAGCACCTCGTGGCTGTCGCGCTCCAGCATCTCCCGGATCAGGGTCAGGTTGGTCGCGTTGTCGTCCGCCACCAGCACGTGCTTGCCGCGGACCACCCGGACCGCCGCTTCGGCTCCGGCCGGCGCGGGCGTGCGCGCCCTGGGCAGGCGCAGGTCGAACCAGAACCGGCTGCCCTTGCCCATCGTGCTTTCCAGTCGCAGCTCGCCGCCCATGCGCCGGACGTGGGCCAAGGCAATGGAAGTACCCAGCCCGGTGCCGCCGTACTTGCGCGCCGGCCCGGATTCGACCTGGACGAAAGGCTCGAAGATCTTCTGCTGCATCTCCGGGGGAATGCCGATGCCGGTGTCGCGCACCTGGAACCGGATCGTGCAGGTTTCCTCGTCCTGGTCGAGCAGTTTCGCGTCCAGCGTCACCGAGCCGGCATCGGTGAACTTCACCGCGTTGCCGACGAGGTTCATGAGCGCGCTTCCGAGCGCATGCGCGTCGCCGAGCACGGGCACCCCGATCGCGGGGTCGAGTTCGACGGCAAGCACGATGTCCTTGGCGGCGGCGACGGGTCCGAGCGTGCGCGTGATGTGGTCGCCCACCGCGGCGAGTTCGAACGCGACCTTCTGCCCGTCATCGCGTCCGGCCTCGATCCGGGACAGGTCGAGGAGTTGCTTGATCTCCAGGTCGAGCGCCAGCGCCATGTCGATGATGGCGTGCGCGCGCCCCACGCTGTCGGCGTCCGGCGACTGCGCCTCGATCAGCGAGGCGGTGGAGACGATGCCGGTCAGCGGGGTGCGCAGCTCATGGCTGACATTGGCCAGCAGCTGCGACTTGGCCTGGCTGGCGCGTTCGGCCATCGCGCGCGCGAGCTGCAGGTTGCGGATCAGCACGCCGGCGTACAAGGGCACCACCACCAGCAGCACCAGGTGCGAGATCTCGAACAACGGGTGGTCGCGCCAGGCCGGCGACGTCGCGGCCACCAGGCCGAAGCCCGCGATCGACATGGCCTGGGACAACTGCATCGCCACCGGTCCGATGCGGAACCCGAAGCCGAGGATGGTGAACAGGTAGAAGCCGATGAACAGCACCGACGACTCGCCGCCGACGAACAGCCAGGCCGACAGCATCAGGGGATCGAGCACCGCCGTGGCCACGACCATCGCATTGGGCGACACCAGCCGATCGCGGTGCGCCAGGTAGTAGGCGGTCAGGTTGTACAGCAGGTAGGCAGCGCAGAAGCCGCCGATTTCCCACGGCTGGTTCTGCGGGCGCGCCGGCCCCCAGTAGTAGATCGCGGCCAGCATCACCACGATCACGAACATGCCGAACTTCAGGCGCAGCGCAGCCTGCGCACGCACGCTCCTGACGAGTTCCGGATGTGGCAGGGCATCCAATTTGTCCAGCCTCCGCTTGCGGTACGATATTCGGTCATCCTGCGCCGATGGCGGCAGGGTACCCGGATCCGGCGCCCACAACGAGGCCCGGCACGCCCAGAACGGAGCAACGGATGGAACGACAGCAGATCCTCGAACGCCTCAAGGCATTGATCCATGAGCGCTTCGGGGTCGATCCGGCGGGCCTTTCGGGCACCACCACCCAGGCGGAGATCGGCATCGACTCGCTACTGCTGGTGGACATGATGCTCGACGTCGAGACCGAACTGGAGTTCACGTTCGAGTCCATGGATTTGCCCCGTAACCCGGACCTGGACACGATCGTGACCCTGGTCGAGCAGAACATGGCCCGGTCCCGACAGGGTGAATCGCGCTAGCCGTCAGCCGCTGGCGGCGTCATCGCGCAACTCGCGACGCAGGATCTTGCCGACGTTGGTCTTGGGAAGTTCGTCGCGGAACTCGACCAGGTGCGGGCGCTTGTATCCGGTGAGCTGCTCGCGCGCATAGGCCTTGATGTCCTCGGCGGTGAGCGTGGGGTCCTTGCGCACCACCACGACCTTGACCGTCTCGCCAGACTTCTCGTCCGGCACGCCGACCGCGGCGACCTCGAGGATGCCGGGCATGCCGGCCAGCACGTCCTCGATCTCGTTCGGGTACACGTTGAAGCCCGACACCAGGATCATGTCCTTCTTGCGATCGACGATGTAGAAGTAACCCTGCTCGTCCATCCGTGCCATGTCGCCGGTATGCAGCCAGCCGTCGGCGTCGATCGCCTCGGCGGTCTCTTCGGGCCGGTTCCAGTACCCCTTCATCACCTGCGGTCCCTTGATGCACAGCTCGCCGATTTCGCCGAGCGGCAGGGTGTTGCCGTCCTCGTCCTTGACGCAGGCGTCGGTGGAGGGGATCGGCAAGCCGATCGAACCGTTGTACGCGGCAAGGTTCATCGGGTTGATGCAGGCTGCGGGCGAGGTCTCGGTCAGGCCGTAGGCCTCGACCAGGGTGCAGCCGGTGACCTTCTTCCAGCGTTCGGCCACGGCGCGCTGCACCGCCATGCCGCCGCCCAGGGTCATGCGCAGCGACGAGAAATCGACCTGCTCGAAGCCCGGGGTGTTGAGCAGGCCATTGAACAGGGTGTTGACGCCGGTGATCGCGGTGAATTTCGTCTTCGACAACTCCTTGACGAATCCCTTCATGTCGCGCGGGTTGGTGATCAGGTGGTTGAGGCCACCGAACTTGGTGAACACCAACCCGTTCGCCGTCAGCGAGAAGATGTGGTACAGCGGCAGCGCGGTGATGATCGTCTCTTCGCCCGGCCTGAGGCTGGTGCCGATCCAGGCCGCGGCCTGCTCCATGTTGGCGACCAGGTTGCGATGGGTGAGCATCGCGCCCTTGGCCGTGCCGGTGGTGCCGCCGGTGTACTGCAGGAAGGCGACGTCGCCGGAGTCGATGGTGACTGCCGCCGGCTTCTGCATCTGGCCCAGTCCGAGCGCCTCGCGAAAGCGGATCGCGCCGGGCAGCTCGTAGCGCGGCACCATCTTCTTCACGTGCTTGAGCACGAAGTTCATGATCGCGCCCTTGGCGCCGCCGACCATGTCGCCCAGGCCGGTGGTGATGACCTGGCGCACCTGGGTCTGCGCGATCACTTCCTGGACGGTGTGGCCGAAGTTGTCGAGGACGATGATGGCGCTGGCGCCTGAGTCGACCAGCTGGTGCCTGAGCTCGCGCGGCGTGTACAGCGGATTGACGTTCACCACGGTGAGGCCGGCGCGCAGGATGCCGAAGGTCGAGATCGGGTACTGCAGGCAGTTGGGCATCATGATCGCGACGCGGTCGCCGCGCTTGAGCTCGAGTTCGCCCACCAGGTACGCGGCGAGCTGCGAGCTCAGCCGGTCGATGTCGGCAAAGGTGAGCACCTTGCCGAAGCTGCTGAAGGCGGGCCGGTCGCGGAACTGCGCGATGGCGCTGTCCAGTACCGCGACGATCGAGGCGTACTCGTCGGGATTGATCTCGGCGGGAACGCCGGGCGAATACTGGGCCAGCCAGGGCCGTTCGGAACTCATCGCCTTTCCCCTACGGTACGGTATTGTCCTGATTGGAGCATAGGCCCCGGGGGCTGGCAACAATGCACATCCAATGCCCGAATGCGTGGCCGGCGATCCTGTGCGCCGTGTTGCTTGCCGCCTGTTCGCGGACGCCGCCGGAGCAGCGCCTGCGCGAGTCGGTGGACGCGATGCAGGCGGCGATCGAGGCGCGCGAGGTTTCGGGCGTGCGCGAACGGCTGGCCGAGGATTTCATCGGACCCGGCGGCATGGACCGCCGCGGTGCGGCCAGGCTCGCCCAGGCCACCTTCATGCGTCATCGCAACATCGGCATCGCCATCGTCGGCCCGCTGGACCTGAGCCTGCAGGACACGCGCGCCAGCGTGCGCTTCGATGCCGCGCTCAGCGGCGGTTCGGGCGGCCTGCTGCCGGACGACGCACGAATCTACAGCGTCGAGACCGGCTGGCGGCTCGAAGGCGATGAGTGGCGCCTGGTGAGCGCCACCTGGAAACCGCGCCTGTAGGTCAGGCGGCCTTCTTCGCGGCGAGCTGGCGCAGCACGTAGTGCAGGATGCCGCCGTTGCGGAAGTATTCGACTTCCTTCGGCGTCAGCAGCAGCACCTTGGCTTCGAAGCGGATTTCGCTGCCGTCGGCCTTGCGTGCCACCACGGTGGCGGTCTTCGAAGCGCCGTCCCGGAGGCCGGTGATCGAGATCGACTCGCTGCCATCCAGGCCCAGGCCGGTTGCGCTGTCGCCGTCGTTGAACTGCAGCGGAAGCACGCCCATGCCGACCAGGTTGGAGCGGTGGATGCGCTCGAAGCTTTCGGCCACGACCGCCTTGACGCCCAGCAGGATCGTGCCCTTGGCGGCCCAGTCGCGCGATGAACCGGTGCCGTATTCCTTGCCCGCGAACACCACCAGCGGCGTGCCCTGCGCCTTGTACTGCATCGCCGCGTCGTAGATCGACAGCTTGCTGCCGTTGTCCGGGCCGGTGCCGTGGAAGAGGGTGTTGCCGCCTTCCTCGCCCCCCAGCATCAGGTTCTTGATGCGGATGTTGGCGAAGGTGCCGCGCACCATCACGTCGTCGTTGCCGCGGCGCGAACCGTAGCTGTTGAAGTCGGCCGGCTGCACGCCGCGCGACTGCAGGAAGCGGCCCGCCGGCGAATCCTTCTTGATGTTGCCGGCCGGCGAGATGTGGTCGGTGGTGATCGAATCACCGAACAGGCCCAGCACGCGCGCGCCCTGGAGGTCGTCGATGGAGCCGACTTCCATGGTCATGCCGTCGAAATAGGGCGGGTTCTTGATGTAGGTGGAGGCGGCGTCCCAGGCGTAGCTCTCGCCGTCCGGGGAAGCGATCTCCGCCCAGCGGCTGTCGCCCTTGAAAACGTCGGCGTAGTTCTGGGCGAACATCTCCGGGCCGACGGTGGCGGCGATCATGTCGCCGATTTCCTTGTTGCTCGGCCAGATGTCGCGCAGGAACACGTCATTGCCGTCCTGGTCCTTGCCCAGCGGCTGGGTGGTCAGGTCGATGTCGACGGTGCCGGCGATCGCGTAGGCCACCACCAGCGGCGGCGAAGCGAGGTAGTTCATCTTGACCTCGGGGTGCACGCGACCCTCGAAGTTGCGGTTGCCCGACAGCACCGAGGCGACGACCAGGTCGTTCTCGGCGATGCCCTGCGAGACCGCCTGCGGCAGCGGACCGGAGTTGCCGATGCAGGTGGTGCAGCCGTAACCGACGACGAAGAAGCCGAGCTTCTCCAGGTCGTCGAGCACGCCGGCCTTCCTGAGGTAATCGGTAACCACCAGCGAGCCCGGCCCGAGCGAGGTCTTGACCCACGGTGCCGCCGTCAGGCCCCTGGCGGCGGCATTGCGCGCGAGCAGGCCGGCGCCGAGCATCACCGCCGGGTTGGAGGTGTTGGTGCACGAGGTGATCGCGGCGATGACCACCGAGCCATCGGTGAGGTGGTGCTCGCCGCTTTCCAGGGTGATCTTCGAGACCGGCTTGGCGGCCAGCCGTTCGGCCTGCGGCTGGGCGCCGCCTTCGGCCTTCAGTTCGTCGATCGCGCAGCCGACCTTGCGGTTGGCGATCAGGCCCTTGAGGTTGGTGCGGAAGTTGTCGCCGAGCTTCTCCAGCAGCACCCGGTCCTGCGGGCGCTTGGGGCCGGCCAGCGACGGCTTGACGTCGGCCAGGTCGAGCTCGAGCGTGGCGCTGTAGTGCGCGGCCGGCGAATCCGGGGTGTGCCACAGGCCCTGGGCCTTGGCATAGGCTTCGACCAGCGCGATCTGCGCCTCGCTGCGGCCGGACAGGCGCAGGTAGCGCACCGCCTCGGCATCGACCGGGAAGATGCCGCAGGTGGCGCCGTACTCGGGCGCCATGTTGGCGATGGTGGCGCGGTCGGCGAGCGGCAGGTGCTGCAGGCCGTCGCCGAAGAACTCGACGAACTTGCCGACCACGCCCAGCGCACGCAGCATCTGGGTGACGGTGAGTACCAGGTCGGTGCCGGTCGCGCCCTCGGGCAGCTTGCCGGTGAGCTTGAAGCCGACCACCTGCGGAATCAGCATCGACGAAGGCTGGCCGAGCATCGCGGCCTCGGCCTCGATGCCGCCAACGCCCCAGCCCAGCACGCCGATGCCGTTGATCATGGTGGTGTGCGAATCGGTGCCGAACACCGTATCCGGGAAGGCCATCAATTCGCCGTCGACGGTGCGCTCCATGACCACGCGCGCCAGGTGCTCCAGGTTCACCTGGTGGACGATGCCGGTGTTGGGCGGCACCACCTTGAAGTCCTCGAACGCCTTCTGGCCCCAGCGAAGGAAGCTGTAGCGTTCCTGGTTGCGCTGGAACTCGATCTGGCCGTTGAGGTCGAGCGCATCGGCACGGCCGAACACGTCCACCTGCACGGAGTGGTCGATCACCAGTTCCGACGGAATCAGCGGGTTGATCTGGCTGGGTTTGCCACCCAGCCTGGCGACGGCGTCGCGCATCGCGGCCAGGTCGACCACGCAGGGCACGCCGGTGAAGTCCTGCAACAGCACCCGCGCCGGCATGAACGCAATTTCGGTCTCCGGCTCATCCTTCGGGTCCCACTGGGCCACCGCCTCGATGTGCGCCGGCAGCACCGTGACGCCATCCTCGTGGCGCAGCAGGTTCTCCAGCAGGATCTTCATCGAATAGGGCAGCTTCGCCAGGTCGAAACGCTCGCCGAGCTTGGGCAGGCTCGAATAGGTGTAGGACTTGCCGTTGACGTCGAGGCGGGCGCGGGTGGCGAAGGAATCGGTCATGGGAGGGCTCCAGTTGCAGGCGCCTAGTATGCCAGATTGAATATGACAAGAAAAGTATGTATGTTCCGTACATACTTCGCCTGCAGGAGACGCCAGATGGAAGCCACGGTAGCCGAGCGCGGCCAGATCACGCTGCCCAAGGCGGTACGCGACGCCCTGGGCCTCACCAAGGGGACGACCCTCAAGGTGGAGCTGGAAGGCGGACGCATCATCCTGCGCAAGGACGTCAGCGAAGCCCTGCGCAAGGTGCGCGGGCGCTTCAGGCTGGCCGAGGGCCACGCCACCACCGACGAGGCGATGCGGGCGATCCGCGGCCGCGCGCCCGGCGACCCGCTGGAATGATCGCCGTCGACACCCCGATCATCTTCGACATCCTGATCGGGGATGCACGCCACGCCGAAGCGTCCGAGACCTGCGTCGGCGAAGCGCTCGCCCGCGACGAGGTGGTGGTCTGCGCGGCGGTGGTGGCCGAGGTCCAGGCGATGCTCGACACCAGCGAGGACCTGATGGACATCCTGGCGTCGGTCGGGATCCGCTTCGAGCCGATGACCGAGTCGGCGGCGATGCGCGCCGGCCACATGAACAAGCGTTACCGCTCGCGGGGCGGCAAGCGCAGCGAGCGGGTGTCCGCTGATTTCCTGGTCGGGGCGCACGCCCTGATGCAGTGCAACGGCCTGATCACCCGCGATCCGGGGTTCTACCGGGACTACTTCAAGGGATTGAAGCTGGTCGTACCGAAAGCCTAGGCAAGCGCGGCCTCGATCGCCTCGAGCATCTGCCGGCGGCGCAGCACGAAATCCCAGAAGCTGCCGCCGAGCTGCCGCCACAGCACGGCCGAGCGCAGGGCAGCGAGCAGCACGGCACGGATTTCGGCGACCACGCCGGCCTGGCCCAGGTAGTGCGGATTGCCCTGGACCATCACCCGCGGACGCAGCTTGCTGACCGTGTCGGCATACAGCGTGCCGAGCGCAGACAGCACGTCCGGATGCGTGCTGCCCTGGCGCGCGGCTTCGGGAGCCAGCGCCATGATGCGTTTATGCACGCGCCCGGCGGCTTCGTCGCGGACGAAGCGGCGCTCGAGCTGCAGTACCGCCAGCCCCAGCCGCGGCAGCAGCGCGTCTTCCGATTCGTTGCGGAAATAGCCGCGCAGCAGCAGCAGACCCGGGCGCAGCTCGGAGGCATCGCCGTAGACCGCCACAGGAGACGCCGCATCGATCCGGAACACGCTGTCCAGCGACGTGGCCAGTACCGCGGCGTCGGCCTGGCCGGTATCGGCGATGCGGCGCACCTGGGCCAGCGCCTGGGCGACGCCGGCCAGCGCCAGCATGCGGTTTTCCATGGTGTTCATCGACGACGACTCATGCAGCGTGTTCCTGGTTCATGGAAGGCGTGTTCAAGGAAGGCGTGTTCAATGAAGGGGCATCGGTGGCGGCGATCACCGCGCCGCCGAGGCAGTGCTCGCCCTGATACAGCACCACCGACTGGCCGGGGGTCACTGCGCGCTGGGTGCGCTCGAAGCGGACGTCGACGGTGCCATCGTCGCGCACTTCGACCACGCAGGGTTCGTCGGCCTGGCGGTAACGCACCTGTGCGGCGCAGGCGAAGCGGCTGGCCGGTGGCGCGCCGTCGATCCAGTGCGCGGTTTCGCTTTGGAGGGCGGAGGACTGGAGCCATGGGCTGTCGTGTCCCTGGTCCACGTACAGCACGTTGCGTGCGACGTCCTTGCCGACGACGTACCACGGCGCCTGTTCGCGCCCGCGCACGCCGCCCAGTTGCAGGCCGCCGCGCTGGCCGAGGGTGAAGAAGAACACCCCGGGATGTTCGCCGAGCACGCGTCCCTGAGGGTCGCGGATCTCGCCGCTGCGCGCCGGGATGTAGCGCGACAGGAATTCGCGGAAGTCGCGCTCGCCGATGAAGCAGATGCCGGTGGAGTCCTTCTTGGCCGCGGTCGGCAACCTGGCTTCGGCGGCAAGCACGCGCACCTGCTCCTTGCGCATCCCGCCCAGCGGGAAACGCGTCGCCGCCAACTGGGCCTGGCCCAGCAGGTGCAGGAAGTAGCTCTGGTCCTTGTCGCGGTCGACCGCGCGCAACAACCGCCAACGCCCGCCGTCGTGCTCGACCCGCGCGTAATGGCCGGTGGCGATCGTTTCGGCGCCCAGCTCGCGCGCGGCGTCGAGGAAATGCCGGAACTTGATCTCGCGGTTGCACAGCACGTCCGGGTTCGGCGTGCGCCCGGCGGCATACTCGGCGATGAAGTGCTCGAACACGCCGTTCCAGTATTCACGCGAGAAGTCGCGGAAGTGCAACGGGATGCCGATCCGGCCGCAGACCGCGACCGCGTCCCGGCGATCGTCGGCCGAGCGGCAGTCGCCGCTGCCGTCGTCGGCCCAGTTGTCCATGAACATGCCGGCAATGCCGTCGCCGGCACGCTGCAGGAGCAGGGCGGCGACCGACGAGTCCACGCCACCGGACATGCCGACGATGGTGCGCGCAGCGGTCATGCCAGCTGCTGCAGCACCGACAGCGGCTGCCGGCGTCCGCCCAGGGCGTCGGCCACGACCTGCCAGACCAGCGGGCTGCGGTGGCGATCGCGGGCCTCGAGCAGTTCGCTCGGCGTCATCCACAGGGCGCGGACGATGCCGGTGTCCAGCTCGCGCTGCGGATGGTGGCGGAGCGGCTCGGCCAGGAACGCAAAACGCAGGTAGTGGCGGCTGGTCTCCGGCGCCTTCCACTGGTAGGCGCCGATGAAGGCGGTCAGGCGCACGTCCCAGCCGGTCTCCTCCACGGTCTCGCGCAGGGCGGCGTCGTGCAGGCTCTCGTCCGGTTCCAGGTGGCCGGCCGGCTGGTTGATCACGAGTCCGCGGCCGTTCGTCCCGCTGTTGCCGGCATGTTCTTCGACGCACAACAAACGCCCGTCGCGGACCACCACCGTGGCCACGGTCACGTCCGGCTGCCAGAAGCGTCCCTCGCGATAGCTCATGGGCGCCATTCTATAATCGGAGCATGGCCAACAAACCGGGCAACGAACGCGACCACGGCGTCGCAGTGGAGACCAGCAAGCCGGAAGTGGCGCGGCCGCCGCTGTATTCCGTCCTGTTGCTGAACGACGACTACACGCCGATGGACTTCGTGGTGGACGTGCTGGCGCGCTTTTTCGGCATGAACATCGAAAAAGCCACCCAGGTCATGCTCCACGTCCACACCCGGGGGCGCGGCGTCTGCGGCGTCTTCACCCGCGAGGTGGCCGAATCCAAGGTAGCCCAGGTGAACGAATACTCCAGGCTCAACCAGCATCCATTGCTCTGCACCATGGAGAAGGCGTAGAAGGGGCTTGAGGAGGCTCGGCCGGCACCCCACATCAGGAACAGGGACCGGCCCCGGTCCAACGCATTCCAGGAGGCATCCGCCCCATGTTCAGCAAGGACCTCGAGTACAGCATCGGCCAGTGCTACAAGCGCGCCCGCGAGGCGCGCCACGAGTACATGACGGTCGAGCACCTGCTCCTGTCGCTCCTCGACAATCCGTCCGCCGAATCCGTGCTCAAGGCCGCGGGCGCGGATTTCCCGCGCCTGCGCGCCGAGCTCGAGCAGGCCATCGAAAAGTCGGTGGTCAAGCTCGATCTCGAGGATGGCCGCGACACCCAGCCCACGCTCGGCTTCCAGCGCGTGCTGCAGCGCGCGGTCTACCACGTGCAATCGTCCGGCAAGAAGGAAGTCAGCGGCGCCAACGTGCTGGTGGCGATCTTCGGCGAGAAGGACTCGCACGCGGTCTACTTCCTCAACCAGCAGGACGTGACCCGGCTGGATGCGGTCAACTACCTGTCGCACGGCATCGCCAAGCATGGCGATGAATCCCCGGGCAGCGAGGAGGGCGCGCAGGCCGAGGCAGGCGAGGGCGCCGAGGCCAAGGGCGATACGCTGGCCGAGTTCGCCAGCGACCTCAACGCGCTCGCCCGCGACGGCAAGATCGATCCGCTGGTCGGCCGCGCCGAGGAAGTCGAGCGCACCATCCAGGTGCTGTGCCGCAGGCGCAAGAACAACCCGCTGTACGTCGGCGAGGCCGGCGTCGGCAAGACCGCGCTGGCCGAGGGCCTGGCCAAGCGCATCGTCGACGGCGACGTCCCCGAGGTGCTGGCCGACGCGGTGATCTACTCGCTCGACCTGGGCGCGCTGGTCGCCGGCACCAAGTACCGCGGCGATTTCGAGAAGCGGCTCAAGGGCGTGCTCGCGGCGCTGAAGAAGGTGCCGGGCGCGATCCTGTTCATCGACGAGATCCACACCATCATCGGCGCCGGTTCCGCGTCGGGCGGGACCATGGACGCGTCCAACCTGATCAAGCCGATCCTGGCGTCGGGCGAACTGCGCTGCATCGGTTCGACCACGTTCCAGGAATACCGCGGCATCTTCGAGAAGGATCGCGCACTGGCGCGGCGCTTCCAGAAGATCGACATCGTCGAGCCGACGGTGGGCGAAACGGTGGAGATCCTGCAGGGACTCAAGGCCCGCTACGAAGCGCACCACGGCGTCAGCTATGCCGACGATGCGATCCGGGCCGCGGTCGACCTGTCGGTCAAGCACATCGGCGACCGGCTGCTGCCGGACAAGGCGATCGACGTGATCGACGAGGCCGGCGCGCGCCAGAGGCTGCTGCCGCAGGACGTGCGCAAGCAGCTGATCGACGTCGAGGAAATCGAGACCATCGTCGCGCGCATGGCGCGGATCCCGGCCAAGCAGGTCAGCGCGTCGGACAAGGACGTGCTCGCCCACCTGGAGCGCAACCTGAAGATGGTGATCTTCGGCCAGGATCCGGCGATCGAAACCCTGACCAGCGCGATCAAGCTCGCACGCTCGGGCCTGGCCAATCCGGAGAAGCCGATCGGCAACTTCCTGTTCGCCGGCCCCACCGGCGTGGGCAAGACCGAGGTCACCCGCCAGCTCGCGCTGCAACTGGGCATCGAGCTGGTGCGCTTCGACATGTCCGAGTACATGGAGCCGCATTCGGTGTCGCGCCTGATCGGCGCGCCGCCGGGCTATGTCGGTTTCGACCAGGGCGGCCTGCTGACCGAGAAGATCGTCAAGACGCCGCATTGCGTCCTGCTGCTCGACGAGGTCGAGAAGGCGCATCCGGACATCTTCAACATCCTGTTGCAGGTCATGGATCGCGGCGTGCTCACCGACACCAACGGGCGCGAGGCCAATTTCAGGAACGTGATCGTGGTGATGACCACGAATGCCGGTGCGGCGCAGGCAGCCCGGCGTTCGATCGGCTTCACCAACCAGGACCACAGCACCGACGCGATGGAAGTGATCCGGCGCAGCTTCAGCCCGGAATTCCGCAATCGCCTGGACGCGGTGGTGCAGTTCCAGCCGCTGGGCATGGAGCACATCCTGCGCGTGGTCGACAAGTTCCTGATCGAGCTGGAAGCCCAGCTGCACGATAAGAACGTGGCCCTGTCGGCGACGCCGGCGGCGCGCGAATGGCTGGCCCAGCATGGTTTCGACCCGCTGATGGGCGCCCGCCCGATGGCGCGGGTGATCCAGGACAAGGTCAAGCGTCCCCTGGCCGACGAACTGCTGTTCGGCAAGCTGGTGGGCGGGGGCAGGGTCAGCATCGACGTCAGCGATGGCCAGCTCACCGTCGAGGCGCGGCCCGAGCCGGAGAAATTGCTGCCCGCAACGGTGTGACCAACAAAAAGGCGGCCAATGGCCGCCTTTTATATCAAATAGTTACCGCAATTATTTCATGCGATAGGTGATCCGGCCCTTGGTCAGGTCGTAAGGGGTCATTTCCACCTTGACCTTGTCGCCGGTGAGGATGCGGATGTAGTTCTTGCGCATCCGGCCCGAAATATGGGCAATGATTTCGTGGCCGTTCTCCAGCTTCACCCGGAACATGGTGTTCGGGAGTGTTTCGGAGACCGTGCCTTCGAATTCGATGACGTCGTCTTTCGCCATGTGCTTCCTGTTGCGGGGCCCCGTAGCAGGGCCCGAAAGTCCGCCATTCTGACACGCGGGCCAGTGCCGCGCAAAACGCCGCGATGAACGTCAGCCGGCGAGGGCGGCGGCCGACAGCGTCCCGAAGCTGCCGGTCCAGGGCCCGGGGGTGCCGGGAAGGGCGACCAGCCGCCCCACTTCGGCCAGGAATCGTGTTCGCGGCCAGGTTTCGGCCCCGAGCGACAGCAGGTGCCGGTTCTCCAGTTGCGCGTCGAACAGTGACCAGCCGCGGCCCTGCAGGTAGCGGGCGAGGGCGGCCAGGGCCAGTTTCGAGCCGCCGGAGCGGGCACTGAACATGCTCTCGGCGAAGAACATCCGGCCGACCGCAACGCCGTACAGCCCGCCGACCAGGGTCGCCCCGTCGAAGACCTCGATCGAATGCGCGTGGCCGAGCCGGTGCAGTTCGATGTACGCCGCCTGCATCGCCTCGGTGATCCAGGTGCCGTCCTGGCCCTGCCGGGGAGTGTCGGCACAGGCGGCGATGACGGCGGCGAAACCGGTATCGGCACGGACGACCCAGGGCAGTGAACGCAGGGTGCGGCGGAAGCGCCGCGACAGGTGCACGCCATCGGTACGGAACACCATGCGCGGATCCGGCGACCACCAGAGGATGGGCTGGCCTTCGGAGTACCAGGGGAAGATGCCGTGCGCGTAGGCGTCCAGCAGCCGCGCCGGCGACAGGTCGCCGCCCACCGCGAGCAGGCCGTCCGGCTCGCGCAAGGCCTTCTCCGGATCCGGAAATCCGCCCAAGCCCAGCACCGTCAGTTCGAGCGCCATCCCCCATTGTAGGAGCGCGCCCTGCGCGCGAAGGGTGGGAGCGGCGGCAGCTACGACAGAGCAACAGCGAAGGTGCGTTGGGGAGCCGTGCGTTACCGGGCCCAGGGAAAGGTGGTGCCCATTGGCGAAATCAAGGAGGAGGCTGGGGCCGCAGGCCACAGCCGGGGGACATTCGCCAATGGGCACCACCTTTCCCGAGCAAGCTGCGAGCGCTTCGCGCGCAAGGCGCGCTCCTACGTCGCGCGGGCGTAGGCCCAGTGCCACGGCTCGTAGGCGATTGCGTGCGGATTCCCGCGCGGGTAGCTCAGCCCGAAGCCGTGGCCGGCGGCGTTGTCCCGCAGCCATTCGAATGCGGCCGTCGCCTCGAACGATTCCTCCGCGGCCGGCTCGCCCGGAGTGCCGATGTCCAGCGCGACGCCGCCATGGTGCTCGCTGTATCCGGGCGCCGCGTTGACCGTGAGGATGTCGTCCAGGGCGATCCCGCGTGCCAGCTTGCGCTCGAAGATCCCCAGCTGGTAGTCGTGGCTGCGGTAGCCGGAAATCGCCTCGAGCACCACGCCGTCGCGCAGGGCACCGGCCTGCATCCCGGCCCAGGCGCGGGCGGCATCGGCGCGCAGCCACAGCGGACGGCGGTAACGGTCGAAGCCGGGCAGGGCCAGCCATGCAGGTTCGGCCACCAGCGGCAGGCCGGTACGCGCGGCATAGTCGTCGCCGTCCAGCCCGAGCCGGTCGAGGCGTTCGCGCAGGCGCTCCAGCGGCAGGGTCGGCACGGCATCCAGTCCTGATCGACGGTGCGCGCGGAACTGCGTCACCGCCTGCATCGCGTCATCCAGTCCCGGCGCGTTGGCGAAGACCGGGCGCAGCGGCTGCAAGACGCCATCGTTGATCACCGCCAGGTAACGGCCGTCCTGCTTGCGCCGCAGCACGTGCCCGGCGCCCGCCAGCAGGCGCGCATCGTGGTTGCCGCGCGCACGCAACAGCCCGCCCGGCCAGGCCTCGATCCGGGCGGTGTTGAGCAGGATATCGCCGGCGTCAGTGCGCATGCCCGCAGGTTAGCGGCGCCGCGCCGGGGGTGCCAGCTCGAGCAGGCGATCCAGCAGCGCCTGTGGCCGCCGCGGCTCCAGCAGCAGGGTATAGCCCAGGGTGGTCGGCAGCCAGAGCAGGCGCTTGCCACCTGCCATGGCTACGAAAAGCTTTCCCATGTCCCGCGAGCGGAACCAGCCGCCATTGAATCCGAAGGTCGACATGCCGTTGGTCTTGAATCGCGGCTTGCGTTCCGGATGCTCATCGATCGCGATCACCCGCGCGGCATCGAGCCTCAGTTCCGGCCAGGCAATGCGCCGACGGTACATCGCAGTGACCACCTCGAGACCCGCGTCGTCCACGGCGACGCGGTGGCGGTGCGTCAACCGGTCGAGCACGAACCAGACCACGATCCCGACCCCGAGCATGGTCGCCGAAGCGACCAGCTGGCGCGACGTGGCAAGCACCAGCACCACCGGCAGCGCGACGCACAGCACGCCCAGCAGGATCCTTGTGCGTACGCCGACCGGTTCGAGTTGCCAATCGGTCGCGCCCCCGCTCACTGCGCCAGGATCCACGCCGCGGCGTCGTCGATCAACTGCGCATCGACATGGCCGGCCACCGAGTACTCGGCCAGGTTGGCGTCGCCCTCGCCGGCGATGCCGAGGTGGTTGAGCGTCGGATACAGCTTGAACGCCACTTCCGGATCGTCGTGGAAGGCGCCTTTCCACAGTTGCCAGTCGGCATCCACGACCTGGATGTCGCGCGCACCCTGCAGGACCAGCATCGGCAGGTCGACCGCGACCGCTTCGGCCACCGGATCCACGGCATCGGTGCTGCGCCAGTAACTGGCCGGCAGGCTCATCGGCGACTGCGCCGCCGCCAGGTCGTCGCCTGCGCGCAACGCGCGCATCTGCTGCTGGAACGACGCGATCTTCGCGGCTTCCTGCTCGCTGGTGTGCTGGTCGTCGAGCACCGCCATCCGCCGGCCCTGCTCGAGCATGATGTCGAGCAGTTTCCGCGCCGGTGCCGCGAACAGCACAAGGCCGGCCACCGGCGCATCGGCCTCGATGGCGCGCATGGCGATGCGCGGCGCCATCATCCCGCCCTGGCTGTGGCCGAACACGAACACGCGTGCGTCGTCGACCTCCGACAAGGCATGCAGCGCCTGCACCGCCAGCACCGCGTCGTCGGTGGTTTCGGTATCGATGGTCAGGCTGCCTTCGGCGGTGTACGCCTGGGGCTGCGCCTTGGTGCGCTTTTCATAGCGCAGCACCGCCACGCCCTGCGCGGCCAGGCCGCGCGCGATATCCAGGAATGGGTGGTTCGGGCCGATGGTTTCGTTGCGGTCGTGCGGGCCGGAGCCATGCACCAGCACCACGGCCGGAAAGGGTCCGGCGCCATCGGGCAGGGCAAGCGTCGCGGGCAACGCGCGCTCGCCTTGGCCCACCACGATGTCGCGTTCGCTGAACCCCGCGCCTGCGGCGGGCGGTGGCGGCGCGGCGGGCTGCGCCGGCTGCACCAGGAAGCCACTGATCTTGCCGTCGGCGGCGATCGCGACCTTCGCCACCAGTTCGGCATTGGCGTAGTGCAGCGGAACCATGACCAGGGTGCCGCCATCGGCCGCGCTGGTCGTGATCTCGCCACGACCGTTCGCGGGGCCGGCCTGCGCCGGCAGCGATTCCCATACCGCCTGCAGTCGCGCCGCCGGCACGGCCGCGGCCATCTCGGCGCTCATCATCGCCTCGGCGGCGGCGTAGTCGCCGGCGTCCATCGCGTCGAGCAGGGCAACTGCCGTGCCTGTCGCATCGGTCGCGCCGTCCTGCGCCGGCGCCACCGCGACCGGCAGCAACAATGAAAACGCCAGCAGCATCGCGTGGAAGGGCTTCATGACAGGGCCTTCTTGAGGTACAGGTGCACCGGGCTGAAGTGCATCGGTTGCACGGCGGCGACCAGTTCCCAACCTTGCAGCCCGAGCTGGTTGAGGCGCTCCTGCGCGGCATCGCGCGCGCTGCCGAAGAATTTCGGCTTCACTTCCACCACCTGGTAGGTCCAGCGTTCACCGGCCATCGTCGTCTCCTTCCTCGTTGGATGCTTTCAGTCGTCCGGACTTGCGCAGTGCGTCGCGCAGCACGTATTCGATCTGCGCGTTCAGGCTGCGCAACTCGTCGTCGGCCCAGCGCTGCGCAGCCGCCAGGACCTCGGCGTTGATGCGCAGCGGATAGGCCTTCTTCTCCGCCATTTCAGTACAGGGTGCCGGCGTTGACGATCGGCTGGGTGGAGCGGTCGCCGCACAGGACCACCAGCAGGTTGCTGACCATGGCCGCCTTGCGCTCCTCGTCCAGTTGCACGACGCCGTTCTTCTGCAGTTCGTTCAGTGCCATCTCGACCATGCCCACGGCGCCGGCGACGATGCGGGTGCGTGCGGAGATGATCGCGTTGGCCTGTTGCCGCTGCAGCATCGCCTGGGCGATTTCTGGGGCGTAGGCGAGGTGGCTGATGCGCGCGTCGAGCACCTGCACGCCGGCGTCGGCCAGGCGCTCGGACAGCTCCTCGCGCAGGTGCTTGCTGATCTCGGTGGCGTGGCTGCGCAGCGCGACCTGGCCTTCCTCGTGCTGGTCGTAGGGATAGCTGGTCGCCATCGTGCGCAGCGCCGATTCGGACTGGATGTGGACGAAGCTCTCGTAGTCGTCGACGTTGTAGACGGCTTCGGCCGAGTCCACCACCTGCCACACGATCACTGCCGCTATTTCGATCGGGCTGCCTTCCAGTTCGTTGACCTTGAGCTTGCCGCTTTCGAAATTGCGCACGCGCTGGCTGACCTTGCGCTTGCCGAAGAACGGGTTGTTCCAGCGCAGGCCGTTCTCCTTCACCGTGCCGACGTACTTGCCGAACAGGCTCAGCACGGCCGCCTGGTTGGGCTCGACCATGTACAGGCCGATGAGGGTCAGCAACGCGGCGACGGACACCAGGACGCTGCCGAGGATCAGCCAGACGGAGGTGACGCCGTTGTCGGGATCCGGACCGATGCCGACGATGAACCCCCAGACCGCCAGGGCCAGGAGCACGAGGACGCCGAACAGGTACGGGATGCCCGGAAGGGAGCGGATGGGGTTCTCTTTCATGACACGGTCCTTGGTCGGGGCCCGAATGGCCACGGGATATTGATATCAATTTGATATCACGATGTCAATCGTTTCCCGTCTCCCGGCTCACGGATTCAAATGCAGCAGCGGCGCCGGGCTCAGCTCGCCCGTGGCGTACAGCGCTCGGTTGTCCGCGCTCCAGCCCAGCGCCTCGCCCTGCGGTAGCCATGGCAGGGGGTGGACGTCGGGCGTGCGGGCCAGTGCCTGGGCCCAGCCCTCGCGGCCGCGGCGCCGGTAGATCAGGACATCGCGGTAGGTGAGCACCGCCAATGCATGGCGGTCGCGGGCGATGTCGGCGGCGGTGACCTGGCTGCGTAGCCGGGCCATCGCGGGATTCGCCCGGACCTCCTCGGCATCGCCCTGCGGCACGCCGGCCAGGGTGCCCAGCCGGGTCGCGACCAGGGTGCCGTCGTTCGCGGGTCGAAGCGGCAGCGAGAACAGCTCCGGTGGTTGCCGCTTCTTCGATACCAGCAGCACCTGGCCGCTGGCCGCGTCCACCGTCACCGCCTCGCAATCGCGGGCGCCGCCGGGCCAGCGGAACACGATCGACCAGGCCGGCGCGACGCTGGCGTCGGCCAGGGTCGCCGGTTCCGGCACCACATGCAGCTGCAGGGTCTTGCGCAGGCCGCCGTTGTCGCCGGTGTCGGCGATCAGCAGGTAGTGCCGCCCGTCGAGTTCGAACGCGGCGATGTCTTCCCAGTCGGTGTTCTCGACACCGGTCAGCTGCAGGGTCGCCAGCTTGCTGCCGCGATGGCTGACCGCGTACAGGCGCGCCTGGTTGCCGCCGTCGTTGAGCATCCACAGCGTGTCCGCGTGGCGATGCGAGGCAGCCAGGCCACTGACCTCGTCCAGCTCCGCGTCCAGCATCAGCCCCGACAGCTGGGTGAAGGGCGGCGCGCTGCAACCGGCCGCGGCCAGCAGCAGCCCCGCCAGCAGCAGCAAGAATGGAAACTTCGGACCCATCGTCGAAGCATGGCACGGGTCGCGGTTAAGATGGCGCTCCAGCCATCCTCAGCGCCGCCATGCCCACGATCGGAACGCCCCTGGGCCCGCATGCCAAGCGGGTGTTGCTGCTCGGCTCCGGCGAGCTCGGCAAGGAAGTGGCGATCGAACTGCAACGCTTTGGCGTCGAGGTGATCGCGGTCGACCGCTACGCCGATGCGCCGGCGATGCAGGTCGCGCATCGCTCCCACGTCATCGACATGCTCGACGGCGACGCGCTGCGCGCGGTGATTGAACTCGAGCGCCCGGACCTGGTTGTCCCCGAGATCGAGGCGATCCATACCGAGACCCTGGTCGCGCTGGAGCGCGAATGGAATGCTGCGGCCAGCCAGGGCACGCCCGCCGCGCGGGTGATCCCGACCGCGCGCGCCGCGCGCCTGACCATGGATCGCGAAGGCATCCGCCGGCTTGCCGCCGAAGAGATCGGCGTGCCGGTGTCGCCGTACCGCTTCGTCGACACCATCGAGGACTACCGCGCCGCGATCGAGGCATTGGGATTGCCGTGCGTGGTCAAGCCGGTGATGTCCTCGTCCGGCCACGGCCAGAGCACCGTCCGCAGCGCCGACGAAGCCGATGCGGCCTGGGCCTACGCGCAGACCGGCGGCCGCGCCGGCGCCGGGCGGGTGATCGTCGAAGGCTTCATCGATTTCGATTACGAGATCACGCTGCTCACCGTGCGCCATGTCGGCGGCACCAGTTTCTGCGAACCGATCGGCCACCTGCAACGCGCCGGCGACTACCGCGAGAGCTGGCAGCCGCAGCCGATGTCCAGCCACGCGCTGGCCGCCGCGCAGGGCATTTCGCGCGACATCTCCGATGCGCTCGGTGGCTGGGGCGTGTTCGGCATGGAGTTCTTCATCAAGGGCGACGACGTGTGGTTCTCGGAAGTTTCGCCGCGGCCGCACGACACCGGCCTGGTGACCCTGGTCTCGCAGGACCTGTCCGAGTTCGCCCTGCATGCGCGCGCGATCCTCGGCATGCCGGTGCAGGCCAATGACGGCGAGGTGATCCGCCAGCTGGGGCCATCGGCCTCCTGCGCGCTGCTGGCCGAAGGCAATGGCGTGCCGATCTTCAGCGAGATCGGTGCCGCGCTGCACCATCCGCGCACCGCGTTGCGCCTGTTCGGCAAGCCGCGCGTGGCCGGTCACCGCCGCGTCGGCGTGACCCTGGCGCGTGGCGCCGACATCGACGATGCGCGCCGGATCGCGCGCGAAGCGGCTGCAGCGCTTACCATCGATCTGGTCTGAACCCGAAACGGATGGCGCAATGAACGACAGCAACGGCTATGCGGTGTTCTTCTTCCCGCAGGCGCTCGAAGCGCTGGGCGACGCGATCAAGCCCTACCTGCAGGACAGTCCCGCCGGCCCTCACGTGTTGTGCCGCGAGATCGATACCGGCGGCGCGCTGATCGAAATGGCCTTGCAGGGCGTCACTGCCGAGGGCAACACCGTGCAGCTGGAACTGATGGTGCCCGGATCGATGGTGCGCATGATCGTGTCCAGCCAGAGCGACGGCAGCTTCGGCTTCGGCCCGCGCGATCACATCGAGCCGACCCTCGTCGTCCCCGAAAAAGAGTAGGAGCGGCGGCAGCCGCGAAGCGTTACAACGTGCGCCACTCCCGCCCGTCGAAGCCCTCCAGCGGCTGGAACCTGCGCTTGTAGTCCATCTTCGCGTGCCCGCCGATCCAGTAACCCAGGTACAGGTGGCTGCGGCCGTCGCGCCGCGCCCAGGCGATTTGCTGCAGGATCGCCAGCGTGCCCAGCGATCGCGCGTGCTGGTCGGGATCGAAGAAGGTGTACACCGCCGACAACGCGGACTCGCCGACCAGGTCGGTCACCGCTACCCCGAGCAGGCGATGGCTGCCGTGTTCGCGCAACTCCAGGAAGCGCCCCTGCGACCAGCTGCCGACCAGGAACTGGTCGAATTCGAGCGCGCCATGGTCGTCCATGCCGCCGCCCTGGTGCCGCGCGTGCAGGTAACGCCGGTACAGCGCCAGTTGTTCGTCGCTGCGCTGCGACGGCACGATGCGCACGTCCACGTCCGCATTGCGTGCCAGGCAACGGCGTTGGCTGCGATCGGGCGCGAACGCCGCAACCGGGATCCGTACCGCCACGCACGCCTTGCAGCCGCGGCAGTGCGGCCGGTACACGAGATCGCCGGAGCGGCGGAAGCCGGATTGCAGCGCCTGCGGATACAGGCCGGGCAGGCGTTCGTCGCGCGGATCCAGGACCAGGTCGCGGGCCACGCGCCCGGGCCAGTACCCGCACGGATGGTCGCCCGTGTGGAAGACCCGCAGGCCGCCGTCGGTAGCGTTGCTGTCGTCGCTTGGCGTGCTGCCCATGGCAGCAGCATAGCGCCGCCGAGCCGCTGTCCGCCGGCTGAACGCAGCCGGCGCCGGGTCAACGCCGGCCGATGGCGGGCGTTGATGGTGGCACCGGTGGCGCAGTGCCGCCTGCCACGGAGACACCCATGAAGACCCGCATCGTCCCGATCGCCATCCTCGCCCTGGCCACCGCCACGGCGTCCAGCGCCGCCTTCGCCCAGCACCATGGAAAGCAGCATCGTGGCCAGCACCACGGCCAGCACCATTTCGGCGGCGGCATCGCCAGCCTCGACGCCGATGCCGACGGCCGCATCGCGCGCGACGAAATTTCCGACAAGGGCCGCAGGTCGGCGATGCTCGAGAAGAATTTCGACGCCATCGACGCCAACCGCGACGGCCATGTCGTGCGCACCGAACTGCGCGCGTGGCGCGAGCGCCGGAAGCCGCTGCGCGAAGCCGAGCGCAACAACCGTTTCGAGGCGAGGTTCGTTGCTGCCGATCTCAATCGCGACGGCAAGCTGGGCAAGGTCGAAGTCGCCGAAAAGATGCCGCGCCTACAGAAGCGCTTCGCCTGGATGGACGACAACCGCGACGGTTTCCTCAGCCGCACCGAGCTGCGCCACAGGCGCTAGAGCAACTCGATCACCCGCCACCCGCGCGCGTCATGCGAGACCTCGTAGGTATCCAGCACCGGGGTCGCGCCGGCCGCGCGGGTGCGCGACAGGCTGATGTCACCGGCGCCGGAAGCCGCGCGCACGTGGTAGCCGGTGATCGACAACCGCGGCACGTCGCTGGCCGGGCATTGCGACAGCGCGATCACCTGTCCGGGTGACGGCGGCAGCGCCGCCAGCAACGAAGGCGCGGGGTCGTGGCCGTCGACCGACAGGCAGATTGCCTGGTCGGCCCGGGTCGGCAATTCGCCGGCCAGCACCGCCACCGCCAATGCATCCGGAACCGGCGTATTCCCCGCAGGCAGCGCCGGTGCCGCGACGGGCGCGGGCGCCACGACGGGTGCCGGTGCCGACCCCATGTGGGTGAAGAACGCCAGCGCCACCACCACCCCGATCACCGCCAGCAGGCCGAGCTTGAGCCGGAACGCGCGCTTGCGCCCCGGGTCGTAGGCAGGCACCGGCTCCTCGCTGCGGAACGCCGGCAGGCGATAGCCGGTATCGGTGCGGGTGCTGTCGAGCAAACCGAGTTCGCGCAGGATTGCGCGCGCCCGCGGCTGGTCGTCCGAGCGCACCACCCACACCGCCGGTACCGGTTCGGTGCGGGTGTCGTCGCGATAACTGAAGTCGCCGCGCAGTCCGCCCTTGTACGCGCGACGATGGGTGACCTTGACCTCGATCCCGTCCTCGCGCAGCAGCTGCGCGACGCGTTCGACGTTTTCAAGCCGCGGGCTGCTGAAGACCTGGCGCATGGCCTAGGACTTCGGCACGTGGGTGGCGGCTGCCGCGTCGTCGACCACGCGGATCAAGCCTTCCTGCGCGGTGCTGGCGACGAGCTTGCCGTTGCGGTCGTAGATCAGGCCGCGGGCGATGCCGCGCGCGCCCTGTGCGCTGGGGCTGTCGAGCGAATACAGCAGCCATTCGTCGGCGCGGAACGGGCGGTGGAACCACATCGCATGGTCGAGCGAGGCCATCTGCACGTTCGGCTGGTAGTAGCTGATGCCGTGCGGGAAGGTCGTGGTGCCCAGCAGGTGGAAGTCGCTGGCGTAGGCGAGCAGTGCGCGATGCAGTTCCGGTGCGTCGCCCACGCGTTCCGACAGCCGGAACCAGACTTGCTGGAACGGCGGGCGCTTGGGCGGATTGAGGTCGTCGCGCGGATAGACGTGGCGGAACTCGAACGGCCCCATCCGCGACAGCCAGCGCTGCACCTTGCTCGGCAGCTTCGCGAACACTTCAGGTGCCAGTGCCGGGGTAGGCTCCAGGTCCTCGGGCTTGGGCACTTCGGGCATCGACAGCTGGTGTTCGCCACCGTCCTCGTCTTCATGGAACGAGGCCGCGCAGAAGAAGATCACCTGGCCGTGCTGGATCGCGGTGACCCGGCGCACCGAGAAGCTGCCGCCGTCGCGGGTGCGGTCGACGTGGTAGACGATCGGGTGCTCGATGTCGCCCGCGCGCAGGAAGTAGGCGTGCAGCGAGTGCGCGTCGCGCGGCGAGCCCATCGTGGCCTGCGCCGCGGTCAGCGCCTGGCCCAGGACCTGGCCGCCGAACACGTACTTGGTGCCGATGTCGCGGCTCTGGCCGCGGAACAGGTTGTCCTCGAGCCGTTCCAGCGACAGCAGGTCGATGAGTTCGGCGACGGGCGCGGTCGAGGTGGTATCGGTCATCCGGGAATTATACGGGCCAGCGGCACGGCCCCCAGCACGCGATCCCAGGGAAACAGCGGGCCGGGATCGCGTTTGCGCCGCACTCTCACCCGTGGATCGTCGCTGGCGGCGACCTGCTCGCGATCCAGGTCCTCGTGCCCGGCGATGCCGGTCAGCGCCGGCAGGGTCTCGCGCAGCCGCCAGAGCAGGGCGACCAGCGCATCGACCTGGGCATCGGGATAGGCCTCGTCCATCGCCTGGTGGCCGGCGTGCAGCCAGTCTGGCCAGCGCCCGGTGTTGACCAGCTCGATGCCGACCGCGCGTTCGTTGTAGCCGCGCACGTGGTGGGCGACGCGGCCTTCCTCCACCCAGCGTTCGATGCCGCCGTCGCGGTCGATGTAGAAGTGGCCGCTGTTGCCGGTGCCCGAATGCGGGTACAGCACGCGCTCGCCGTACTCGCGCGCGGTCGCCAGGTCCGGCAGCTCGGTGCAGTGGACCACCACCAGTTCGACCTGCACCAGCGGCCGCGGCAGCAGCTTGTCCACGTAGGGCAACGGACGTTCGATCGGAGCGGCGGCAGGCACGGGCGGCATTGCGCGGATGCTAGCATCGCCGCCATGCGCGGCCACTGCATCCTCTCCCACGGTTTCGAAAGCGGTCCCGACGCGACCAAGGTCACCGCCTTGTCCGCGGTCGCCGAACGCTTCGGCTGGACCCACGAACGCCCCGACTACACCGACCTGGATGCGCGCCTGGAGGTCAGCAAGGGCGGCGACGTGCCCGCGCGCCTGCAGCGCCTGCTCGGCCTCGCCCGCGCCGCCGCCGCGCGCGGCCCGGTGTTGCTGGCCGGTTCCAGCCTCGGTGCGTGGATTTCCGCGCGGGTGTCGCTCGAGGTCCCGGTCGCCGGCCTGTTCCTGCTTGCGCCGCCGGTGAGGATGGCGCCGGCGCCGGACATGGACACCGCCGCCGGCGTGCCGGTTTCGATCGTGCATGGCTGGAACGACGAATTGATCGATGCGGGGGAAGTCGCCACATGGGCGCGCACGCGTGGGGCGCGCCTGCTGCTGGTCGACGACGGCCATCGCCTGTCGGCGAACGTCGGCGAAAGCGCCGACGCCTTCGCCGCGCTGCTGACGTCGCTGCGCTGATGGACAGACGCTGATGGATTTCTTCGCAAGCTGCGGCAAGGGCCTGGAGTACCTGCTGGCCGACGAACTGCTGGCCCTGGGTTGCAGCCGCGCCACCGCGACCGTCGCCGGCGTCAATGCCGAAGGCACGCTCGCCGATGCGCAACGCGCGGTGATGTGGTCGCGCCTGGCAAGCCGCGTGCTGTGGCCGGTGGCGAGCTTCGACTGCGCCGACGAACACGCGCTGTATGCCGGCGCCGCCGCGATCCCGTGGCAACGGCACCTCGACGCCTCGATGACCCTGGCCGTCGATGCGCACGTCTCCGGCAGCGCGATCACCCATGCGCGCTACGCGGCGCAACGGCTCAAGGACGCGGTGGTCGACGTACTGCGCGCCGAGACCGGTGCGCGTCCAGACGTCGATACCGAATCCCCGGACGTACGCCTCAACCTGGTGGTGCGCAAGGGCAAGGCCATCGTCTCGATCGACCTCGGCGGCGGTCCCATGCATCGCCGCGGCTGGCGCAGCACCCAGGGCGAAGCGCCGCTGAAGGAGAATCTTGCTGCTGCCGTGCTGCTGCGCGGCGACTGGCCGCGCGTGCATGCCGAGGGTGGCGCATTGCTCGACCCCATGTGCGGCAGCGGAACCTTGCTGATCGAAGGTGCGCTGATGGCCGCCGACGTCGCCCCCGGCCTGCAGCGCCACGGCAACGCCATGCCCAGCCGCTGGCTCGGTTTCGACACGGCGGCGTGGCAGCAGTTGCGCGACGAGGCGCGCGCGCGCGAAACCGCGGGGCGCGCCGCGTTGCAGCCGGTCTTCACCGGCAGCGACATCGATCCGCATGCGATCCGCGCTGCGCGCCAGAATGCAGCGCTGGCCGACGTCGACACCGCGATCGGGTTCGAGGTCCGTGGCCTGCACGAACTGCCGGCGCAGCCGTCGCCACGCGGTGTCGTCGCCTGCAATCCTCCCTATGACGCGCGCCTGGCCGCGGATCCGGCGCTGTACCGGGCGCTGGGCGATGCGCTCAAGCGGGCCACGCCCGGCTGGCGCGCCAGCCTGCTGTGCGGCGACGCCGAGCTGGCGCGCGCCACCGGCCTGCGCGCGGCGAAGAAGTACCAGGTGTTCAACGGCGCCATCGAATGCACCCTGATCACCGTCGATCCGGTCGCGCCGCCGGCACGCGAACAGGCCGCCAACGCCGCACCGCGCGAAATGCCGGAAGGCGCGCAGATGGTCGCCAACCGCCTGCGCAGGAACCTGCGCACGCTCAAGGCCTGGCGCGAACGCGAAGGCGTCGAATGCTTCCGTGCCTACGACGCCGACATTCCCGAGTACGCCGCCGCGATCGACGTCTACACCGAAGCCGGCAACCAGGCGCAACGCTGGTTGCACGTGCAGGAATATGCCGCGCCGGCGGACATTCCAGCCGCGCTCGCCCGCACCCGCCTCAACAACCTGCTTGCCGCCGCGCGCGAGGTGTTCGAGGTGCCGCGCGAGCGCGTGGCGCTCAAGACCCGTTCCATCGCCAAGGGCGGCAGCAAGTACGCGCGCACCCAGCCGCATCGCGGCGAACTGCTGGTGGTGCGCGAAGGCGACGCGCTGCTGCGGGTGAACCTGTTCGACTATCTCGACACCGGCCTGTTCCTCGACCATCGGCCGATGCGGCTGCGCATCGCCGAAGAAGCCGGCGACACCCGCTTCCTCAACCTGTTCGCCTACACCGGCACAGCGAGCGTGCACGCCGCGCTCGGCGGCGCGCGCACCACCACCACGGTCGACCTGTCGGCGACCTACCTGCAGTGGTGTGCGGACAACTTGCGCGAGAACAGCATCGGCGGGCCGAAGCATCAACTGGTCCAGGCCGATGCCCTGCAATGGCTGGAGGCCGACGGCGGCCAGTACGACCTGGTGTTCTGCGATCCGCCCACGTTCTCCAACTCCAAGCGCGCGGGCGATTTCGACGTCCAGGCCAGCCACGTGCGCCTGCTGCGCGCCGCGGTGGCGCGCCTGGCGCCCGGCGGCGTCCTCTACTTCTCCAACAACTTCCGCCGCTTCCGCCTCGACGCGGAAGCGATCGCCGGGTTCGCCCGTTGCGAGGAAATCTCGGCCGGAACGATCCCCCCCGATTTCGCCCGCAACCCCCGCATCCACCGCACCTGGCGCCTGACCCGCCGGTAGAACGGTGTGTGCGGCGGGAGCGTCTTGGTCCGGCGGCCCAACGGCGCCATCCTGTCGGCAGTCCCAAGGAGTCCCATGCCATGAACACCACGCCCGCCATCGTCACCCGCACCCTGCGCGGTTCGCCGACGTCCGATGGCGCCGGGGTCAAGCTCACCCGCGTCATCGGCACGCCGCAGCTGGACATGCTCGATCCGTTCCTGATGCTCGACGAGTTCGGCACCGACCAGGCCGAGGACTACATCGCCGGCTTCCCGTCCCACCCGCATCGCGGCTTCGAGACCGTGACCTACATGCTCGACGGGCGCATGCGCCACAAGGACAACCATGGCAACGAGGGCCTGCTGGTCCCCGGCGCGGTGCAGTGGATGACCGCCGGCCGCGGCGTCGTGCACTCGGAGATGCCCGAACAGGAACAGGGCCGCATGCGCGGCTTCCAGCTGTGGGTGAACCTGCCGGCCGAGGCCAAGATGACGGCGCCCAGGTACCAGGAGTTCGCCCCGGACAGCATTCCCCGGGTCGAGCCCGCTGCGGGCGTCGCGGTCAAGGTGATCGCCGGCGCGGTCGCGGACGCAGGCGGCAAGGCCGTGCACGGTCCGATCGAGCAGCCGGCTACGCAGCCGCTGTACCTGGACATCGCGCTGGAAGCAGGTGCGTCCTGGCAGTACGCGCTGCCCGAAGGCCACAACGCCTTCGCCTACGTGTTCGAGGGCGAGGCGAGCCTGGGCGAAGGCGAGGATGCGCGCACGCTGGAGACGCATGAACTCGGCGTGCTCGGCGGCGGCGACATGCTGTCGTTGCGCGGCGGCGGGCAGGGCGCGCGCCTGATCCTGGTCGCCGGCCGCCCGCTGCGCGAACCGGTCGCGCGCTACGGTCCGTTCGTGATGAACACCCGCGAGCAGGTCATGCAGGCCTTCGTGGACTTCCAGGAAGGCCGGTTTTAGCAAGGTCGTCTAGTCGTTCCCGGCGATCTGCATGCCGCCATCGAAGCGCAGCTGGCCGATGGTGCGATAGCCATTGGCCAGGTCCGCGCTGGAAGGCGCCTGCAGCCAGATGTGCGCCTGGCGGCCGTCGGCGAGTTCGACCAGCGCTTCGCGCGCTTCGACACCGGGCTGGGTCGCGATCTCGGCGCGATACCACCTGATGTCGTGGCCGTTGATGTTCGAGCTCTCGGCCCGGTTGGTCCCGCGCGGCTTGAACGCCGGCTCGGGACTGATGAACAGGCCGAACACCTCGGTGCCGTTCGCATCCAGGGCGCGGCAGAAATCACTGTCGCCCATGTTGCGCGAATCCCAGATCAGGCCGGATCCGGCCGGCAATTGCGGGCAGTGGCCCGGCGCGGCGGCGTCCTGCGCGGCGCCGGCGATCGGGTAAGCAATCAGCGCTGCAAACAGCAGCATTGTGGCGGGCCTGTTCATGTGTCCTCCCCAGGAATCAGAGCATCGCTGGGTCGAACATAACGCCCTAAAGCTCGATTCGCAATTGCGCCTCGGGCGCCGGGCCGCGGGCCACGGTGACCAGCGTCAACGTTCGCTCGCCCAGGGCGTGGCTCTTTGCGCCGTTGCCGGTATGCAGGCTGAAATGTTCGGCAGGGCCGGAACCGGCGCGCCATTCGAACGCGAGTTCGGCATCGCCGGCCCAGATGCACTGTACGTCGGGCATGCAGCGCGAGTCGTTCACCAGCCGCTCGTAGCGCAGCACGCCGTGGTCGGCCAGGGTCACCGACTGTCCCGGCCGCATCGCGAACGTACTGCCATCGGCGACCACGTCGTGCCGGTTGTCGTTGCCGGAAGCGACGCTGTTGCAGCCGGCCAAGGCCAGCACCGCGACGGCGAGGAAGGAATGCACTGCGTTCATCGAATCGCTCCTTGTCATGGCGCCAGCGCAGCGAGCAGGGCGCGCGCGGCCTGCAGCCTGCTGGTGGCGTCGGGCAGCTCGAGCTTGAGCCGCAGCTTGTCGGGTCCATCCATCACGTAGTGGCGCGGCTGCTTCTGGATCAGCTGGATCACCGTCATCGGGTCGATGTTGGGCTTGCTCTCGAACTGCACGCGGCCGCCAGTCGCTCCCAGGTCGAGCTTGCGGATGCCCAGGCGCGTGGCCTCGTGCTTGAGTTCGGCGATCGCGAACAGGTGCTTGGCCGGGTCGGGCAGCAGGCCGAAGCGGTCGATCATCTCCACCTGCAATTCACGCAACTCTTCCGCATTGCGCGCGGAACTGATGCGCTTGTACAGGGTCAGGCGCGCATGCACGTCGGGCAGGTAGTCGTCCGGGATCAGCGCCGGCACGTTCAGCTCGACCTCGGCGCCATGCACGGCGGTTCCGTCGGTATCCGGCAGTTCGCCGCGCTTGATGCTCCGCACCGCGCGTTCCAGCAGCTCGGTGTAGAGGCTGAAGCCGACCTCGGCCATCTGCCCGCTCTGGTCTTCGCCCAGCAGCTCGCCCGCGCCCCGGATCTCCAGGTCGTGGGTGGCCAGGGTGAAACCGGCGCCGAGTTCGTCCATCGAGGCGATAGCTTCCAGCCGCTTGCGTGCATCCGACGTGATCGAGCGCTTGTCCGGCACCACCAGGTAGGCGTAGGCGCGATGGTGCGAACGGCCGACGCGGCCGCGCAACTGGTGCATCTGCGCAAGCCCGAGCTTGTCGGCGCGGTTCATGATGATGGTGTTGGCATTGGGAATGTCGATGCCCGACTCGATGATCGTCGTGCACAGCAGCACGTTGGTGCGCTGCTTGTGGAAGTCGAGCATCACCCGCTCCAGTTCGCGCTCCGGCATCTGCCCATGGGCGACGCCGATCCGCGCTTCCGGCACCAGTTCCTGCAGCTCGCGCTGCATGCGCCCGATCGACTCGACGTCGTTGTGCAGGAAGTACACCTGGCCGCCGCGCGCCAGCTCGCGCTGGAACGCCTCGCGGATCTGCGCGCCATCCCACGGCACCACGAAGGTCTGCACCGCCATCCGGTGCGCGGGCGGGGTGGCGATGATCGACAGGTCGCGCAACCCGGCCATCGCCATGTTCAGCGTGCGCGGAATCGGCGTTGCCGTCAGGGTCAGCAAATGCACGTTCGCGCGCAGCGCCTTCAGCGCTTCCTTCTGGCGCACGCCGAAGCGCTGCTCCTCGTCGACGATCACCAGGCCCAGGTCCTTGAAGCGTACGTCCTTCTGCAGCAGCCGGTGGGTGCCGACGATCACGTCGATCTTGCCTTCGGCCAGCTTCTCCAGCTCGGCCTTGATTTCCTTGGTGCTCTTGAAGCGCGAGAGGACCTCGACCTTGAGCGGCCAGTCGGCGAAGCGGTCGCGGAAGTTGCGGTAATGCTGCTCGGCCAGCAGCGTGGTCGGCACCAGCACCGCGACCTGCCGGCCCGCGGCGGCGGCGACGAAAGCCGCGCGCACGGCGACCTCGGTCTTGCCGAAACCGACATCGCCGCAGACCACGCGGTCCATCGGCTGCGAGGAGCCCAGGTCGCGGATCACCGCCTCGATCGCGGCGTGCTGGTCGGGCGTTTCCTCGAACGGGAACGCGGCCGCGAACGGCTCGTACATCGCCCGGTCGACCGGCAAGGCAAGGCCGGCGCGCGCCTGGCGCTTGGCCTGGATTTCCAGCAGTTCGGCGGCGACGTCGCGGACTTTCTCGGCAGCTTTCTTCTTGGCCTTGGTCCATTGCTCGCCGCCCAGCGAGTGCAGCGGCGCGGTTTCCGGCGACGCGCCGGAGTAGCGGTTGATCAGGTGCAGCTGCGCCACCGGCACGTACAGCCGGTCGCCCTTGGCGTATTCGATTTCCAGGTACTCGGCGGGCGTGCCGCCGGCTTCCAGCGTCACCAGTCCGCGGTAGCGGCCGACGCCGTGGTCCTCGTGCACGATCGGCGCGCCTTCGGACAACTCGCCAAGGTCGCGGATGATCGCTTCGGGCTCGCGCCCCGCGCGCTTGCGCCGACGCGGCTGCGCGGCGCGCTCGGGGAACAGCTGGCGCTCGGTGAGGACGGCGAAGGAGGGATCGTCGAGGGCGAAGCCGTTGTCGAGGGGGGCGACGGCGATGGAGAAGGCGCGGGAGCCGGGAGCCGGAAGCCGGGAGCCGGAAAACGTCGCAAAGTCCGGCAGTACTTCGGGATCGAGGTTGGCGGCGCGCAGCACTTCCAGCAGGGCTTCGCGGCGGCCGGGGGAGTCGGCGGCGATCAGGACCTTGCCGGGATAGTTGTCGAGGAACGATTTCAGCGCGGCGGCCGGTTCGGTGTCCTTGGCGGCCAGCGGAAGATCGGGCGCGACGTGCGCATGCAATGGTTCGGCGTCGGCATGGCGCGGGTGCGCCGGGCCGCAGACCTCGATCCGGTTGCCGGCGTTCAGGCGTTCGCGCAGCGCCTGCGGGGTCAGGTACAGCTCGGCCGGCGGCAACAGCGGCCGCTCGATGTCGTGGCGGCGCTGTTCGTAGCGTTCGCCGAGCTGGGCATGGAACTGGTCCGCGGCTTCGCCCGCGCCTTCGCCCAGCAGCGGCAGCACGTCGGCGCCGAGGTAGTCGAACAGGGTCGCGGTGGCATCGAAGAACAGCGGCAGGTAGTACTCCACCCCGGCCGGGGCAACGCCTGCCTTCAGGTCCTGGAACAGGCCGCTGCGGCGGGTGTCGATGTCGAAGCGTTCGCGCAGCGCATCCATCGCGCGCCCGGTGGCGGCTTCATCCAGCGGCACTTCGCGGCCGGGCAGCAAGCGCACCGCGTCGACCCGCTCCAGCGAGCGTTGCGATTCGGGATCGAACGCGCGGATGGAATCGATGCTGTCGTCGAACAGCTCGACCCGGAACGGCTCGTCCGCGCCCATCGGAAAGACATCCAGCAAGCCGCCGCGCACCGCGAAGTCGCCCGGATCCAGCACCTGCGGCACGTTGCGGTAGCCGGCCGATTCGAGCCGGCGTTTCTCCGCATCCAGGTCCAGGCGCTGGCCCACGCGCACGTCGAACGTGTTGCCCACCACGTAGCGCAACGGCGGCAAGCGCTGCAGCAGGGTCTGCACCGGCACGATCACCACCCCGCGCTTCAGCGCCGGCAGGCGATGCAGCGCGGCCAGGCGCTGGCTGACGATCTCCGGATGCGGACTGAACTGATCGTAGGGCAGGGTCTCCCAGTCCGGGAACGGCACCACCGGCAGGGCGTCGTCGCCATGCCCGAGCAGGGTGTGCAGGTCGGATTCGAGCTGGTGCGCGGTGTGGTTGTCGCGCGCGATCGCCAGCACCGGGCCGGCATGCGCGTCGGCCGCGCGGGCGATGGCCCAGGCCAGGGCGGAGGCAGAACCTGGCGCGCGCCACCAGGCACGCTGCTGGCCTGCCCTGGGCAGCGGTGGAACGGGGAAGGGAGCGGTCATGAACCGCGCATTTTACCCGCGCTACAAATCGAGCACGACGCGCACGTACCCGGGCGTCGCCGAAGCCTCCCGCCGGAACCCCAGGCTTTCCGCCAACGCAAGCATCGCTTCGTTGTCTTCGGGAACGTCGCCATGCAGCCGGTCCAGGCGCTTGCCGCGCGCCCATCGCACCAGCCGCCGCATCAGGTGCCGGCCCAGGCCCATGCCGGCGATGAAGCGCCCGACCACGATCACGAACCCGGCTTCGTTGCCGCCCTCGAGCTGGGCCGCCCGCGCCAGTGCGCCGACCACGGCCTCGCCTGCCGGCAGCGGTTCGCTGGCGATGATCACGAATTCGCGGCGCGGATCCGGATGGGTCAGTTGTTCGGTGCCCGGGAAGCGCTCGCGCAAGGCTTCCGGTTCGAGCAACGCGAAGCCGGCATCCAGCGGTACGGCGTCATCAGGGCGGATGGGGCGGATCAAGAGTTCGCGCCCGTCGGCAACGCGAATCATCTCGTGCCAGGGCGGGAGTCGGTTGCGAGCGGCCATGCCGGGATGCTCGCACGGCCCAGGTGAAAGCCGGCTCTACGTTTCCTTCACTTCCTGCATTCGCAGCACCGGCGAATCCCAGCCCTGGCGCGGCGCGAAACGCGCGCCATGGCGCGCGTGCAGGTCGTTCAGCCTGGCCAGCAACACATCGGCTCCGGTTTCGCGCACATACTGGATCGGGCCACCGCGGAACGGCGCGAAGCCGGTCCCGAAGATCACCCCGGCATCGAGCAGGTCGGCGTCGGCGACCACGCCATCGTGCAGCGCGGCCACGGCCTCGTTCAGCAACGGCAGCACCAGTCGATCCTCGAGGTCGGACGGCGCCATGTAGTCTTTCGGCAATTCCGGCTTCACCGGCTTGCCGTCGACCCACTTGTACAGGCCCTGGCCATCCTTCTTGCCGCGCTTGCCCGTTTCGGGCGGCGACGACAGCGCCGCCGGCACCTGCAGCCCCAGGAAAGGCGCCAGTTCCCTGGCGACGCCGGCAGCGACATCCAGGCCGACCGTGTCGATCAGTTCGATCGGCCCCATCGGCATGCCGAACTTCTTCGCCGCCTGGTCGATCGCCGCGCCGGGAATGCCTTCGGCGAAGGCGGTCGCCGCCTCCAGCATGTACGGGAACAGCACCCGGTTGACCAGGAAGCCCGGCGTGCCCGCGACCGGCACCGGCAGCTTGCCCAGCGCCTTGCAGAACGCAGCCAGGCGCTGCCCGGTCGCTGCGGCCATGGCGTCGTGGTGGATGATCTCGACCAGCGGCATCAGCGCCACCGGATTGAAGTAGTGCAGTCCGGCGAACTGCCCGGGCCGCTGGATGTGCCCGCGCAAGTCGGTCAGCGGAATCGACGAGGTGTTGCTGGTGAGCAGTGCACCGGCCTTCATCCGCGGCTCGACCGCGGCATAGAGATCGCGCTTGGCCCCGGCCTGTTCGATGATCGCCTCGATCACCAGGTCGGCATCCGACGCGCCGTCGCCGGCCAGGTCGCCGCGCAGGCGCGTCGCGACCTCCGCCCGCTTCGCCTCGTCCTTCACCTTCTTCGCGAACAGTTCCCGCGCGCGCTGCAGCGCGCCGTCGATGAAGCGCTGCTCGCGGTCGGCCAGCGTCACCTCGAACCCCTTGTAGGCCGCCCACGCCGCGATGTCGCCGCCCATGACGCCGGCGCCGACCACATGCACGCGCGCGATCCCGCTGTCTCCGCCACCCTGTCCCTTCAGCCGCTCCTGCAGGAAGAACACCCGGATCAGGTTGCGCGCGGTCGAGGTGCCGGCAAGTTTCGCCACCGCCTTGCGCTCGGCTCCGAGCAGCGACTGGATCCCGCCGCCGGCCCGGCGCCAGGTTTCGATCAGCGCGTACGGCGCCGGGTAATGCGCCCTGGGCGCCTTGCGCGCCACCTGCTTGACCAGCATCGGCGCCAGTACCTGGCGCACCGGCCAGGTGTTGGTCAGCCAGCCGAGCGCCCGCTGCTTGAACGACCGCTTGTGGCCCTTGAGGGCAAGCACGGCGGCCGCATCGATCAGCGCCGACGCCTCCACCACACGGTCGACCACGCCCATCGCCTGCGCGCCCTTGGCCGACAGGGTGCGGCCGCTCAGCATCATGTCCATCGCCGCCGGCGCGCCGACCAGGCGCGGCAGGCGCACGCTGCCGCCCCAGCCGGGGAAGATGCCCAGCTTCACTTCCGGCAGGCCGATGCGGGTGGCGCCGTCGCTGGACGCCACCCGATAGCGGCAGGCCAGGGCGAGTTCGGTGCCGCCGCCCATGCAATAGCCATGGATCGCCGCCACCGTGGGGCAGGGCAGCGACGCCAGTTTCTGCAGCACCTGCTGGCCGCGGAACAACGCGTCGTCGACCGTGCCGCGCACGTCGAAATCCTGGAACTCCTTCACGTCCGCGCCGGCGACGAAGCCCGACGCCTTGCCCGAGCGGAACACCACGCCGCGCGGCGGATCGATCGCCAGCCGTTCCAGCAGTTCGCCCAGTTCCACCAGCATGGCCTGGGACAGCGCGTTGACGGACTGGCCCTCGCGGTCGATGGTGACCACCACCACGCCGTCGGCGCGCGCCTCCACCTGCCAGTGGCGGAAGCGCAGGCCATCGAAGCCTGCGATCATCCCTGCGATGATGGGGGCGTTGCCGGGGGTGCGATCTGCCGCCATGGCGTGCCGTCCGATGCGGTTTGGGAGCCCACTATCATCCCGGCCGCATTTGATTGCCGTCAATGCCGCCCCAATACAGCCCCCACAGGGGAACTTTCCCGCCAGGATGGGGTCACATGACCGACGTTGAGTTGTCCCGGCAGATGGATCGCGAGCTGGTACAGCGTGTCCAGGATGGCGACAGCGCCGCCTTCGACCTGCTGGTGCGCAAGTACCAGCACCGGATCGTGGCGCTGATCGGGCGTTATGTCGCCGACTGGAGCGAGTGCCAGGACGTGGCCCAGGAAGCCTTCCTGCGTGCGTACCGCGCGCTCGGGAGCTTCCGCGGGGACGCGCAGTTCTATACCTGGTTGCATCGGATCGCCGTGAATACCGCAAAGAACCACTTGGTCGCCAGCAATCGCCGCCCGCCCACCGGCGACATCGACGTTGCCGACGCCGAACAGTTCGATTCGGGCATCCGCTTGCGCGACAACGACACCCCGGAGCGCGAACTGATGCGCCAGCAGATGGAACAAACGGTGATGCGCGCGGTCGAAGCACTGCCGGATGAGCTGCGCGTGGCGATCACCCTGCGCGAAGTCGAAGGCATGAGCTATGAGGACATCGCCGAGAAAATGGATTGCCCCATCGGCACCGTGCGGTCGCGGATCTTCCGCGCCCGCGAGGCGATCGACCAGGAACTCAGGCCCCTCATGGACAACGAAGACGGTTCGGAGCGAGCAACGCGATGAATGACAAGATCCTAGACCTCACCCGGATCCAGCTTTCGGCGATGTTCGACGGCGAGCTTGGCCAGGACGAGGCGCGCTTCCTGCGCAAGCGGCTGGAGCACGACGCCGGGCTGGCGGCCTGCGTGTCGCGCTGGCAGCTGGCCGGCGACATCCTCCGTGGCCAGGCCACCGCCGCCGCCCCGGCCGGGTTTGCCGACGGGGTCGCGGCCGCCGTTGCGGCGGAGTCCACCGGTCCCCGCGCCGCTGCGGCCGGGCGTGGTCGTCGCTGGATCCCGGGCGCGGCCCTGGCGGCTTCGGTCGCCGTGGTCGCGATGTTCATGGCCCGGCAGTCGCCGGGCGTGCTGCCGGCCGACAACCCGGCTCCGGTGGAGATCGCCAGCGCAGCCCCTGCAACCCCTGCGCCGGCGCCCGTGGAATCGCC